>JADGQV010000138.1 GCA_017881465.1 Gemmatimonadaceae bacterium
AAACTGGGCGTGACGTACGCGAAGTTCGACAGGAAGAAGCTGCGCCTCACACCCGATTGATGAACTGACCGCGAACCTTTTCGGCGAACGACATGAGCACAGAACGTCTCGGTATCGGTTTCGTGGGAAGCGGCTTCAACGCGCGCTTCCACATTCAGTCGCTGACATCCGTGCGCGAGATCGATGTCCGCGGAGTCTGGAGTCCGAACGAAAAGAACGCGGCTTCTTCGGCGGCACTGGCGCGAGAGCTCGACGTCGGCGAGGCGCGTCCGTACCAATCGATCCGTGACATGGTCGCCGATCCCGCGATCAACGCGCTATGGCTGTGCGGTCCCAATCAGGCGCGCATCGCGAACATCGAAGAGATTGTCGGCGCGATCAAGAGCGGCGTCGGAACTCTGAGGGGGCTCGCCTGCGAAAAGCCGCTTGCGCGGAACGTCGCCGAAGCAAAAAAAGTGGCCGACCTCGCGCGCAGCGTCGGCCTGAGCACGGGGTATCTCGAGAACCAGCTGTTCGCTCCCGACATTACCCGCGGACGCGAGCTGATATGGGCGCGCGGCGCCGCGCTGACGGGCCGTCCGTACCTCGCCCGGGCCGCCGAGGAGCACAGCGGCCCCCACATGCCGTGGTTCTGGCAGGGGTCGCTCCAGGGGGGCGGAGTCCTCAACGATATGATGTGCCACTCTGTCGAAGTGGTGCGGCATCTCCTCACCAAACCCGGTTCTCCGCGCTCTTCGATCAAGCCGGTGCGGATCAGCGCCCACATCGCCTCCCTCAAGTGGTCGCGCGCCAAATACGCTAAGCAGCTCTCGGAGACGATGGGGAAGGACGTCGACTACACCAAACGTCCATCCGAGGACTTCGCCCGCGCCACTATAGAGTACGAATCGGAGGACGGAGAGCCTCTGGTCGGCGAGGTGACGACCTCGTGGGCGTTCATCGGGGCTGGTCTCAGGCTGTCGGCGGAATTGCTCGGGCCCGAGTACTCGATGTCATGGAATACGCTCGACTCGAGCCTCAAGATGTTTTTCAGCAGGGAAGTGAAGGGAAAATCCGGCGAGGATCTCGTCGAAAAGCAGAACGCCGAGATGGGTTTGATGCCCGTCGTCGCCGAAGAGGCGTCGGTGTATGGCTACAGCGCCGAGAACCGCCACATGGCTCGCGCGTTTCTGAGCGGCGAGAAGCCAATGCTCACTTTCGATGACGGTTTTGAGGTCGTGAAGATCCTCATGGCGGCCTATATGAGCGCCGAAAAGGGGCAGACCCTCGCCTTCCCGCCGCCGGGGCTGGAATCGTTCATACCGGCGGTCGCAAAAGGGAGCTGGAAACCCGCCACCTAGTCAACGGGTGAGCTCGACCTTGTGTTTCGCGGGGTCAAGGGCGGTGGCACGGCCAATGCTACAGCTGAGGTTGGACACCGCCTTCGGGGAAAATATGAAACTCGCTCATCTGACACTGATTCTCGCACTCGCCGCTGCCGCCACCGCCTGCACGGCGGAGCGCGCCCTCTCACCGCAGCCCTCGGGACGCTCTGTTGCGAGCGGTGTCGCGCTCGGCATGACGCAGGTTCCGCTTCTCTTCGTCGTCGACGGTGTGCGGCTCCAGCGCGATCAGGTGCCGTCGCTGACCCCCGAGCAGATCTCAGAGATCCTTGTGATCAAGGGACACGCAGCGCTCAAGCAGTACGGTCCCGACGCGTCGTACGGAGTCGTCGTGATCACGACGAAGGCCGCGGGCGCTCCGCGTTCGTGAGTCGAGCGTAGCCGGCCGGCACCAAAGAAATCAGGCCAGGCAAGTCTCAGGAAAGAAGGGCATCCAATGGATGCCCTTTTGTGTTCCTGGGCTCCTGGGTGCATGTTCTTGTCGTATGGGTACACCATTCGAACGTCCCGGGCCCGCGCGCCTGCCTCCATTCCCACGCTCCCTCCGGCGGATCGTGCTGTGGATCGTGGCTGCCATCTTTGTCGCGCTGATCGTCGTTCCGTGGCTGGCCGGCTTTTTCACGGACTGGCTCTGGTTCAAGGAAATCGGTTTTCAGACGGTCTTCGCCACTTCGTTGATCTGGCGGGTCGGCCTGTTCTTTGTGGGCGGTGCGTTCACCTTCGCCTACTTCTACGGCAACGTACGGATGGCGCGCGGGGCCGCGACCGGGTTCCCCGTGCTGTTCGTGAATCGCGGCGACGGCGTGACGGTAGATGTCTCGCGGATGTTCACCAAGCTCTTTCTGCCAGCCGCTGTCCTTCTCTCCTTTCTGAGCGCGATCTCGCTCTCCGCGTGGTGGCTGACGCTCCTCAAGGGAATGAACGGTGTAGCGCTCGGAACGCGGGATACGCTCTTCAACCGCGACATCTCGTTCTATCTCTTCCGCCTCCCGCTGATCTCGGGAGTGCTGGGTACGCTGATAACGCTCACCCTGCTCTCGCTTGTCGCGACGGGCGCGATGTACTGGTTGCGAAACGACATCACGCTGCCTCCGCGCCGCGCGTCCGCCAAGCCGCGGGCGGCGCGACATCTCGGCGGACTTCTGGCACTGCTGTTCGTGCTGATAGCGATACGCCTCTGGATCGTCGACACATCCAGTCTTCTCTTCTCGACCACCGGGCCACTCGTGGGCGCGAGCTACACCGACGTTCACATCGCGCTGCCGGGGCTCTACATCTGTGCGATCACGGCGCTCATTGCCGCCGCGTGGGTCGTCTTCGGAATCGCGCGCGACAAACTCGTCTGGTCAGCCGTCTCGGCGACCGTTTTCTACGTGGCAGTGAGCCTGCTGGCCCGCGGGATTGTCCCCGCCGCCTTCCAGAAGCTCGTTGTCTCGGCCAATGAGCTGACGCGCGAGACGCCCTATATCAGGCAACACATCGATGCCACGCGCAACGCGTGGGGCCTGGACAAGGTCGAGGGGAAGGACCTGTCGGGCGAAGTTCAGCTGACGAATGCGAACATAAAGGCGAACGCGGCCACCGTAGATAACGTGCGGCTCTGGGAGCGCGACCTGCTGATGCAGACGTTGAAGCAGCTCCAGGAAATTCGGACTTACTACGACTTCGTGTCCTCGGACGACGATCGGTACATGATCGATGGCAAGTACCGGCAGGTTCACATTGCGGCCCGCGAGCTGAATTCCGAGTCGCTTCCCACCCGCACATTCATCAATTCGAGGCTGACTTTCACGCACGGCATGGGCGTGACGATGGCGCCCGTGAATCAGGTGACCAGCGAAGGTCTGCCGGTTCTCTTCATCAAGGATCTGCCGCCGGTCTCGACGGTCTCGATCAAGCTCACTCGTCCCCAGGTCTACTACGGCGAGCTCACCAACGAGTACGTATTCGTCGGCACGGGACAGCAGGAGTTCGACTATCCCGCCGGGGACAAGAACATCTACACCAAATACACGGGCCGCGGTGGAGTCCCGATCGGATCCTTCCTCCGGCGAGTGTTATACGCGTTCCAGCTCGGCTCGCTCAAGATTCTTCTTTCCGACGACATCAAGGGAAGCGCGAGGGTTCTCTACCGGCGCAACGTCATGGAGCGCGCGACGACGGCGATGCCGTTTCTCGACTTCGACGCCGATCCGTACCTCATGATCACCGACGCCGGGCAATTGAAGTGGATCCTCGACGCGTACACGACGAGCGACGCTTATCCGTACTCGCAGCGCACCGCGGACGGAACGAGCTACATGCGGAACAGCGTGAAGGTCGTGATCGACGCCTATGACGGAACGGTTGACGCATACATCGCGGAGCCGAACGACGCAGTCATCCGGACGTACGCGAAAATCTTTGGCGGAATCTTCAAGCCGATCAGCGCCATGCCGGCCGACATCCGGAGACACGTCCGCTATCCGGGCGATCTCTTCAGGATCCAGACGACATTGCACGCAACGTATCACATGACCGAACCCGACGCGTTCTATCATCGCGAAGATGAGTGGCAGATTCCGGGCGTCCTCGACAAGGCGACGAACGAGAATCCGTTCATGCGTCACATCATCATGCGACTGCCTGGAGAAAAGAATCCCGAGTTCATCTTCATGACGCCTTTCACACCGCGGGGGAAGGACAATCTCGCGGCGTGGATGGTGGCGCGAATGGACGGTGAGAATTACGGAAAGCTCTCGGTGTACCGGTTCCCCAAGCAGAGCCTCGTCTACGGGCCCAAGCAGATCGCGAACCGCATCAACCAGGACACCGATATCTCGAGGCAGCTCACGCTCTGGGATCAGAAAGGCTCACAGGTAATCAGGGGCGAGCTGCTTGTGATTCCGATCGAGGAATCACTCATCTATGTGCAGCCGATCTATCTTCGCGCCGAGGGCGGCAACATTCCGGAGCTGAAGCGCGTGGTGGTTGCCCACGAGAACCGCGTCGTGATGGGCGAGACGCTGGAGGAGGGCCTCAATGCTCTGTTCGGCTCAGGCGCAGTGGCGCAAACGAGAACCGACGTGCAGGATTCGCTCAGCACGCTCGGAATTGAGCCGTCGGTGGTCGGCGGCGGAGCGGTTCCGTCTGCAGGTGCCGCGCCCTCAGGCGCCCCCAGCGCGCTGCTTCGGGAGGCGCAGGCGCACTACGACCGCGCGATCGCCGCGCAGCGGGCTGGCAACTGGCCGGAGTACGGGCGCGAGATCGAGCAGCTCGGCGCCACGATCCGCGCCCTCAGAGCGGGAAAGAACTAGCGGAATTCCGCCTTCCTCCGCCGCGAGAATGAATCTCACGTGGCGCGCTTCAGAAATTCCTGCACTGCCTTGCGGTAGCTGCGCCCGGTCGTGATGCGCTTGCCGTTCCGCAAAATCAGCATCTGGTCTCCCTGATCGAATGGCTGTGCCTCGCGCACCTGTGCCGTATTGACGATGGTCGAGCGGTGGACGCGCAGGAACCGATTGCTGGGCAAGCGCGCCTCCAGCCTGCTCAGCGGCTCGCGCACGTCATACGCGACTTCAGCGAGATGGATTCTCGCCAGGTCATCGCGCGCCTGAATCCAGAATATCTCGTCGGGATCGAGGAAGAGGATCTTCCCGTTCACTTTGACGCCGATCCTGTTCTTTGGCGCATCCAGCTGGCCGACGTACTTGATGAGCGCGCTTAGCTGCGACGACACGCTCGACTCTGGTGATTCCTTGAGTCTCGGCCCGGAGGCCGTTGAGTATCCGCTCCGCTCGGTCGCGCCTTAGGCGGAGACTCTCGGGAGGCGCGAACGAGGAGGAGGCGAATAGCTGCATTAAATGAATCTGCGTGGAGCGGGGTGGCTGGGGTAGCAGGCCGACGAGGTCCTGCTACCCCCGACGCCGGCTTAGTGGTGCCCGTCGTCGTTGCCGTTACCGTGACCGCGAATGATTTGTCCGCGACTGCGTTGAAAGTACATCAATCATATGTGGCGACGACCCATGCAGGGGCGGGAGAACTCGTGTTCGGGGCGAGTGACCTGTTGCGCACGGTGAAGGACGTTTTGAGAGAGACGAGAAAGTCTGGCGCGGTGTCTGCGAGTGTGCATTTACCAAGTTTACATCCTCATTACCGCATCATCATAGTTGCCAGATTCTGCTGTCGGCTCTCAACGTGAAAGGGCGCGCGAGCTCGTTTTGACATTCGGGTGGAACTCGACCGCGTACCAGATTCTGAATCCTGGCATCGAGCTGTGGTTCTCGAGCGCGGGAGATGGCGTCGTCGGGTTCGTGCGACACCGCCGCAT
>JADGQV010000139.1 GCA_017881465.1 Gemmatimonadaceae bacterium
GTCACGGGCGTTCTGCACCCCCAGGAGCGTCCGGGTGCCGTTGGTGGTGGTGATGAGGATCGTTTTCCCCTCCACCACCTCCTTCGTGAACGCCTGCGGCGAGTTGCCGATGTCGAAACCGGCGATGGGGTACATCTTCTGCTCGCCGGCGAGCAGGATCTGGGATCGGGCAAACTCCTTCGAGCGAAGGATCACCTCATCCGCACCCTCGACGGGGATCACCGTCTTGGCGCCGTTGCCGAGCGCGGTGGCGACGGTCGTGGAAGCCCGGAGGACGTCGACGATCACGACGAGGCGTCCGGCGGTCTCGATCGGCTTTACCTGATTGGGCGTGAAGAAAACATCAAGCCGCACTGATTGGCTCCTTCATCAACTCGCTTTCGCGCTCGAGGAACTTGGTGTCCACGGCGCCCTCCTGGAAATGCTTGTTGGCCATGACGCGAGCGAGAAACGGGATGGTGGTGGTGATGCCCTCGATGATGAAGCTCTCGAGCGCGACCTGCATGCGGCGGAGCGCCTCCGGCCGGTCGCGACCCTGGCAAATGACTTTGGCGATGAGCGAATCGTAGAACGGCGGAACTGTGTAGCCCGCGTAGACGTGGGTGTCCAGACGAACTCCAGGACCACCGGGCGGATGGAACACATCGATCCGGCCCGGTGACGGTTGAAAGTTTCGCGCCGGGTCTTCGGCGTTGACGCGGCATTCAATGACGTGGCCCCGGCGCTCGATGGGCGGCTTCACCGAGAGCTTGTCTCCGCTCGCCACGCGGATCTGCTCCTTCACCAGATCCACACCCGTCAGCACCTCGGTCACCGGGTGCTCGACCTGAATGCGGGTGTTCATTTCCATGAAGTAGAATGACTTGTCTTCGTTGAGCAGCATCTCGATGGTGCCGGCGCCGACGTAGTCGATCGCCTTCGCGCCCTTCACCGCGGCGTCTCCCATCTTCTGGCGCAGCGCATCGGTGAGCGCGACGCTGGGCGCTTCCTCGATCAGCTTCTGGTGGCGGCGCTGCACGGAGCAGTCGCGCTCGCCCAGGTGGATGATGTTGCCGTGCCGGTCGCCCAGAATCTGGAACTCGATGTGTCGCGGGCGCGAGAGATACTTCTCGATGTAGACCTCGCCGTTGCCGAACGCGGAGAGCGCTTCGGACCGCGCCAGCTGAAACGATCGCGCGAAATCCTCCGGGTCGGTGGCGACGCGCATTCCCTTTCCGCCGCCGCCGGCCGCCGCCTTGATGATCACGGGAAAGCCGATTTCCCGCGCGAACCTGAGAGCTTCGTCCGAGTCGTCAACCGGCCCGTGCGTGCCCGGAATGATCGGCACTCCGACGTCCTGCATCGTCTTGCGGGCGGCGGCCTTGTCGCCCATGAGCCGGATCTGCTGCGGGGTCGGTCCGATGAAGTTGATGTTGGACGCGATGCACGTCTCGGCGAACTCCGCGTTCTCGGCGAGGAAACCGTAGCCGGGATGGATGGCGTCGGCGCCGGCGATCTCGGCGGCGGCGATGATGCGCGGGATGTTGAGGTAGGACTCGCGCGCCGGAGCGGGCCCGATGCAGACGTCGTCGTCGGCGAAGCGCACGTGGAGCGATTCGCGATCCGCTTCGGAGTACACGGCCACCGTCTGGATGCTGAGCTCGCGACAGGCGCGAATCACACGGAGGGCAATTTCTCCGCGATTAGCGATTAGGACTTTCTTAAACACTGTTGCTCATTAAGCGTTGTTCCGGGAAAACTGACTAAAAGAATAGGATCCGAGATTCCCCTGCTGAAAAGAACGGGATCCGAGATTGCAACTAATGAAAAGAACGGGATCCGAGATCTCAGAGGGCACAGATGACAGAACTAAGTCACCACGCTCCGACCCTGCTCAATGGATCACCTGCAAATTTGCCGTTGCTTGTACCCGAGCCGCACCGGTGACGTCTCCGCGTAGTGACCAACAACTACGATCTATGCGCTCTCAGATCTCGGATCCCGTTCACTTGGGAAAACGCACCGGACTCCGCGAACCGAAAGAATCTTTTCGCTAGGTGACTTCCTGCTTAACCGTATCCCAGGAGGTATCACTTGAAGCGTTGATTCCTTGCGCGCGAAGCGCGAATTCCGCCGGGTTGGTCGCTGCGAAAAGCGCATCGTCGTAGGATATCACGCCCTTGTGGTACCAGTTCATGAGCGACTGATCGAAGCTCTGCATCCCGTAGGCGACGCCGCCTTCCTTGATCAGGGCCGGAATGTTGAGGGCCTTGGACATGTCGCGAATCTGGTCGCGCACCGCCTCGGTATTGACCAGTATTTCGGCGGCAGGGACTCTTCCCTTCTTGTCGGCGCGACGAACGAGACGCAGCGAAATGATCGCGCGCAGCGCCGTGGACAGCATGTAGCGCACTTCGGTTTGTTGGTGCGGCGGGTAGAACGACAGCACACGGTTGATGGTCTGCGTCGCATCGGTCGTGTGCAGCGTCGAGAAGACGAGGTGACCCGTCTCGGCCGCCTTGAGAGCGGTGTCGAGGGTGTCGAGGTCGCGGATCTCGCCCACGAGCAGAATGTCGGGGTCCTGCCTCAGCACGCGGCGCAGCGCCTGGGCGAAGCTATTGGTGTCGGTTCCAACCTCGCGCTGGTTGATGCTGCTCTTGATGTCGCGGTGCAGGAACTCGATCGGATCTTCGATCGTGATGATGTTCGCGTGCCGGTTCTGGTTGATGTAGTGAAGCATCGACGCAAGGGCCGTCGATTTTCCGGATCCAGTGATTCCCGTGACGAGAATCAAGCCGCGCGGCATCAGCGAGATTCGCTCGCACACCTCGGGGAGGTTGAGCTCCGCGATGGTCTTTGCCTGGAAGGGCACGGTTCTGAGCGCGTAGGCGATCGTTCCGCGCTGCTGGTAGGCGTTGACGCGGAAGCGCCCGATGCCCGGCACCGCGAGCGCGAAGTCGGCCTCCTTCTGCTCGGAGAACTCCTTGATGTTCTTGGGCGCCATGATCTGCTCGGCGAGGCTGCGCAGGTCTTCCTGCTTGAGCGCCGGCAGCTCCATGGACATCATGTGGCCATCGATGCGGAGCGTAGGGGGCCGCCCGACTTTCAGGTGAAGGTCCGATGCGTTCGACTGGATCATGTGCTGTAGCACGGCCTTGTAATCGAAGCCCGGCCCTGATGCGGTGGCGGACTTCGAAGCCTGCGGAGTCATTTTTGGAGCTTGCGGAACCATTTTTTCAGCCATTGGGATCTACGCGGAGGAGGACCTGGCCATATTCGACGGGATGCGCGTTCTGCGCGAGAATCTCCTTCACCACTCCGTCGAACTCGGACTCGATCTCGTTCATGATTTTCATTGCTTCGATGATGCAGACTATCTGACCCTTGCTGATTCTGTCACCGACCGCGAGGTACGGCTTCGATCCCGGCTCGGGAGCGCTGTAGTACGTGCCGACCATCGGCGACTTCACTTCCAGATACCTCGACTTCGCGGCCTCGAGCCTTGGCACTTCGACCGCGCCGGCATTCGCGTCCGCGCGCGCTGCGGAAACAGCGGCCGGCAGCAGCGAGGGCATCACCATCGGCGCCGCCATCTGCACCGCTCCGCGCTGCTGCGGAGTCTTCGAGATCCTGATCTTCATCCCCTTTTCGGACGAAATCTCGATCGAATCCACACTCGATCCGTCGAGCATTTCCACGAGCTTTTTCACGTAGCGGAGATCGATCATCGTCATTGGGCGTATGATGGGGTCGGCACTGGAGCGGGGCTCATGCTACTTCGAGGAGCTCTCGGGTAAAATCGGTGAGTATTTCCGGCCCCTTCGCGGCGAGGTGGACGTCGTCCTCGATGCGGACCCCTCCCCAACCCGGACGGTAGATTCCCGGCTCGATCGTCACCACCGCGCCCTGTCCCAGCAGGGTCTCGACGGTTTTCGACAGCCGTGGCGCCTCGTGCACCTCGAGTCCCAACCCGTGACCGAGGCTGTGCCCGAAAGCGGCGCCGTACCCCTGATCCTCAATGTAGCGACGAGCCAGACCGTCGGCATCCTGTCCCTTCATTCCCGCCCGCACCGATTTCGAGGCCACGGCGTTGGCGTGCCTCACAATCTCGTAGATCTCGCGCTGCTCGCTCGAGGCGGGCCCGATCACCATGGTGCGCGTGATGTCGGAGCAGTAGCCCTTGTACTGGGCGCCGAAATCGAGGAGCAGCAGATCACCGCGCTCGATCACGCGCGATGATGCGCGCGCATGCGGAAGCGCCGCCCGTGGGCCCGATGCGACGATCGCCGAGAATGGAAATTCCTCGCTCCCTTCGTCGCGCAGCGAGTGCTCGAGGATTCCAGCGACGTTCAGCTCGGTCAATCCGGGACGGATCTCCTTGATGGTCCTGGTCAGCGCGCGAATCGCGATCTCTCCAGCATGC
Source organism: Gemmatimonadaceae bacterium (assembly GCA_017881465.1). Lineage (GTDB taxonomy): Bacteria > Gemmatimonadota > Gemmatimonadetes > Gemmatimonadales > Gemmatimonadaceae > UBA4720. The sequence continues at coordinate 4,403 of JADGQV010000139.1, forward strand.
CGGATGAGCGCGACTTCGTCCGCATCCTTCGACTCGCGCAGCGCCTCGACCAGATTGATCTGGGGCCGCCACTGCCAGCGCGTGCCCTCGGTGAGCAAACGCTGAAAGTCGCGATGCAGCAGGTGCGCGGACTCGAATCCAACTACCTCGATCCCGGCGAGGCCTGCTGCCAAATTCCACAATCCCGTCCACAGGCTCTGCGCTTCGATGCGGATCGTCGCGAGATCGCCCACCTCGTCGCGCACCTGCGTGTCGTAGCGGAAGTCGGTGATTAAATGGAGATCCCGCTGCGTCACGAGAAGGAGCGCGCTCGAGCCGGAGAAACCGGTGAGATAGCGCACGTTGGGAAGGCTCGTGAGAACGAGCGCATCGATATGTGCGGCGGTGATCGCATCGCGGAGCGCCGCCACGCGCGCTGGTCGACGATCAGCCATTGGCGGCAACCGGAAGACTCTTCACCAATCCGCGCAGCGCCAGCTCGTAGCCGTACGCGCCGAAGCCGCAGATGACGGCGAGCGCCGCATCGGCGAGCGCCGAGCGACGGCGCTCTGGCTCGCGCGCGTAAATGTTGGTGAGATGGACTTCCACGAAAGGAACTTTCACTCCCGCCAGCGCGTCGCGAATGGCGAGGCTGGTGTGACTGTATGCTCCCGCGTTCACCAGCGCGCCGTCGGCACGACCGCGCAAGGCGTGAACCGCGTCGACGATCTCCCCTTCCCCGCTGTGCTGCGAGAATGTGAGCTCGACGCCGAGCTCCTTCGCGACCTTCAAGAGGCGCGACTCGATATCAGCCAGAGTTTCAGTCCCATAGAGAGCCGGCTCACGCGTGCCGAGCAGATTGAGGTTGGGGCCATTGATGACGGCGATTCTCACTCGCCCGTGAGCCCGTCGAGCCAGGCGCGGAATTTCGCGACGTCTTCTTCCGATTCCTGCGTGTATGGCATCCGGGGATTCACGCGCGGCGTCGGCATCGGTGGCGTTGGCGGAGTAGCTCTCGCGGTACCGGCCGTGCCGCTGAAGGCGCCGGCAAGCCGTGAGGCCGCGCGGCTGTCCGAGGCGCTCACCGTAGCTCCGGCGAACACCGCGTCGAGCGAAGCGCTCGGAGCGGAGCTTCCCGGAGGCGCGCCCGTGTCGGCCGGCACGCTGTTGCCCGGGCGCGCGCTACCGCGGTGACTCCCAGTGGAACGCGGGGGATGGCGCCGTCCCAGCGTCGCAAAGAATTCTCTGATGGACGGCTGTCGCGCGGCGATGC
>JADGQV010000056.1 GCA_017881465.1 Gemmatimonadaceae bacterium
GGCAACGCGTCTCTCATCGTCGGTGCCGCGCCGGCGTTCATCGCGCTCGCGGCGAGGGCTCGTGGCATGGAGCGCGTGAAGCGGATGACCCTCGTCGGCATCGCTCTCTCGGTGATCGGCGTCGCCCTCGTGATCGCGGGAAGCGCGACATCATCGAATGGCCAGACGACACTCCTCGGATCAGTCCTTGTGTTCCTTGGGGTTCTATGCTGGACCGCCTACACGATCATGTTGCAGCCGTACACGAAACGGATCGACGTGATCCAGCTCTCGGCCGTCACGATGGTCGGAGGTGCGGTGCCATTGCTCGTCGCGTCGATGCCCGCGCTGGTCGCCACCGACTGGTCCAGCGTCGGTGCCGGCGGTTGGCTCGCGCTTTTCTACTCGAGCGTGATCTCGATGGGCGTCGCGTACTTCTTCTGGTATCGCGGCCTGCGGGTGCTCGGGCCTACCCGCACCGCTGTGTACTCGAACCTGCAACCGATCGTCGCCCTTCTGGCGGCGTGGGCGTTTCTCGGTGAAGTCCCGACGATCTTCCAGGGCCTAGGCGCGGTGACGATCATCGCCGGCGTATTCCTCACCAGAACATGAGGCTCGTCCTCTTCGACATCGACGGCACGCTGCTCAATTCGGAGGGGCTCGGACGCACATCGATGCGGCGGGCGCTGGGCTCGATCTTCGGGTCGCCCGGGAATCCCGCGTATCGGTACGACGGAAAGACCGACAAGCAGATCGTGCGCGACGTCATGCGCCTCGAGGGTCACTCCGATGAGCACATCGATTCGCGGATGGAGAAGCTGATCGAGATTTACCTCGAAGGGCTTCGCGACGGAGTGAAGAGCGGGAAGTTCAACGTGCATCCACTCGAGGGCGTCGTCGAGCTGCTCGATGCGCTCGAGCCGCGCAAAGATGTCGTACTCGGCCTGCTCACCGGGAATGTCGAGCCCGGCGCACGCACCAAGCTGACGGCGGCCGGGATCGACCCCGATCGTTTTCGAGCCAACGCGTTCGGCTCGGATCACGAGCACCGGCCCGAGCTTCCGGCAGTCGCGCAAAGGAGGGCGAGCGAGGAGCTCGGGCTCGAAATCGCGGGGAAGCGCATGATCGTCATCGGCGACACTCCCGCTGACATCGCGTGCGGCCGCTCACTCGGCGCGAAGGCGATCGGCGTCGCCAGCGGCCACTACACGGTCGAGCAGCTCCAGGAGCACGATCCATACGCCGTTTTTCCGTCGCTGAAAAACACGCAGCAGGTGCTCGAGAAGATCGTCAATGCGTGAGATCGAGCTCAAGGCGGTCGTGGACGATCTAGCCGAACGGCGAAGGATAATCGAGGCGGCGGGCGCAGCGCTGTCGTTCGAGGGAAAGATCTCCGACAGGCGCTTCGACTTCGCGTCGCGTGAGCTGTCGGGGCGCGACGAGGTGCTGAGAACGCGGCGCTACCAGAGCACCGCCTCGACGAGGACGTACCTCGATTGGAAGGGTCCGACCGAAATGCAGGGCGCGTACAAGGTCCGGGACGAGATCACCGCGCCGGTCGAAGACTTCGACTCGCTCGAGAGGATTCTCGAGAAGCTTGGGCTCAGGCTCACGTGGGAGATCGACCGCGAGATCGCCCAGTACCAGCTCGCCGGCGCCACCATTCGCTTCGAGACCTACCCGCGCATGGATGTGCTGGTGGAGGTCGAAGGCGAGCCGGACGCCATCGAAGCGGCGATCGAAGCGCTCGGGTTGCTGCGCGGAACGTTCACGAACGAGAGGTTGCCCGATTTCGTCAACAAGTTCGAGCATAGAACTGGCGTCCGTGCTGCTATCAGCGATCGGGAGCTGAAGGAGGATTACTCGTTCAGGGACGGTTCGTAGTGGCTTCTTCTCGCAGTTGGTTTTTCCGTCTTTCCCCCGATTGCTTCTCTCAATAATCCGGATAGATTCACTCGGAAATGAATTATCGATTTATGCGATGGATCGGTGTCTCGGTCCTGTCGCTCATAACGGCCTCCGCGCTGCCCGCCCAGGAAAACCCGGCGAAACGTCTTGCGAGCATCGTCGGTGTCGCCTCCGCGGAGTATGCGAAGGCGGTTGACGACCGCGGAAAACTCATCTCGAAGGATGAGTTCGACGAGACTTACGGTTTCCTGACCGACGCCAAACAAGTCGCAACCAGGCTCCACGGCTACGATGCCGCGGCGACGAGGGCGATCCTCGACAGCATTATCGCGGCGGTCGCGCAAAGAAAGCCGCCGACTATGGTGAGGGAGCTTCATCAGCATTTTGCCACCTCCCTCGGGACGGCCGGTGCGATAGATCTTCCAAAGGGCCCGCTCGATATGGCCGAAGGGCACGCGTTGTTCGTCAAGGATTGCGCGTCGTGTCACGGCATGGCGGGTGCCGGTGACGGCCCAGCTGCCCACTCACTGAGCACGCCGCCGCCCGCGACCGGCGTTCGAAAACTCACTCCCGAGCTCACGCCGACGCTTGCCTACAACGTCATCTCTGTTGGAGTGCGCGGGACCGCGATGCTGGGGTTCGGGTCGTCGCTCACGGCGCAGCAGCGGTGGAACATTATCAACTACATCTACTCGCTCCGTGGGGAGCAGCTGAGCCTCCCGGCCGCGCGCGCGGATGCGACGGCGATTCCCGGAGACACGGCATCACCGGTGATTCTGGCGCTCCTCGACAGTGCGCTCGACTTCGCGCGGAATGGCAAGACCGCCGAAGCCGGTGATCGCGCGTTCGATGCGTACATCGCGTTCGAGCCGCTCGAGACTCCGGCGCGCGCGAAAAAACCCGGCCTCGTCTCGACGATGGAGCGTCACTTCGCCGACTTCAAAGGAGCGGTCAGGCGAAGCGACTTCGCCTCCGCCAAGAGCTCGCGCGATGCGATAGCCGACGGGCTTCCGTCGGTCGTCGATCTCACCCAGCAGCCCTCCGGGAGCTGGGAAGCCTTCTTCCAGTCCTTCCTCATCATTCTGAGGGAAGGGTTCGAGGCGATTCTCGTGATCGGCGCGGTGGTCGCACTACTGATCAAGACGGGACATCGCGAGCGGCTTCGCTCGATCTGGCTTGGAATCGTGCTCGGATTGGTGGCGAGTCTCGCCACCGCCGTCGTAATGAAGACCCTTCTTGCGGCGATGCCCGCCAGCAGGGAGATCGTCGAGGCGACGACGATGCTGATCGCCGTCGTGGTGCTGTTCTCGGTGAGCTACTGGCTCATCTCCAAGGTCGAGGCCGCGAAGTGGCAAAAGTTCATTCGCGAGAAAGTGAATTCGGCACTCGAGCACGGCGGCGGCAAAGCGCTCGCGCTCGTCGCATTCCTCGCGGTCTACCGTGAAGGCGCCGAGACCGCGCTCTTCTACCAGGCGCTGTTCAACGAAGGACCCAACGTCGGAGGTCCGCTCGCGCTCGGAATCGTCGCCGGGTTCGCGGTGCTGGCGGTGATCTTCACGCTCTTCTATCGCTACGGCGTCAGGATCCCGATGCGACCGTTCTTCGCCGTGACAAGCGTCCTGCTCTATTACATGGCGTTCGTGTTCATGGGGAAAGGAATCCGCGAGCTGCAAGAAGGGAACATCATGCGAATCACCGTGATCCCGGGCGGGCCGCACGTCGATGCGATGGGCATCTACCCGAGCGTCGAGACGCTCACGGCACAGGGGATTCTCATCATCCTGCTGTTCATCGCGACAATCAGGACATTCTGGCCTCGCCATAAGCCGGAAGCGGGTGCCCCCCAGGCGTAGCATTCGCCGCTTGTTGGTTGAAGCGGGGAGGGTGAGATGACAACCAGGCAGATGCCGGCAACCGCAGATGAGCAGCACGGAATCCGGCCCAAAGGATACCGCCTGCCCGAGTCAACGCGCCTCGGCAGAGTGCGTTTGCAGGTAGCGGATCTCGAGCGATCGCTCGCCTTCTACGAGAAAGTGCTCGGAATGAGAGTGATCCGCCGCACCACTGACTCGGTGAGTCTCGGACCGGATGGCGAAGATCGCGAGATCGTTCACCTGCGCCAGCTCAGGAGCGCGCGAGCGGTGCCGAAGCGCGGACTGCTCGGCCTCTATCACTTCGCGATCCTGTTGCCCGATCGCGCATCGCTCGGCCGGTTCGTCGCGCATCTCGCGGCGATCGGTGAATACGCCGGCATGTCGGATCACTTCGTGAGCGAAGCGGTCTATCTCACCGATCCCGATGGCCTTGGCATCGAGGTGTACGCGGACCGCCCGCGCGACGCATGGCGCTACGACGAGCAGCAGTTGTACATGACGACTAATCATCTCGACGTGGATGATCTGGTGAAGTCCGCCGGTGGCGAGCGCTGGACGGGAATGCCGCCCGGCACCGTGCTCGGTCACGTGCATCTCTACGTCGACGACATCGCCAAGGCCGAGGCGTTCTACCACGACGCGCTCGGATTCGACAAGGTCGTGTGGAGCTATCCCGGCGCGCTGTTCATGTCGGCGGGCGGATATCATCATCACCTCGGCACCAACACCTGGGCTCGCGGCGCGCCGCCCGCGACGGACGCGGATGCGCGTCTGCTCGAGTGGGAGATCATCGTCCCGACGAAGAAGGACGCCGAGGACGCGGCGCGCCACGTGAAGTCAGCTGGTTACCCCGTGAAAGAGGGGAATGGCGAATGGATTCTGACTGATCCGTGGGGCACGAGTCTGAGACTCGTTCCCGAAAAATGATGCGACGCTGCTCCGTGTTGTTGGTGGCGGCAGACGCTCAACGTGCCGAGCACACAGCGAAAGAGTCTCGTGATCCCATCCATCAGCCTGCACGGGCTCTGGCTCGCAATCAGCGAGGTCCAGACGGTCCCGGTAACGGCAAACCGCCTCATCCCGGGTCTCCTGGCCGCGCGACTCATGCGGGTGGCGCCGCGTCTTACTCCCGCGCGATAGCCGCATCCTGCACGCGGCTATCGCGCGCGCTCGTCACGTCCGGTTGACGACCAGCTGCGCCACGTAGGCGCGAGGCGCGAGGCGCGAGGCGCCGCCTATGCTGCTTGAGTTGCGGCATAAATCCCCGGTGCATCTGCATGCGGACTCCGGCGCAGGTACATCCAGACAGCGCCACCAATCGTGAACAGCAGCGCGATTCCCTGCGCCGTCGTAAACGGGCCAAAGAAGCGGTCGTCCTTTGCGCGCACGAACTCGATCACGAACCGCTCGATCCCCGCGAGCACGCAATACAGTCCGAACAGCCAGCCCTCCGCGTGCTTGTGATCGCGTAGGCGCCAGAGGACAAGGAACATCACGAAGCCGAGCACGATCTCGTAGAGCTGAGTCGGGTGGACGGAGATGACCTGGTTAAGCGAAGCGCCTGGCAGCGCCGGAATGTGAAAGAGCTGCGTCATGTTTGCGACCGTCGAAGGCGGTGCCCCGTTGGGGAAGCTTACGGCCCACGGTCCGTTCCACGGACGGCCGTAGTCGTCGCCGACCGCCCAGCAGCCGGTGCGCCCAATCGCATAACCCGCGGCGAGCGCGGGCGCGGCGACATCGCTGATGCGCGTAAAGCTCTGATGCTTGCGGTGGATCACGATGTAGGAGGCAAGTATTCCACCGATCAATCCGCCCCAGAACACGAAGCCGGCTCTGCTCAGGAGAGCGCTGACGTCGTGCATGAGGATGGCGTAGTAGATCTTGCCACCGAGGAGTCCGCCGACGACCGCGGCGAAGACGACATCGCCGATGGGCTCGGGGTCGTGACCGCGCCGTGCGAGCTCACGCTGCGAGATGATCTGGGCGATGACGAACGACATCAGCACCGCCAGCCCGAATCCGGTGAGCTGGAGCGGGCCGACATCGTACGCGAGGGGTTGGTGGACTATCGAAGCGAAAATCTTTTGCATGGGTCTGAATCTAGGCTGCTACGAGGCCCGGGATAGGGCTGCTGGCGTAGGCGTTTAGGTCGAGGCCGGACCTCTCGCCCTGCTCGAACCTAAAAAATGCCGCGCGGGCAATCATGGCGGCATTGTCCGTTGCGAGGCGTGGACTCGGCGTAAGGACAGTGATACCCTCGGGCTCGAGTCTCGTTCGCATCGCCCTCGCAAGCGTGCGATTGCAGGCGACGCCGCCGCCGAGTACGACTCGCTGTCGGGAAAAAGCGTTGGCGGCGCGCCAGGTCTTCTCGACCAGAGTATCGATGAGTGAATCCTGGAATGCGCGGGCCACGTCCGCCTTGTCGGCTTCGATGTCCTTTGACGCGCGCACCGCGTTGAGCACGGCGGTCTTGAGTCCGCTGAACGAGAAGGCGTAATAGTCGTCGTCCTTTGGCAGCGCGTTCTTTCGCACCATCGGGCGCGCGAAGTTGAAGTGCTTGGGATTCCCATCGAGGGCGAGCTGCTCGACGTAGCGCCCGCCGGGGTAGGGAAGGCCGAGAAGCTTGGCGACCTTGTCGAACGCTTCGCCGGCCGCGTCGTCGCGAGTTGCCCCCAGCAGCCGGTATTTCCCCCAGGCCTCGACGTCCAGAAGGAGCGTGTGCCCGCCCGAGATCAAAAGCGCTGTGAACGGAGGAACGGCATCGCGGTGCTCGAGCGCCGCCGCGAAGAGGTGTCCCTCCATGTGATGAATTCCGAGCAGCGGGATGCCGCGCGAAAAGGCGAGCGCTTTGCCGTAGCTGACTCCGACGAGCAATGCGCCGACGAGCCCCGGAGTGTTGGTGACGGCGACCGCGTCGAGATCATCGAGCCTGGTCCCAGCCTCATCGAGCGCGCGCTCGACCACCGGCACGATGCTGGTGAGATGTGCGCGCGATGCGATCTCCGGAACTACTCCGCCGAACACGCGGTGGACGTCCTGCGACAGGATCACGAGAGATTTCTGGGTGACCTGGTCGCCCTTTCCCTCGAGAACAGCCGCGGACGTCTCGTCGCACGAAGTCTCGATTGCCAGAATGCGGGTCACGATTACTCGGTGCGCTCGGTGAGAAGCCTGTCCACGAGCGCCCGCGCCTCGGGCGAATTCCAGTCGGTCGCCGACATCAGCCTCTTCCTGATCACGCCATCCTTGCCGATGATGAACGTCTCCGGATAACCGGTGATGTCGTACCGATCGGTGATCTCGCCATTGGGATCGTGCAGGATCTCGAACGTAAGCCCGTACTGCTTCGCGAATGCGCGGATACCCGAATCAGTGCCAGGGTCGTCGATGCTGACCGCCACGATCTTCAATCCCTTCGGCCCGTACGCCTTTTGCAGCGCCTCGATGCTCGGCATTTCCACGCGGCATGGCAGGCACCACGTCGCCCAGACGTTGATCATCACCACCTGGCCGCGATAGTCGGCGAGGGTTTTTTCCTTCGGAATGGAATCGAGGGTGAGCGCTTTGAAATCGGGAGCCTTGCTGCCCAGCTCCACTGGGAAGAGCTCCTTCCGGAGATATCGCGTCGCACCGTACGCGACCGCGCACACAACGCCGACGACGAGCGCGCCGATCGCGAGCTGCTGCCTGCCGCTCATACCTGTACCGTGCAGCGAGAGCGAAGCTCTTCTATCTCCGCCTTGGGATTCTTCGCGCCGAAGATGGCGTTGCCCGCGACAAAGGTGTTGGCGCCCGCCTTCCACAACGACCCGATCGTCTGGCGGTCGATGCCACCGTCCACTTCGAGAAATGCCTTGCTGCCATTCTCGAACAGCATCTCCCGCGCGCGGTGAACCTTGTCCACCGACCCTTTGATGAACTTCTGGCCGCCAAAGCCGGGGTTCACCGTCATCACCAGCAGCAAATCGAGATCAGCGATGACCTCGCTCACGGCGGTGAGTGGCGTCGCCGGATTCACCACCGCGCCGGCGCGGCACCCGAGCTCGCGAATGTGATTGAGCTGACGCTGGAGGTGCGGCGACACCTCGGTGTGGATCGACATTCCGCTCGCGCCCGCCCCGGCGAAGCTCTCGAAGTAGTTCTCGGGCTGGACGACCATCAGATGCACGTCGATCGGCAGCTTGGTGAGCTTGCGCACTGACTCGATGACCTTGGCGCCGAAGGTGAGATTGGGAACGAAGCGACCGTCCATCACATCGATGTGGATCCAATCGGCGCCGCCCTCCTCGAGCATCGCGATCTCGTCGGCGAGCTTCGAAAGGTCGGCACTCAGGATTGATGGCGCGATGCGAATGCTCATTCCGGAACGGGCAGGGGCAAAGGAGGAGGAGGAGGCGCGCTGATGCCGGTATCGATCCTGATCGAGGGCGACGGAGGGAAGTGGGAGACCGTGAGACTCACTGGCCCGCCCGCGGAGACTGTTTGCCCAGCGGCGGGCAGCTGCCTTATCACCGTGTTCTCTGGCTGGAGAGAGCTAGTGTCGCGGGAGACTCCGGCGATCCGGAGTCCGAGCTGCTCGACCATCGAGCGCGCTTCACCGACGCTGCGCCCGTAGAGGTCGGGGACATTCACCGTCGCGGGTCCTTTGCTCAGCACGATGTCCACGGTTCCGGGGAGCTCGACTTTCGTCCCGGCCGGCGGCGACGTGGCGATCACGAGTCCGCGCGGCGCGTCCGAGAGCTGCTCGCTGATGGTGCCCATCACGAAACCCGTGTTCTCGATCGAGATGCGCGCCTGCTGCTGCGACATGTTCGTCGTCACCGGCACCTCGGCGGATTTCTGGCCCGCACTCAGCACGAGGACGACATTGGTGCCGCGCTTCTGCCTGCTCCCGGCCGGTGGATCCTCCTGCAGTACGACGTTGGCGGGAATCGACTTGTGGAATCGCGATTCACCCTGCTGTGCCGGAAATCCCTCCTTCTTCAGACTGGCCGCCGCATCCTCGAACGTCTTCCCGACTACATTCGGAAGAATTCCATCGTCCGGCAGCACCTCGGCCGGAAACGCGAAGAGAAACACCGCGGTGTAGGCGATGAGAAATCCGCCGGCCGCAGCAATCAGATATGGGAACGCACGCCGAGGAAGCGCGCGCCAATTCATCTAGCTGATCCTGCGCAAGCGCGCGGCGAACGCACCGTCGGTGCCGTGACGGTGCGGAAGCACGCGCAGCCGTCCACCGTCGAGCAGCTCCGGAGCGACGCTCCCTTCGGGCGGCGGCTCCAGAATCCAGTTGAGGTTGTCCGAGAGGAAGGAATCCACCTGCGCGTCGTTCTCCTCGGGCTCGAGCGAGCAGGTGCTGTAGATGAGAAGCCCTTCGGGCTTCACGACCTTCGCGGCCGCCCTGAGAATCAGTTTCTGAAGAGCGGACATCACGGCGATGTCCGATACCTTGATGCGCCAGCGCGCATCGGGATGCCGGCGGAAGGTCCCCGTTCCCGTGCACGGCACGTCGATCAGCACCGCGTCGACCGGACGAATCGCCGGATTCCGCGCATCTCCGACGAAGGGAAGGAGATTCACGCTTTCCAGCCGGCGCTGATTCGCGAGCAGGCGCTGGAGCCGGCCGAATGATTTATCGCTCGCGATGACGGCGCCGGCGGTGCGAGAGAGCTCGAGCGCTTTCCCGCCCGGGGCCGCGCACAGGTCGGCGACCGTGGCGCCCGTGGGAATCGCTGCGTATTCCGTCACGAGCGTGGCGGCCGGATCTTGCACAAAGAATAACCCCTTCTTGAATGCACCAAGTTCCGTAAAGGTCGTGCCGCCGGAGATCGCAATGCTGTCACGCGCGTAGGGCGCGTCCGCGACGTGAACGCCCGCCGCTTCCATCATCGCCTCGAGCTGCTCCCGCACGATTCCGTACGGTCGGATCGTGATCGGAGCGTCGGCGTTGTTGAGCGTCAGCAACCGCTCGGTGTCCTGTTCGCCCCACAGCTCGATCCAGCGCGCGATGAGCCAGCGCGGGTGCGAGTACTTGAGCGCCAGCGCGTCAACCGTGTCGGATGGGACGGCGGTTGTAAGCAGGTCTCGCTCGCGATCGGTGCGTCGCAGCACCGCGTTCACGAGCTTGCTGGCGCCGATTCCATGTCTGCGCTTCGCCAGCTCGACAGTCTGGGCAATCGCGGCGTAGGCCGGCACACTCCCCATGTTCAACAGCTGATATACGCCGAGCCTGAGGAGATCGATCACATCCGGGTCGAGGCGCACGAGTCCACCGCGCACCCGCTCCGAGAGAACCGTGTCGATGCCGGCGCGATTGCGCAGCATGCCGTAGACGAGCTCGCGCGTCCAGCGCCGGTCGCGCGCGTCGAGCGGACCGATGCGACGCTCGAAGGACTGATCGAGAAACTCTCCGCGCCGGAGATCGACGCAGATCTCCGCCGCCACCGCCCGCGCGGCGGTGACTCCGCCGACGGTTGCAATGGTGGTGTTCACGAGCCCAGCATCCCGGTTGTGGGAGAGGAAGGAACCGCGACCTCGCGCCGCGGCATTCTTCCAGCGAGATACGCGTGCCTTCCCGCTTCGACGGCGCCCTTCATCGCCGCAGCCATGCGCACCGGATCCTGCGCCGCGGCGATTCCCGTATTCATGAGAATTCCATCCACGCCCTGCTCCATTACGATGCACGCGTCGGATGCAGTACCCACGCCAGCGTCAACGATCACGGGCACCGAGAGCCGCTGTTTGATTGTGCGAATAGCGTAAGGATTCAACATGCCCAGGCCCGATCCAATCGGCGACGCCAACGGCATCACCGCGACGGCGCCGGCGTCCTCGAGCTTGAGCGCGGTGACGAGATCGTCGTTGGTGTACGCCAGAACCTTGAAGCCTTCGTCAGCCAGTGTCTTCGTCGCCTGGAGAAGGCCGATCGTATCCGGAAGAAGACTCTGCTGGTCGCCTATGACCTCGAGCTTCACCCACTCGTTGAATCCCGCCGCGCGGGCGAGACGGGCGTAGCGAATGGCGTCGCTCGCATTGAAGCAGCCGGCGGTGTTGGCGAGCAGGAAGAAATGATCCGGATCGAGATGATGCAGAATCGCTTCATCCTTCGAGCGATCGAGATCGACGCGACGCACGGCGACGGTCACGACTTCGGCGCCCGAAGCTTCGATCGCGTCGATCATCTGCGCGTTCGACGCGTACTTGCCAGTGCCGACCATCAGGCGCGAGCGGAACTCGTGCCCCGCGATCACGAGGGGCTGCGGGTCGGTAAGCGTTGCGGCAGAAATCAGATCAGCGTGCGCCATCGCGTACTCTCAGCCTCCACCGACGAAGTGCACGATCTCGAGCGAATCGTCCGCGGCGAGGTCGAGCGATGCGAAGGACGATCGGTCGCGCAGGATGGTTCCGTTTCGCTCGACGACGACGGTGCGTGCGTCGAGCTCGAGCGATGCAAGAAGGTCAGCCAGCGTTGAACCTTGTGGAATCCGCCGCTCGGCTCCGTTCACAGCAAGCACGACCTCTCCCGCCATCGCTTCCCTCACAATACCGCCCGACTCCGTCATACCTGTGAAAGATAGCGGCTCGCAGCGAGTTCGGGATTCTCGTCGTTCCAGATTCCACGAATCGCGGCGACGCCGTGCGCCCCTCGGTGGGTGAGGGAGCGGACATGCTCGGGACGGATCCCACCGATCGCGATCACCGGAAAGCTCACCGCCGCAACGACATCATTGATAAAGCTGCTCTCGCGCCGAGGCGCGCCGGGATGAGATGGCGTCTCGAACACGTGCCCGGCCACGCACCAGTCCGCCCCCGCCTGCTCGGCGTCGCGCGCCTCCTCCGGTGAGTGAACGCTGGCGCCGATCCGCAGCGCCGGAGCGATCGCCTGGACGTCGGGCACGGCGATGGACTTGTGTGTGAGCTGAACTCCCTGGACGCCGCAGGCGAGCGCTATATCCACCCGGTCGTTGATGATGCACCAGCATTTGGTCTGCGCATGCAGCTCGAGCAGCGCCAGAGTGAGCGAGTAGAGAGTGGGCGAATCGAGGAGCTGCGAGCGGATGTGAATCGCGCCCTTGTCGCCGAGCACGCGCATCACGTCCATGGCTTTCCTGAGGAAGCCGGGGCGAAGCATGATCTCGTCGTTGGTGACAGCGTGGACATAGGGCAAGTCCGCCATCGACGTTTTTGCTACTGGAGTAGTCAACTGCCGTACCATTCGCCGACGGCCGCGCCGCGCCCGCGCATCCACTCGTGCGCCGACATCCGGCTCTTTCCCTCCGGCTGTACTCCGCTGATGCGAATCGCGTCGATTCCGCACGCGATCACGAGCTCACCGGTCGCGCTGAGAACCTCTCCCGGCGCGCCCTTGATGCCGCCCACCACCTTCGGGCCGAACATCTTGACGTCGCCCTTGGGCGTTTTTGTGAAGGCGCCCGGCTTGGGATCGGAAGAGCGTATAAGTCGCGAGATCTCGACCGCGCTGTCTTCCCAGTTGATGCGTGAGGACTCTCGCGTCACCTTCGCCGCGTAGGTCGCGCGCGAATCGTCCTGAGGGGTTTCCTCGGCCTTGCGGAGTGACACAAGTGTCATCGTTTCGACCAGCGCCAGCGCGCCCAGCTCGGAGAGACGCACCTGCAGCTCGCCGTAGGTCTCGTCCTCGAAGATCGGCGTGTCGGCCTGGAGAATCACGGGGCCCGCATCAAGCGCCGGAACCACTCTCATGACCGTCACGCCCGTCTGCATCAAACCCTGTCGAATCGCCGCCTGAATCGGCGCCGCGCCTCGGAGCGCCGGCAACAGGGATGCGTGGATATTTAGCGTTCCCAACTTTGGAAGATCTATGATCTTCTGTGGCAGGATATGCCCGTAGGCGACGACGACCGAGATGTCCGGCTTGAGCTCGGAGAGCTTCTCGAACAGCTCCGGGTCGCGCGCGTTCTTCGGCTGGAACAGCGGGATCTCCTCGTCGATGGCGATCTGCTTCACCGGCGACGGAATTATCCTGCGCGATCTGCCCTGCGGCTTGTCCGGCTGCGTGACGACACCGACGACCTCGAAACTTTCCCCGACGAGTGCGCGCAGAGAGGGCGCGGCGAATTCCGGCGTTCCCCAGAAAACAACGCGCACTACATCTCCGTCTCGTGCTCGTGATGGTGCTCGCCCTTCTCTTCGCTGCGCACCTTCCGGATGGAGCCGGGATATTCCCCCTTCGCCTTCTCCCACTTCGACATCGCTGCCTTGCGCTTGAGGGGACTCAGATAGTCGATGAACAGTTTCCCATCGAGGTGATCGATCTCGTGCTGGAAGCATCGTCCGAGCAGCTCCGAGGCGGTGGCCTCGTATTCGTTTCCGTTCTCGTCCATCGCCCGAATGGTCACCGTCGCGGGGCGCTCGACATCTCCATAGATGTCGGGGATGGAGAGACAGCCTTCCTCCGCCATTTCCTTCCTAGTGCCTTGGGTGGAGACGATCCTGGGATTGATGAGCACGTACTTCGCGCCTTCGACATCCACGACGGCGAGCCGATCGGTGCGCCCCACCTGCGGCGCGGCGAGTCCAATGCCCTCGGCGACGTACATCGTCTCGAACATGTTGGCGATGAGCTTGCGCAGCTCGTCCGTGACCTCGATGACGGGCTTTGTCGGCTTGCGAAGAACCGGGTCGCCCAGCACCCGGATGTCGAGGATGCTCACCCAGCGCTCACGTTGGAGACCGACGTCGGCCTGTTGATTTTCGCGATACGTCCGCGCTCGATGATCACGCGCGTGTCGCCCGACTTGATGGTGACGCGGTCGTCCATCCCGCCGGACTTGTCGTCGCCGCCCTTCTCCTTGATGAACAGCACTTCGCCGACGAGCCCGCCGTTCGTCACGATCTCATCGCCCTTCTTGAGATTGCGCACCAGCTCGTCGTGCTGCTTGCGCTGGGTGGATTGCGGCCGGATGAGAATGAAGTAGAAGATCGCGAAGATCGCTCCATACATGAAAATGGAGCCGAGTATTGGATTGCTTGGCATATGTGAACGACCGAGGGGCGAAATGTTTCAGACAGCGAGCGGTGACGTCGTGCGGTAGCGCGCGAGCCAGTCGCGCGACCACTGCTCGAGGTCGCCGTGCTGTATAGACTGGCGCGCCGCGCGCGCTAGCGACAGCAGGAAATGTACATTGTGCAGGGAAAGGAGGCGGAGCCCGAGTATCTCGTCCGAGACGAAAAGGTGGCGGATGTAGGCCCTGCTGAATCTCGTGCAGGCGGCGCAGTCGCAATCCGGGTCGAGCGGCTTCGGATCGGTGCGAAATTCGGCCCGCTTGATGTTCAGACGCCCGTCTCTCGTGAACACCGCGCCATTTCTCCCCATCCTGGTCGGCGCCACGCAGTCGAACAGGTCCACCCCTCGGCGGATCGCTTCAATCAGGTCTTCGGGGAACCCCACTCCCATGAGATAGCGCGGATGCGTTTTGGGCAGCGCGTCGTCCACTACCTCGATCATCTCGTACATCGCGTCCTTCTCTTCGCCCACTGATAGACCCCCCACCCCAAAGCCTGCCCAGTCATGCATCGATCGTATTGACTCCGCCGCTTCCCGCCGCAGGCGCGCGTGGATTCCGCCCTGTACTATCGGGAAGAGCGCCTGCTGATTTTGCGAATTGTCGCCCGTGAACTCTCCGCGCGGTGGATCCTCCAGCAGCTGGGTGCTCTCCAGCCGCTGGACCTCGGCCAGGCAGCGCGCGAGCCAGCGGATGCTGCGCTCGCTGGCATCGCGCGCGGTCGCTTCGTCCGACTGGCCGGGAATGACGTGATCGAACTGCATGATGACGTCGGCGCCGAGGTTGCGCTCAATCTGCATCACGATCTCGGGCGTGAAAAATCGGCGGGAGCCGTCGATGTGGGACTGGAACTCGACGCCTTGCTCGTCGATGGTGCGGAGCCGCTCGAGCGAGAAGACCTGGAATCCACCAGAGTCGGTGAGGATCGGCCCGTTCCACTGCATGAAGCGATGAAGTCCGCCCATCTCGCGCACGACGTCGTCGCCGGGCCGGAGGTGCAGGTGGTACGCATTGCTGAGGATCATCGACGCGCCCATCCGGACGAGATCCTCGGGATCGAGCGCCTTCACCGTCGCGAGAGTCCCGACCGGCATGAACGCCGGCGTCCCGACCGGCCCGTGCGGGGTCGAAAAAACGCCGGCCCGTGCAGCGCCGGCAGTCGCGTGTATGTCGAACGTGAAGCTCATTCTCTGGCTGACATCATATTCAACCTGAATTCATAAGGCCGGCGGCCCGGTCCTCGCACAGAGACAATAGGGAAGTGTCGAGTTCACCGCCACCCAATAGGTCATGACCCGTTCAGATCAAACTACGAGCACAAAACCCGTTTGGTTCATCACCGGCTGTTCGACCGGCTTCGGCCGAGAGCTGGCCAAA
>JADGQV010000140.1 GCA_017881465.1 Gemmatimonadaceae bacterium
AAGCTGGTGCGCGTGAGCGGCGACACAGTGAGCGGCGTGCTGGATGCCTATCGCGATCCCCAGTGCGACTGTCCGGTCGTGACCACGTTCACGGGCACGCTCAACGGAGACACGATCGACGGAACGTTCGCCACGCGTGGGTCACAATCAGCCGCACCGCAGACCGGAACCTGGCGAGTAAAGCGCGCGACCAGGTAGTGCGCTGGGGGATCGCGATTGCGCTGCTCGCGGCTGCGGCTTGCGCCGGGCGCACGGGGCAGAACACAATCGCGATCACCCACGTTTCGGTGATCGACGTCGCCAGCGGCGCGACGCACCCGGATAACACGGTTCTGGTGACGGGCAATCGAATCACCTACGTCGGTCCCGCGGCGTCGGCGAAGATTCCCTCGGGCGCCACGGTTATCGACGGTCGAGGGAAGTTCCTGATCCCCGGGCTGTGGGACATGCACGTGCACGGCTTCGTCTGGGTTTTTTCCGAGTTCGCCGGGCCGCTCATGATCGCGAATGGTGTGACCGGCGCGCGCGACATGGGCTGGTACATCGACACGACGCTTCGGTGGAGGTCGGACATCGCCGCGGGTCGCGAGATCGGACCGCGCCTGGTCGCCGGCGCGCGAGTGGACGGTCCAGTCAGCAAGGCGCGCTTCGTTGCCCACGTCGTCACGGAAGAAGACGGTGTCAGGGCGGTCGACACTCTCTCGCAAAAGAAGGACGGCTCTCGTCGCGCCGACTTCATAAAGACGTATTCCTGGGTTTCGTCTATCCCGGGTTCAGCCTCCATGACGAGCTCGAGCTGCTGGTACGATCCGGGCTCACGCCCCTGGAAGCGCTGCGCGCCGCGACCTACAATCCAGCCGAATTCCTCGGCGCGCTCGACTCGCTCGGAACGGTCACTCAGGGGAAAGTCGCGGATCTCGTTCTACTCGATGCGGACCCTCTCACCGACATCCGCAATACGCGCCGCATCTCGGCTGTGATTGCGAACGGTCGTCTCTTCGATCGGGCGGCGCGCGCGCAGCTGCTGAAGCGCGTCGAGACCGCTCTCAAGCACTGACCGGGGGTGTTGCCGGTCAGTCTCCCCCGGCGGCGCCAGTACCACCTACACCGGGCGGAGCGCTTCTCCGCAGATACTCATAGAGGGCCGCACTCATCGCCGCGACGAAGAGTCCGACGGTCCAGCCGCCGATAACGTCGGTGGTCCAGTGGACGTCGAGATACAGGCGAGTGAGTCCGACGATCAGGGGAATGCCTCCGCCAATCGCGATTGCCGTCCTCCACGAGATCATACCTTCCCGCGCCATCACGTAGCAGATCGTGACCACCACGGCCGCCGAAGTCGCGGCGTGTCCGCTCGGGAAAGAGTAGCTCCGTTCGTTGAGGAGTGCGGCGCCCGCGGGTCTGACGCGACCGAACATGACCTTGACGATGCCGGAGAGCAGACCCCCAGCCGCGGGAGCCGCAACCACCACGCCGGCCTTGCTGCGGCCCCGGCTCATGTAGAACCACACGCCGGCTCCAATTGCGAGCAGCACCATTACGGCCGGGGAGCCGATCCATGTTAGCGCGTACGCGATCTTGTACGCGACAGGATTCTGGTGCGAGATCATCCACGCGCGCACCAAATTGTCAAAGTTCGTCGTCGAATGCTCCGCGACGTCTTCGCCCAGGTCCGCGAACACGCTGATCGCGATCGCGGACACGACCGCGATCAAGGTCCAGAACGTGATCAGCTTCCCGAACCAGTCACGTATGTGGCTAGTCGTGGCACGCTCGCGGCGAGGTGTCGACGTCAACGTGCTGAGCGCAGCATCGCTACGCGGCGGCGGCGTCGACGACGGGCCTCAACTTCCTTTTCATGCTCTTCCTGGCTCGAGCGCGCAGGTTGTGCCTGTTCCTGCGAGCGCGTCCGAGCGACAGGAGACAGAGACCCCAGCTCCAGACGATCCATGACAAGCGGTCTGGAAGGTTCATCGTCCGCACCATCACCAGCGCGACCGCAATTCCGCCGGCTGCAGCCTCCACTCCATTTCGCGGCGGCGCAGCTGTTCTTCGAGCGATCACCTGTATCGCCTGCGAGCCCCGGGTTATGATCGTACGGCGGATGGCGATGTCCAACTCCGCCGGCGTCATGCCGCGCCAGCCGGGAATCCGCAGCACGCTCCAGGCGGGCGCGGTTCGTCCCCAGCCGTGATTGTCCGACGCGGACACGACCGCGAGATGAAGTTTTCCCGCGAGCGCCATTATAGCGTCCCGGTCGCGCGCGGACTGCGCCATGCCGCGAGGCGATCCGTCTGACGCCTCGATGCCGGCCAGGCGTACGGCGCCATTGGTCTCATCGACCGGGATGCGAACTATGTTACCGGGCATCGAGAGCAGCAGCATCGGCGGTACCGGTCCGCCATCAGCTTGCACCGCTGCGTCCTGCCAGTCCGGAGACGTGATTCGCATGCGCGCCGGATCCACGCCGATGAGAATCGGATGCTCGTCGCCGTCCCGAAGCTCCACTCCCGGAAGCAGCACCGTACCGTCGCCGGATCGGGCCGGGTTGCGGGCCGCGCCACTCAAAGCTCCATCGAATGTCCGGTGATCCGTCACATACGCGGCGTCGAAGCCCGAGCTCGAGTGCCACTCCCGGTTTCTCTCCGCGTCGAATCCTGAGCGCCCATCGTGCGATGCCTCGGTGTGACTGTGAAAGTCGACCGCGATGAGATCACCACCGGCAAGCACCAGCGATGCCATCGGCCTGGTTGCAACGAGCATGATGCCCACGACCGCCACCGTTCCGCCCATGAAGCAGAGCGCCGCTCTCACGAACTTCCGGACGCCAATGCCGGCGCGCAAACGAGCCCGGCGGGATGTCCAGAAGCCAAGGAAGATAATCGCGCAAAGCGCGAACGTCGCCCAAAACTGGGCGGGGGAGAGAAGCGTGAGCGCGTCGAGGACGCTGGAAATTGGCGCGACGACGTCATACGCGAGCGGTGTGCGGAGACTCGCGGTCACCGAAGCCTCGGGGCGCGTGACATCCACCAGCGGGGACAACGAAAAAACCGCCGTCATTACGAGTGTTGCAGTAATCACGAGCGGCCATCGATAACGCGAGATTCGTCGAAGTTTCAGTGTCTGCACGACCCTCGTCGCAGAAGTGCGTTGCGATTGATGACTGTGTAGACTAGACGATTCACCTGTCGCTACGATGACACCGCTGTCGTGACGCGCGGGAACGTCACGATCACTTTCGTGCCCTTGCCCGGCTCCGAGCTGAGCGAGATCTCGGCGCCGTGCTCGCGCGCGATCCAGCTCGCGATCGAAAGGCCAAGTCCAGCCCCATCGGTCCTGCTGCGCGCCGTCTCCCCGCGGAAAAATCTCTGAAAAACCCGTGACAGCTCCTCCTGCTTGATTCCGATCCCGGTGTCCTCCACCCCGAACGTGGGCGAGCCCTCATGCATCGACACCCGAACGTGCACTTGTCCCCCCGCATCCGTGAACTTCACGGCGTTGTCCAGCACGATCATGATCAGTTGGCGAATGAGAGTCGGGTCGCCCTCGACAGGCGCTTCCTCGAATTCGTCGACCGTGACCTCTACGTTCTTTTGACGGGCCACGATTTGCGCCGCGCCGGCAGCATCGACGGCGATATCATCAAGGAAGATACGTGCCTTGTCGATCTGTTGCTCGCCCGCATCCGCGCGCGCGAGAACGAGCAGGCTGTCCACTATGCCTCCCAGCCGGCGTGCCTCGGCTTCGACACCACGAAGCGCGGAAACGTAGTTCGCCGCTTCCCGCGGCTGCTGCAACGCCACCTCGGCGCGCGTCCTCAGGATCGTGATCGGCGTTCTCAGCTCGTGCGCCGCGTCGGCCATGAAGCGGCGCATGAATTCAATCGATCGTTCGATTGGCGCGGTCGACTTCCGGACGAGAAAGAATCCGCCCGCCGCGACAAGAAACAGCGCGACGAACGCGATCACCACGAACGCGGTGATGAGGTCCGCGTACTTGACTTCGAGCTCCTCCTGGTCAGCCACCGCCACCGCGACGAGCTGCGCGCCGGAGGCCAGCTTGAACCGGAGCGCGTGGAGCCGGAGCGTCTTGTCATTCGGAACCTCGCGTTGAACCGTGATCTGACCGGCTCTGCCCGCGGCTTTCGCCGCCTCGCGAATCCAGGTGTCGATCTTCTCTGGATTTATCGCGGTCCCCTGCGCGTCGAGGAGGTAGAGAATGCGACCGGGGACGTTGAGCTCGTCGACTACCTCGCTGACGCGTGCGCGTCCCCCTCCCCGTTCCAGCTCTCTGATGCGAGCGGCCCGCACCAGCTCCAGCGTGGCGCTCTTGAGCGAATCATCGAGCTGTTTGGAGAGCTGGTAGCTGATGACCGCGAACAACCCCGCGCCCAGCAGGAAGATGATGAGCCCGAAGGTCGCGACGTACCAGATTGTGAGGCGGACCCGCAGGCGTGCGAGGCGCTGAATCCCGAGCCGCGACGAGGTCGCTTCAATCCCCAAAACGATATCCGGAGCCGCGCACTGTCTGGATCAATTTGACCGGGAAGTCGTCGTCGATCTTACGGCGCAGGCGCCGCACCAGCACCTCGAGCACGTTCGTGAAGGGGTCGTGGTTCTCGTCCCAGACGTGCGCGGTGATCGCCGCCCGATCGACCACTTGCCCAGGATGAAGCACGAAAAACTCCAGCAGTGAAAACTCCTTCGCCGTCAGCTCGATCGGCTTACCGGCGCGCCGCACGCGCTGCGCCTGGAGATCGACCTCGAGATCCGCGACTTTCAACGTTTCCGGCAGCGGAGCGCCGCGCCGCCTCGCCAGCGCTCTGACCCTCGCCAGCAGCTCCCGGAACGCGAACGGCTTGGTGAGGTAGTCGTCAGCGCCGACCTCGAGGCCTGCGACGCGATCGTCAACCGTATCGCGAGCCGTGAGCATGAGTATCGGCGTCGCGAGCTCGCGCGCCCTCAGCTCGCGGCAGAGATCGAATCCGTTTCCACCAGGCAGCATGACGTCGAGAATGACGACGTCGAACTTTCCCAGGAGAGCCTTCATTTTCCCGTCGGGGTAATTCGCGACCGTGACTGTCTGCACGCCGTGCTCGGCGAACCCGGTCTTGATGATCGCCGCAAGGTCGGGATCGTCCTCTACCATAAGAACTCGCATGGCCGCCAATCTACATCGCCGTACTCGGCGCGCATACTATGTAATCGGGATGACAGCTTTGGCAGGTATGATTAACGAGCATAACTGTGGGCTGATTCCCGCGATTCACGCGGGCTGCAGATCAAACAATGAGGAGGAAGCATGTTCAAAATGATTGCCGTGGCAGTTGCACTCGCCGCCAGCACGACCGTCGCCGGTGCGCAGGGCACCAGCACCTACAAGAGCACCGCCAAGCCGTCGACGCAGGCCATGACGAGTGCCAAGCGCCACACTAAGGTGAAGAAGGCAGAGACCCAGGCCGCGCTCCAGAAGGAAGCGAAAATCTCCGAGGAGACCGCGCGGGCCACGGCGCTCAAGGAAGTTCCGACCGGCACCGTGAAGTCCAGCGAGCTCGAGCGCGAGCACGGAAAGCTGATCTACTCC
>JADGQV010000141.1 GCA_017881465.1 Gemmatimonadaceae bacterium
TACGTAATCCCTGCGCAAGGTAACCCGAGTAGAATACGACCAGTGCACACACCACCACGTTCTTATTTCTATGCTGGGTTAGCTAGCCTGCTGCTCGTACCAAGCCTCGCCCGTGGGCAGGCTGGCTCTCCATCGCCGAACCAGACATCAAGGGCGAGGAGCACGGAGCCCCCTTTAACTCTCGAGGAGGCGCTCCGCGAAGCACGCAATGCAAACGCGCACCTGCCCGTTGCGGCGCGGGGGGTCGACATCGCGCGGACATCGGTGCGCGAAGCAAAGGCAAGCCGTTCCCCCAATCTCGCGGTCACGAGTAGCGTCAACACCGGCGGACCGCTCGCCTACACCACGTCCCAGGGAGCAGCCCAGGTTGTTGGAGCTGCCACGCTGTTTGATGGAGGCTTGAGACGCGCCAACCTTAGCGCCGCCAACTATCGGTTGCAGGGAGCCGGCGCTGGATTTCGCGTGGCAGAGAAGGATGTGGACCTCGCCGTCAGGCTCTGGTTCAGCGAATTCCTGAGAGCCGAAAATGAGATCGCCTTTCGTGAGCAAGGGATCGAGCGACTGAGGAGTTATCTCTCGCAGGTGGAGGGACGGAGAGCGGCGGGTCAACCCGTAGGAAGCGACGTGCTCACGACGCGAGTTCGGGTCGGCACGGAAGAGGCCGCACTCGCAGACGCGAAACGGGCGCTCGACGAAGCCCGCTTTCAGCTGAACGACCTCATGGGACGGGTTCCCGACGGGCCGCTTTCTGTCGCACCACTAACGCCTCCGGGACTTCCCACAAT
Organism: Gemmatimonadaceae bacterium; assembly: GCA_017881465.1. Lineage (GTDB taxonomy): Bacteria > Gemmatimonadota > Gemmatimonadetes > Gemmatimonadales > Gemmatimonadaceae > UBA4720. The sequence continues at coordinate 786 of JADGQV010000141.1, forward strand.
CCTTGCGGGAACTCCCTGGCTCGCGACACCGGACGTGCGCGCGGCTGAAGCCAACACGGCGGCGACTCAAGCCGCGATCGCGGCGACGCGTTCTGAGCGCAAGCCCCAGTTGCAGGTCTCGGCCAATCTGGGTGCTCTCCCAGTATTCGGGCGCGATTCTGGTACCGGGCCGAACAGCGGCACCGGCCTGGGCGGAGCCGTTCTTTTCTCATTGTCGTGGCCTTTTTTCGACGGTGGTGTTTTCCAGGCTCGACTCGACCGGGCGCGTCTGGAGGCGCAACAAGCCCGAGATTCCGAGATCGTCGTCAAACGACAGGTGCGCTTTTCCTCGCAGCTTGCAGCCGCACAGCTAACAAGGTTGTATCAGCAAGTGGAAACGTGGAACCGTAACATCCCGATCGCGCGCGATGCCTACCTCCAAACCCAGAGCATGTACACCGGAGGGGCGGCTACCGCGCTAGAAGTGCTGGACGCCTATACGTCCTGGATCAACGCGAACCAGGCGTACGGCGACGCAGTTGTTCGTTACCGTCAAGCGGAAGCCAACTACATCCGATGGGGAACTCCTTGAGCAAGTCCGTGCGACGCGCAATCCGGACGGCGGGTGCCATGCTTGGACTCGCCGCTTTCTCTGCATGTTCGCATGGAGACGACGCTCCGAGTGCGGGCAGCAGTGGTTCGGCGACGGATACAACTGCGAGAGATTCGATGGCCGCCACGCCCGTGCATATGACTGCGGTGCAACGCGGAAACATCGCGATTGCTGTTACTGGCCCTGGAAGAACCGACGCGCTTGACCTACAAAAAATCCGGGCTCCCTTTACAGGGGTTCTTACACTACTCCGCATCGCGGTGGGGGATCGCGTGGGTACTAACCAGGTGGTCGCGGCCGTGGTAAACCAGCCCAGTCAGGCGGCGCTCATCGGAGCCGAGGCGATGCTCAGAAGTGCCTCAACCCCGGCTCAACGCAGTGACGCCGAGCGGGCACTCGTGCTCGCGAAACAAAATCTCGTCGCGACGCAACTCAGGGCACCGCGAGCGGGAGTCGTAGTCTCGCGCAGCGCCAGCCAGGGCGATCTCTTGAGCCAGGGTGACAGCATTCTCACTATCGCCTCCGCCGGTTCCATAGTGTTCGTCGCGCGAATAGCGCAAGGCGATCTTGCACAGGTAAGGTTGGGACAGCGCGCAAACGTCAACCTGCCAGGTCAGCGGGGCGTGGTTCCGGGGGTAGTGCACGGTCTTCTCCCGGCTGACACCAACAGCATCATGACCGTTCCGGTGCGCATCGACTTCAGCACCGATCTCCAGACCGCCGGCGCTCCGATTCAAACCGGACTGTTTGGAACCGTCGAAATCATAGTTGGGGAAAAATTCGCCGTTCCCATCGTCCCAGCGGCGGCTGTTCTACGCGACGACATATCTGGCGTTTCTCGCGTTGCTCTCGTCACGCCTGCGGGGCTCACGCACTGGGTAAATGTGACTACAGGGGCGACCCAGGGTGGCAACATCGAAATCAAGTATCCTGCGCTGACGCCGGGACAGCGGGTCATCGTTTCCGGCCAGGTTGGTCTCCCGGAGGGCAGCAAGGTTCGCGAAGGCGCGACTATAGTCGGCACAACCCAGTGAAGTTTGTCGCGAACGCACGACAACGAGCCACGGGCATCTACCTGTTGCTTTCCATCCTCGTAATCGCAGGGATTTACGAGGCAGTGGGCCTTCCGTCGGCAATCTTCCCTACGGTCACCTTCCCGATTGTGAAGGTGATTGCCGACGTCGGCGAAGAGCCGGCCGCCCAGATGATGCCGACGGTCACGCGAGTGCTCGAGGAAGCGATTCTTCGTGTGCCCGGCATCGTGCTTGTGCGATCCACAACATCCCGAGGGTCAACTGAGATCTCGGCGGAGTTCGGCTGGGGCACGGATATGAAGGGGGCGCTCGATCGCGTGCAAGCGGAGACGCAACGCGTGAGACCCGATCTGCCCCCTCAAACCAGGATCGACGCCGAATGGATGAACACCGCCATCTTCCCGATTCAGGGATACGCGCTCACATCTTCCACCGAGACGCAAGCCCAGCTGTGGGATCTCGCCCAGTACACGCTCAAGCCCGCTCTCGTCAGGATTCCCGGAGTATCCCAGGTCCAGATTCAAGGCGGGCGTCAGCGTGAATTCCAGGTTCGGCTGAATACTCAGGCGCTCGCCGGCCACGCGCTTACCGCATCCGATGTAGTGCAGGCGATTCAGGCCAGCAACGACGTGGTGTCCACGGGGTTGAGCGAGCAGAATCACGAGCTCTACCTGACCCTTGTGACCGGACGGGTTACCGGAAAGGAGGACCTCGCCAAGATTGCGGTTCCGGTTCCTGGCGGTCAGCCGGCGACGCTCTCCGATCTCGGCACGATCATCGTGACGGACGAAGTCTCCTACGTACGCACGACTGCGGATGGACAGACGGCGGTGCTCGTCAACATCGTGCGGCAGCCATCAGCAAATACCGTTGCGATTGCTGACGCGATTGACAAGATCTTTCGGGACCAGCCAGACATTTTGCCCAAGGATGTTCACTGGAGCAACTTCTACGATCAGGCGTCATTCGTCGCGGGATCCGTGGGGGGAGCGCGTGACGCGATCATCATTGGAGTCGTGCTCGCCGCCGTAGTGCTGCTCCTGTTCCTGCGAAACGTCACATTTACGTTGATCGCTGTTGCGGCAATCCCGCTCACGGTCGCAATCGTAGGTCTGGCACTGGGCGCGGTGGGTCAGACCATCAACCTCATGACTCTCGCCGGAATAGCGGCCGCTCTCGGTCTGATCGCGGATGATTCCATTGTGGTTATCGAGAACATCGAAAGCCATCACGCACGTGCGAGTTTGCGCCGAACGTCGGATCCGGAGCTCCATCCGGATCTGGAACAGGACCTTCACGATGCGACCGCGACAGGTGCTGGTGAGTTGGCCCCGGCGCTCGTCGGCTCGAGTCTTTCAACCATCGTCATACTCCTTCCGTTCGCGCTCCTCTCCGGCGTCGTGGGTGCGTTCTTCAAACCGCTCGCGCTCACGATGGCGCTGGCGCTCGTAATTTCACTGGTGATTGCGCTGGTAGTCGTCCCGGTGTCGGTCGGCGTATTCCATCGATACCAGCCGGCGACCGAAGTCCCCTCGCAATCGCGACTGAAGCGCATAGCGCAAGCAACGGGACGGAGTCTCGCACCAATCCGCGAACGGCTTGCTCCCATGCTGGAGAGGGCCGGCCGAGGTTACGGCCGGCTCGTCGACATCTTCGTAGGACGTGCAAGCGCCAGCGTGGCAGTCGTCGTCGCGTTGCTCGTTGTGGCTTACCTGCTGTACGGCCGCATCGGCACGGATTTCCTTCCGGCAATGGATGAGGGCTCGATCATCCTGGACTATTGGACGCCTCCAGGAACTTCACTGACCGAGACAGACGCGATGCTTCGAGAGGCGGAGCGCGTCATCGTTTCCAATCCAGCCGTCGCTAGCTACTCGCGCCGCACCGGAGAGCAGCTCGGATTCTTCATTACCGAGCCGAACCGCGGTGACTACGTCATCAAGCTCAAACCCAGAAGGGAGAGACCCGGCGTCGAGACGATTATGGACGACCTGCGAACGCGTATCGGAGCCGTTGAGCCGGCAATCCACACCGACTTCGGACAACTGCTCGAGGACAACATCGGCGATCTGACCGGTGGCACTCCCCAGCCGATCGACGTCAAGATCTTCGGAAGCGATCCTGCGATACTTGCCGCCAAAGCGGATCAGGCCGCGCGCATACTCGACAAAATTCCGGGGGTGGAAGACGTTTTCAACGGACTCACGATTGCTGGTCCGGCGCTTCAGGTACACGTCGATCCGGTTGCAGCGGCGCGCTTCGGGCTGAATACGCAGACGGTGGCAGCCGAAGTCGAGCCGGCTGTTACGGGCACAGTCGCGGGTCAGATTAGGATTGGCGATCGGATGTACGACCTTCGGGTATTGGCAGCTGATTCGACTCCACTTACACAGTTGAAGATACGCGCGGGTGCACCCTCATCGACGCTGATTCCGCTCTCCACGGTCGCCACCGTTACGACCGGCACGCCGGAGACCGAAATCAATCGGGAAAACCTGAGGACCTATGTCGGAGTGACCGCCAGGCTCTCCGGCCGTGATCTGGGAGGCGCGATGGCGGAAATCCGACAGCGAATTGCGCGTGACCTGGCGCTCGGGCCCGGCATGTCCGTGGAGTACGGGGGCCTCTATGAACAACAGCAAAAGTCGTTCAGGGGACTTCTCTATGTCCTTCTTGCGGGACTGTTGCTGGTGTCCGTGGTGGTCCTCTTCGAATTCACCGACTGGCGCGCGCCAATTGTGACGGCTTTGTGCGCCGCCGCTGTGTTGGCGGGCGTTCTCGCGGCCCTGCTCCTCACCGGAATGACGCTCAACATCTCGAGCTACGTTGGCGCGATCATGATGGTGGGAATCGTGGGCGAGAATGCGATATTCGTCATCCACGAGGCACAGTTGGGACTACGAAGTGGAAAGTCCGCAAAGGACGCGTGGACCGACTCAGCGCACCGGCGTTTGCGCCCAGTAGCTATGACCATCCTGGCCACTGCCTTCGCGCTAGCCCCTCTCGCTCTTGCGTTGGGAGAGGGGTCCCAGCTAATGCAGCCGCTGGCAATCGCCGTGATAGGAGGCTTTGTCCTGTCAGGCCCTATAGTCCTGCTGGTACTTCCAGGCCTTTATCACTTGCTGGATCCGCACGG
>JADGQV010000142.1 GCA_017881465.1 Gemmatimonadaceae bacterium
GGTTCAAATCGATGTCGCCGTCATTCTTTACCGCCGCCACCAGGGCCGTCAGCTCCCTGTCGGCGTCAACCTTCTTGTCCAGCCGGACTTGCGTGAGCCAGATGAGCAGGTTCTGATCCCCGACCGTCGGCTTATAGTAGTCGCCTTCCCGATCCATCTTGACGGCCTGCTGGAGGTCGCCGAGCGCGTTCGGGAAGTCACGCATGCAGATGCGGACGATGCCGCGACGCTCGTAGTCCAGCTCCCCGGGCTTGTCGGCGATTCTAATCGCGGTGGAGTAGTCCGCGAGCGCTCCGGCGTAGTCGTCCAGATCCACCTTGACCCCAGCGCGATGGGAATAGAAGAAGCTGTTCTTCGGGTCGAGCGCGATGGCCCGGCCGTAATCGGCGATCGCCCCCTTGAGGTCCCCGGAGTACTCTTTGGACTTGGCTCGGTCCCTATAAATGTACGCGTGGTTCCACTGCGTCTTCTTGGGATCGTCCGAATCGAGCGCCAGAGCCTTGGTGTAGTCGGCGATTGCACCCTTCGAGTCACCCATCATCTCGAGGAGGGATGCGCGTTTGACGTAGATCTCCGGGAGCTCTTTTGGGAACTGCTTCAGGATCGCGTCGTAGAGGGCGAGGGCTCCGGTGAAGTCGAACTTCACGGTCTTCTCGCGCGCCAGGTCTATGGCGTCGGCGATGGTCTCCTGCGCACGGACGGCGGGCGGCGCGGCAAGCACCGCCGCCAGGAGGAGTCCAAGTGCCATGTTTCTTTTCATAGTGGCTCAGAGGGAGAGGAATTTCAACGGCCCTCGGGGAACCATGGGTCGTATAGCGGCGGCCGTCAAGGAATAAAGCAATCGTGAGGCGCTCAATTCCAATTCCGCCGCGTCGCAAAACAGCTTCAATGTCGCTTGACGGTTTCGTTTCCCCGCTCTACGTTCGATTCGCCCCACTTCAGCCCCAGGATCGTCCACCCTCCGATATCCTGACATGCGAAGACGTGAAGTCGTTCAGTTCCTCGGCGCCGCACTCGCGCTGCCCTTCATCCCTCGCGGCGCCGAAGCCGCGATGAAGCTCGGAGCGGAGCTCCATCTCCGGCTGGGCGACGTTCCGTTCAGGACCCTCAATCGCGAACAGCAGGCGCTCGTGACTACGATCGCCGAGATGATCATCCCCGAGACCGAGACGCCGGGCGCGACGAGCGTAAAGGTGCCGGAATTCATCGATCTCATCCTGACTGAATGGGCGAGCGACGATGAGAGAGCCGCATTCCTCGCCGGGCTGCGCGACATCGATACCCGCGCGGGCGCGATGGGCTCAACTCGATTTGCCGCTTTGCCGGCATCGAAGAAAGTCGAGCTCATGACGGCGCTTGATGCCGCGCGTGGAGACAAGACAGGCGCCGGGCTCGCATTCGCGCGACTCAAGGCTCTCACCGTATACGGCTACTTCACGTCCCAGCGTGTCGACCAGGAGATCCTGAAGGTGCAGATGTACTTCAATGGATATCAGGGCAACGTACCGTTCACTCCCGCGGTCTGACCATGCCACCAATGACATATGATGCGATCGTCGTCGGCTCGGGGATTTCCGGCGGCTGGGCGGCAAAGGAGCTGACAGAGAAGGGACTGCGCACCATCGTGCTCGAAGCGGGGCGGCCGATCGATCCGGCGGTCGACTACGTGGAGCACGTGCTTCCGTGGGAAAAGCGCTATCGAGGAATGGGTGACCGCAAACAGGTCGAGCGCTATCAACCCATCCAGGGGCACACCGGTGCGTGCGACGAGTGGTCGTCCAAGTTTTTCGTCAACGACCTCGACAACCCGTACTCGTTTCCCGAGGACAAGCCCTTTTACTGGATACGGGGAAGGCAGGTTGGAGGACGCTCCATCATGTGGGGGCGGTGCGTCTACCGGTGGAGTGATCTCGACTTCACCGCGAACGCGAGAGAAGGCTATGGAGTTGATTGGCCTATCCGGTACAAGGATCTCGCTCCGTGGTGGAGTTACGTCGAGAAGTTTGTCGGCATACAGGGGCGTCGTGAGAACCTCGCACACCTGCCCGACGGCGAGTTCCAGACACCGTGGCCGCTAAATGCGGCGGAGCAGAAGGCCCGCGACATTCTTCTGGAGAAATTCGGGGGTGAGCGCGTAATCACGAACGCGCGCCTCGCCGTGCTGACCGAAGATCACGGCGGTCGCCAGAAGTGCCACCTGTGCGGGCATTGCGCGCGGGGATGCATCACGCTCTCGTATTTCAGCAGCATCAACTCCACGCTTCCCGCCGCGCGCAAGACGGGACGCCTGACGCTCAGACCTTTCAGCGTGGTGCACAGCGTGATCTACGATCCGGTTAAGCGCCGGGCTACCGGCGTCCGGGTGATCGATGCGAACACGAAGCAGATGTTCGACGTCAATGCGAAGGTGATTTTTCTCAACGCTTCAGCGATGGAATCGACGCGGATCCTCCTCAACTCGGCGACGAGCGAATTCCCGAATGGCCTCGGCAATTCCAGCGGCGAGTTGGGGCACAACCTGATGGACCACATCATGGCCGGCGGCGCGACCGGAACGCTTCCCTGGGCGAGGGACCGGCGCGAGATCGGCAACCGGCCCGACGCGATCTACGTCCCGCGCTTCCGCAATGTGAAGACGAAGCATCCGGATTTTCTGCGCGGGTATGGCTTCGAGGGTCGCGCCGAACGTGCGGGCTGGGACAGGGGATCTGAAATGCCCGGCTTTGGCGCCGAATTCAAGAAGTCGCTCACCGGCGATCTCGGACCTTGGGAGATGTCGTTCGACGGCTTTGGCGAAATGCTTCCGCGCCACGAGAACTACATCGAGCTCGATCCGCACCTCGTCGATGCGTGGGGCATTCCGGCCCTGCGCGTCAACTGCGTCTACAGCGACAACGAAAAGAAAATGCAGGCGGATATGGCCGTGAGCGCCACGGAGATGTTGGAGGCGCTGGGCGCGACCAACATCAGACCATTCAAGGAAGACAACCCGCCGGGGCTGGTGATTCACGAGACCGGCACAGCGCGCATGGGGCGCGATCCGAAGACGTCGGTCCTGAACGGCCACAATCAAATGTGGGATGTCCCGAACGTGTTCATTACCGACGGAGCATGCATGGCGTCGACTGCCAACCAGAATCCGAGCATCACCTACATGGCGCTGACCGCGAGAGCGGTGGATTACGCCCACCAGCTTCTCAACCGGAGAGAGCTGTAGGGTACACTTCTGCCGCGATCCGATTAAGGGCCTGCATTATCGGCCTGGCCTTCGCGCGATACGTCTAGACAAGGACGGGGGATTCCAGATTACCGCCCTTCGAACAACGACCTCAGCGCGTTCTTCACCGTAATTCGCCTCAGATACTGCAGCTCGTCCGCCGCGAACGGGATCGGCACGACCCTGAAGTAGTCGGTGAGAGCGTTGTTCGCGACTGTGTTGTCGAGGGACAGCAGATCGAGCAGGCTGGGCGTAACGGGCGGATTCGGCAGCAGCCGCTGAGCCATTGCGACGAGCGGCCTCAGCGCCTTCACCGGGATAGCCACGAGCGTCCGGTGCGTACCCATCGCGACGAGGATCCGCTCCGTCATCTGCCGAAGCGTCAGCGGTACCGCGCCGCCGAGGTCGTAGGACTGTTGAACTGTCTCCTTCTTTTCCAGCGAGAGGCGCACGACCCGCGCGACGTCGTCCGCCGCGATCGGCTGAAACCGCGCGCTGCCGCCGCCGGGAAGGGGAAAGACCTTCGGCGTCAGCATGATGAGTCGTCCGAGCACGTTCACGAACTGATCCTCGGGGCCGAAGATCACCGACGGGCGCAGTACCGTCCATTTGAGTCCGCTGGTCTTGATCGAATCCTGCGCGACGCCCTTGCTGCGCAGAAATGGAAAGGGCGAACGACTGTCGGCGCCGTTCTGCGACATGAAGATGACACGCTGAACGTTCTCGGTTCTGGCCGCGGAGATGAGGCGCTCGGTCGCGGCGGTGTTCGACTCGCGGTAGCTCTCGCCCTTCTTCTCGATCGCGATCGCGGCGAGATGAATCACCGCGCCGCACCCGCTGAGCGAGCTCCGTAAGGTCGTGGCGTCCCGGACATCGCCGACGCGGAATTCGACCGGTAGCTGACCGAGCGCCATTACCGCCTTCGCGGGATCCCTGATGAGGGCCCGCACCTGCCAGCCTTTTTTCGACAACTCTCGGCACGTATGGATGCCAACCATTCCGGCAGCGCCCGTTACGAGGACCGGTTTTTTCTTGTCCGCCGACAGCGGCTGCGGTTGCTCGGCGACGGCGGTCGCGGGTCCTTCGCTCCCATAGGAGTAAGACCCGCCGCGTGCCATCAACTCTTGCGGCCGCGGCCCACGCCGTGCGTGCCGCGCACGACGATGCGGTAGATGAGGAGGAACATCCCCATCGTGAGGAGGATGTGGATCCAGCCTGGCGCGGTCGTGGTGAATGTGACGAACGCCCAGACTGCAAGCATCACGATGGCTGCGATTATTCCTAAATCCATGGCTGGAATTCGTTGATTTTGAATGTGACGATCGGTAACTTCAGGGAGTCATTAGTGCAGCCGTTGCGGAACAAAAAACGGCATCATCGTTGGGGCGGAGAACTCACTTTTTGAGCCAACAAGTCCTTAGAGTGGGTCCAATAAACTTTGCTGACGTCATGCCCCAGTGCGGGGAAGACGGTAGGTGGGGTGAGGGCCTCAAAAATTCGACCGGGCTTCAAAAAACCTCTCCGTCCCATTCTTTCTGAAGCTCCGCCATTCAACCGGCGGAGCTTCTTTTGGTTAAAGGGCACTCTGCCTTCGGCGGAGCTTCTTTTGGTTAAAAGGGCACTCTGCCTGCGGCGGAGCTTCTTTGTCTTCGATATCTTACCCTAAACATGTCGCGCGTAACAGTCACCCGCCGGATGCGGTTCAACGCCGCCCACCGCGTCCACAATCCCGAGCTCTCCGACGCGGAGAACTCGAAGCTGTTCGGGAAGTGCAACAACCCGAACTGGCACGGCCACAACTATACCCTGGACGTGTCGGTCGAAGGTGATATCGACCCCAGGACCGGTTACGTCTGCGACCTTTCCCAGCTCAAAAAGATCGTCGAGCGCGAGATCGTCGACATCGTAGATCACAAGAACTTCAACCTCGACGTGCCCTTCATGAAGGGCGTCATTCCGACATCCGAGAACATCATCATCGCGTTCTGGAAAATACTGGCCCCCCAGGTGAAGCCCGGTGAGCTTGCCCGGCTCGTACTGTGGGAGACTGAAAACAACTATGTCGAATACACAGGCAGATAAGGAGTTTGAGGAGCTGATACGGCGCGAGTTGGAGCTGATAGGTGAGGATCCCGAGCGCGAAGGCCTGCTCAATACTCCCTTACGCGTCGCCAAGACAATGAAGTTCCTGACCGAAGGCTACAGCTCGAGCGCCGAGGAAGTGGTCGGCGATGGCATTTTCAAGGAAGAGCACGACAACATGATCATGGTGCGCG
>JADGQV010000057.1 GCA_017881465.1 Gemmatimonadaceae bacterium
GTGAAGTGGGAGCTGGAGGACCTCGCGTTCAAGCACCTCGAGCCGTCCGAGTACAAGACACTCGCCAAGAAAGTCTCGACTCGCCGCATCGAGCGCGAGAAGTCGATCGCACAGCTGAGGGAGCCGCTTGACAGCCGGCTGAAAAAAGCCGGCATCGCCAACGTCGAGGTGACCGGCCGGGCCAAGCACCTCTGGTCGATTCAGAAGAAGATGAAGAAGTGGGACAAGCCGTACGAGGAGATCTACGACCTGCTCGCGATTCGCGTCATCGTGGAATCCGTCCCCGATTGCTACCACGCGCTCGGCGTGATCCATGATCAGTTCACGCCGCTCCAGGAGCGCATCAAGGACTATATAGCGCAGCCCAAGTCGAACGGTTACCAGTCGCTGCACACGACGGTGTTCGGGCCGGGACGACAGCTGTTCGAGATCCAGATCCGAACGCGCCAGATGCACCGCACGGCGGAGTACGGAATCGCCGCGCACTGGCGCTTCAAGGAAGATTCGAAGAGCGCGGACGAGCTGGATCGCGCGCTCCAATGGTTCAGACAGGTGCTGGAGCTACAGCTCGACGCGAAGACGCCCGATGAATTCCTCGAATTCCTCAAGCTCGATCTCTATCAGGACGAGATTTTCGTTTTCACACCTACCGGCGACGTGATCCAGCTGCCGAAGGGCGCAACACCGATCGACTTCGCGTTCGCCGTGCACACCGAAGTCGGTCTGCATTGCCAGGGAGCGCGCATCAACGGCCGCATCGCGAGCCTCGCGCGCGAGCTCAAGAACTCGGAGACCGTGGAGATCATCACATCTCCGTCGGCGAAGCCGAGCAGGGATTGGCTGGCTCACGTCAGAACCGGAAGAGCGCGCCACAAGATTCGCCAGCGCCTCCGCATCGAGGAGCACACCACCTCGATCAAGCTCGGCCGAGAGATACTCGAGCGCGAGCTCAAGCGGCGGCGAATTACCAGGCCGGAAGATTCCGATCTGCTGAAGGTCGCCAAAGTGCTGCACCTGACCGACCTGAGCCATCTGATCGCGTCAATTGGCCAGGGCGATGTGAACGTTTCGCAAATTGTGAGGGAGCTGTACCCCGACGCCGAATCCTCGCCCGACGCGCCGAAGCCGGGTCCGCTCGACTGGCTGGTGGACCGGGTCCGCGGCAGCCCGAAGGGCGTCCGCATTCAGGGCGTCGACGGGATGATGGTTCGCTACGCCCAATGCTGCCAGCCTGTACCCGGAGACCCGGTTGTGGGGTATGTAACAAGAGGAAGAGGCGTAAGCATCCACCGCTCGGATTGTCCGAATCTGCTCATGCTCGTTCAGGAGCCGGAGCGCCGGCTCGAGATAGATTGGAAGGAGCTGGAGGGTGAGAAGTTCATGGTGCGCCTGGCACTCGAAGCGACCGACCGCCGCGGACTCTACGCCGACCTCGCCACCGCCGTCTCGGCGACGGGCACCGATATCCGAAGCTTCGAGCTGCACAGCTCCGATGGCCACGTGATCGGCGAGCTCGCCGTCGAAGTCGGCAACCTTGCACACCTTCAAAAAATTCTCAAGGCAGCCAGACGCGTGAAAGGCGTGATCGAGGTCACGCGGCGCGAGCGGCTGTCCAGCGATATAAAGAATGACCAAAGCGGCATTTGATCTGCAGGCGCCTTTCGCGCCCGCGGGTGACCAGCCAAGAGCGATTGCGGAGCTGACAAAGGGTCTCGAACGGGGCGACCGGTTCCAGACTCTGCTCGGCGTGACCGGATCCGGAAAGACGATGACAGTCGCGAACGTCATCAGGAATTTCGGGCGGCCGACGCTCGTGCTCTCGCACAACAAAACGCTGGCGGCGCAGCTGTACGGGGAGCTCAAGGGCTTCTTTCCGCACAACGCGGTCGAGTACTTCATCTCGTACTACGACTACTACCAGCCGGAAGCGTACGTCCCGACGACCGACACCTACATCGAGAAGGATGCGTCGATCAACGAGGACATAGACCGGCTGCGGCTGCGCGCGACGTCGAGCCTGATGGAGCGCGACGACGTAATCATCGTCGCCACGGTGTCGGCGATTTACGGATTGGGTGATCCGCGCAGCTATCGCGAGCAGATGGTGACGCTCACGAAGGGGCAGAGGATTCCGCGCGACTCCATCCTCAGATCGCTGGTGAAGATCCAGTACTCGCGCAACGACATGGGACTCGAGCGCGGCACGTTTCGCGTGCGCGGCGACACGGTCGAGATTCTCCCCGCCTACGAAGAGCAGGGCGTGCGAGTCGAGATGTGGGGCGAGGAGATCGAGCGAATTAGTAAAATTAATCCTCTGACTGGGGACACGATCGCCAATCTCGACAAGGCGGCGATCTATCCCGCGAAGCATTTCGTGACGTCGCGTCCGACGATCGAGCGCGCGGTCGGGCTCATTCGCGAGGAGCTGGCGCAGCGCCTCACCGAGCTACGCTCATCCGGGAAACTGCTCGAAGCGCAGCGTCTCGAGTCGCGCACCAACTTCGACATCGAGATGATGCTCGAGATCGGCACCTGCGCCGGGATCGAGAACTACTCTCGGCACCTGTCGGAACGCGCGCAGGGCGAGAGGCCGGCTTGTCTCTTCGATTATTTCCCCGAGGATTTCCTGGTCGTGGTGGACGAGTCGCACGTCACCCTGCCGCAGATCGGCGGAATGTTCAACGGCGATCGGGCGCGCAAGCTTACTCTGGTCGACTATGGCTTCCGCCTGCCGAGCGCGCTCGACAACCGGCCGCTGATGTTCGATGAGTTCCTTTCTCTGACACCGCGCGCGCTCAACATCACGGCGACTCCGGGTGAGATCGAGCTGCGGCTCTCGGAAGGCGTCATCGTCGAGCAAATCATTCGACCCACCGGTCTCGTAGATCCGGAGATCGAAGTCCGTACGGTGCGTGGACAGGTGGACGACCTGCTGAACGAGATCCGGATTCGCGAGAGGAAAAGCGAGCGTGTTCTCGTCACGACTCTTACCAAGCGCATGGCGGAGGATCTCGCCGACTATCTCCAGCAGATGGGCGTGCGCGTGAGGTACATGCACGCGGACATCGACGCCATCGAGCGCATGGAGATCGTACGAGGGCTCCGGCTCGGAGAGTTCGATGTGCTCATTGGAATCAATCTTCTGCGGGAAGGACTCGATCTTCCCGAAGTCTCGCTCGTCGCGATTCTAGACGCCGACCAGGAAGGATTTCTGCGCAGCGATCGATCGCTCATCCAGACGGTCGGCCGCGCGGCACGACATCTGAACGGGCGCGCGATCTTCTACGCCGACAGGATGACGGGCTCGATGCAGCGGTGCATCGACGAGACCAGTCGCCGACGGGTGATCCAGACCGCGTACAATGTCGAGCACGGAATCACGCCGATGAGCGTGAAGAAGAGCGTAGACCAGGTGCGGTTCACCACGCGCGTGGCCGACTCGCGGATGGAACGCGACGAGAGGGAGAAGGAGAAGGTTCGCCGGGTTGCTGAGTCCGGGGCGCATTACGGAGCTGACAATCTCCCGGCGCTCATCGCCGATCTGGAGGCGCAGATGCGGGAAGCGGCGACCAACCTCGACTTCGAGACGGCCGCCCGCCTTCGCGACGAGCTGTTCGAGGTCAAAGCCAAGGCCGGGCGTCAGGAAAGCAGCCGAGGATCGCTGGCGGGCCTTCACGGCCGCTAGAGATGCCAGCTCACCGGCACGTCGTTCCCCCGCGGGCTGACAGGGGTCACCTCAAGCTCACCGAGAGTGAGCTTCGCCAGTGGGGGCACGAGCTTGGCCGCTCGATCACGCCCCCGCTGATCGTAACGCTTACGGGCGAGCTGGGCGTGGGCAAAACCACGTTAGCGCAGGCGATCTGCCAGGGCTACGGTGTGCGCGACGAGATCACGAGTCCGACCTATGCTTTGATCCACGAATACCGCGCCCCCAAATCCGCCGTGTTTCACATCGATTTGTATCGTCTCGACTCGCCGGACCAGCTCACGAACATTGGCTGGGACGAAATCGTGTCGTCGCGGTCGCTGATCCTGGTGGAGTGGCCCGAGCGCGCCGGTCCTCGGCTGCCCGACAGTCATCTGCCCATCGATCTCGACTACGTTCCCGACGACCCCACTCGTCGCATTCTTCTCGCGGGGTAGGGCCTCGATTTGATGACGCGCTCATACACGCTCGCACTCGAGGGCGCGACGTACGAAGGCAGCGTGGCACTCATCCGCGACTCGGAGGTCGTGGCAGAGCGGACGCTGCGTGCCGAGGACGGCGGAAGTCCGCGCGCGGGGAGGGGGGAGAGACTGATGCCGGCGGTGGCGGAATGCTTCGTGGAAGCTGGTGTGGGACGGGCTGAGATCGCGCGAATCGTCTGTGGAGCGGGACCGGGAAGCTTTACGAGTCTGCGGGTGGCGGGATCGGTCGCGAAAGGGCTGGCGGCGGGATATGGCGTCGAGCTTTACGCCGTCTCGTCGCTCGTGCTCACCGCGTCGGGGGCGCAACCGTCGCTCCCCATCGGGGAATATCTCTCGGTTCTCGACGCAATGCGGGGCGAATTCTTTGCGGCGCGCATCACTATCCGGTCCGGCGGCGCGGCGATCCACTCAGAGCCGACGACGCTCGTGTCCGCGGAACAGCTCGCGGACCTGACTGTGAGAGAGCCAGCGCTCAGGACAGTCGGACCGGGGCGGCAAATCGACGCGCATCCGCATGCGCGCGGAGTGGCACCCATCCTCGCCTCAATAATTGAGGCGGGCCCGGTGAATCTCGCCTCGTGGGAGCCCGACTATGGCCGTCTCGCCGAGGCGCAGGTGCGTTGGGAAGCCGCGCACGGACGTCCTCTGACAACGTGACCGCGCTCCTTCGGCCGGCCGCTGAAGCCGATCTGAATCAGGTCTTGCAGATCGAGCGGGCAAGCTTTGCCGATCCCTGGACCGAGGAATCATTCCGCCGTCTACTCGGCGGTCATCCTGCTATCTTTCAGGTGATTGAATGTCCGCCAGATCTCAGAGTCGCCGGATACGTGATCGCGTTTGCAGTTGGTGAGGACGCCGAGCTTCTGAACGTCGCGGTCGAGCCAACATTTCGGGGCAGGGGATTGGCCGGACAGATGCTCGATGCCGTGCTGACCGAGCTGGGCGGTAGCGGAGTGCGGACCGCATTTCTGGAGGTTCGCGAATCGAATAGCCCCGCGCGTGCGCTTTACGAGTCGCGGGGCTTCACCAAGATTGGCAGGCGGCGGAACTACTATCGCCGGCCGGTCGAGGACGCGCTGGTGATGCGCAGGATTCTGGAAGTCGCCGAGGGTGATGAGGAGAGATCGGCGGGAAGTTTTGCTGACCGATGAAATCGTTGGTTTGCTCGGGCTCTGAGCCCCATCTATACTATTCTGGGCGGGAAACGAACTCTCGCCAGGAGGCACAGTGAGCAGAAGTCTGAACAAAGTGATGCTGATCGGAAATCTGGGCAGTGATCCCGAAGTCCGGTCGACGACTGGGGGCAACAGGGTCGCGACGTTCTCGCTCGCGACGACCCGAAACTGGAATTCGCCGAACGGTGAGAAGCAGGAGAAAACCGAATGGCACCGATGCGTGGTGTGGAACTCCAAGGGCACCGGGCTGGCCGACGTCGTCGAGAAGTTTTGCAAGAAGGGCGACAGGATCTACGTCGAGGGGCGCATCGAGTATCGCCAGTGGCAGGACAAGGAGAATCAGACTCGCTACAGCACCGAGATCAACGTGCGGGAGATGCTGATGCTCGGCGGGGGCCGCGGTGCCTCGGGCGGGGGCGATTTTGATGGCGAGAGCAGTGGAAGGAGCCGAGCGCCGGCGACTGCCGGAGCGAAGGCAGGGGCGGCGGCGACGGGGGGGGCGGAATTCGAGGATTTCCCCGGAGCGCTCGAGCAAGCCGACGACGACCTACCCTTCTAACAGCTCCCTTGTACGATCTCTTGGGCGGCCCCGCTTTGCGGGGCCGCTTTTGTTATCTGGAGGGCCTAAGCAAGGAGCTCTCAGCTTTTGCAGCTAATCGCACAGAGCCATTTCGTCGGCGTAGGGACCTGGCGAAGTCGGACAAATGACGGACTTCCTGGAGATCTGAACAAGCGCGCGAACCCATTCTCTGGGGATCTTCTAACGCCAGTATGAAAGCTCCCCGCGATCAGCTGCAAAGCTGACGGCTTCCTGCTTCGGTATTCTCATGGGAAGTTGGGCCGCGACGTGACTTTCCCCGGATGCCCCCCGTCCAATGGTTGGCATCTTACTATCCGTCAAAGTTCCGGGAGCACGAGTGATCGGTCATTTCCTGAAGGTATCGTCAACAGTCGCAAAGAGATCCGGCGTTCGCGCCTCCATCCTCGGCGCCGCCCTGATTATTTCGGCGGGCAGCGTCAACCGCGCGCTCGCGCAGATGCCGAGCTCGGCCGATACGGTGCGGCCTGTCCGGACCGATACCACGAACAACCTCGCCATCAGCGCCGACACCACGAAGGAAGTGAAACACGTGGTGAAAAAGGGCGACACGCTTTGGGACCTGGCGAAGTTCTACCTGAAGGATCCGTTCCGCTGGCCGGAGATCTTCCGCCGCAACACCGACGTCGTGAAGGATCCGCATTGGATCTATCCGGGCGAAGTCATACGCATCTGGGGAACCGAGGTGAAGACCGAAGCGCTCGCGAGGGCTGACAGCGCCGGCGAAGTCGTCTCTCACATCGTAACGCGTCCCGCTCCGCCTGCGCCCACGCCTACGCCTACGACGACGCAGGAGACAAGCAGTGGACGGTCGGATCTGACGGTCTTCGCCTCACCCCTAAGCCGCGCCGCGGCTGCGTTCCAGGCGGATGTGGTCGGCCGCTCGCGTAGCGGTGGAGTGCGGAGGGGCGAAGTGGAGGCCGCGCCTTACGCGGACCGTGAGGGCGGACCCAAAGACGCCGGCAGGCTCATCGCCAGCGTCGATCGCCCCGGCATCAAGACCAGCATCGTTCAAGTCAAATATCAGATTAACGACGACCTCTTCATCGACCTTCCGAAGGGCCTTGCTCCCCGCCTCGGCGACCTCTACATGTCGTACGTCCTGGGCCCCGACCTGGGCGAGTTTGGCCAGGTCGTAATTCCAACCGGCATCCTTCGCATCGAAGGCATTCCACAGGGCCAGCGGCCGATCGTGCGCGTCATCAAGCAGTACGGCGAGATCATGCTCGAGCAGCAACTCGTGGCGGCGCCCGATCTTCCTTCCCCCGCAGGTACCTTGTCGCCAGTCGCCGGGGGGATCAGAGGAACGGTTCTCTACGTTCACAACGAGCCGGTGCTGCCCACGATCGGATACTATGTGCTCATTTCGCCGAATTCCAAGACCGGCATTCAGGTGGGTGACGAAGTGACGTTCATCGACAATACCAGTGGGCCCGACGAGCAGAATCATGCTCCTCCAGTGATCGCCGGTGTCGCGCAGGTCGTGCGGGTAACACGCTACGCGACGACAGTGATCATCGTCAAGCAGACTCAACCGACGATTCGTGACGGAATGCCGGTGCGTCTGACTGGCAAAATGCCCTGAGAAAGCGGGGTGCCCCGCCGGCGCGTGTAGCCGGGCGATGATGCGCTAAAAGCGAAGCGAGGAATTAAATTAGGCGATCAGATGATTCCGATCGCCCACTTCGTTGCCGTCACGTTCTACCTCGCCGCGGCTGCCGTCGCGGCGCTGCCCTTTGCGCGTCGCGTGAAGGCACCCGTGTGGGGTGTCGTCATCCTGCTCCTGCTCGGGATTGGAGCTCACGCCACCGCGCTTGCGGGCCTCACGCGGCAGGCCGGCGCCGCATCGCTTACGGGACTCGGACCAGGGCTATCGTTCGCCGGTCTCGTCCTCGCCATCTCGCTCGTGGTCGTTGAGAGTCTCGCGCGCGAGGTCAGTCTCACGCTGGTGGCGGCGCCTGTCGCCGCGCTCGTCACGGTGGCCGGCAACCTCGCCGGCATGCACCCGTTTCTCGAGCCGCAGGGCGCGCGCGCCGTCTGGCTCACGATGCACATAGTGCTGAGCTTCATTGGGATCGCCGCGTATGCGACCGCGGCCGCGGCGGGAACGATGTACCTCGTAGCGCGACGCGAGCTCAAGTCGGCGCGGTTCGGGGCGATCTTCAGATTCTTCCCGCCGCTCGACACGCTCGATCGCGTCAATCACCTCGCCTCCATCGCGGGATTCCTCGGACTCACCCTCGGCCTCACGCTCGCCGCGGCGTACTCGTTCGAGTATCGCGCACTGGTACTGCCGCAGATCATCTGGGGCTTGGGCGCGTGGGTGGGTGTGAGCGCGTTGGCGCTCGGACGGATGCTGCGCGGCTGGCAGGCGCGTCGCGCGGCGCTGATGTCGGCCGTGACGTTTGCGAGCGTCGTCGCCCTCTACGTCGTGTTCAGAATGGCGTCGCTCAACCGCGGGCAGTTCCTATGAGAGTTGGCTACATCTCGGCGGCTAGCAGTGGGTTTTCCCTCCCATTCTGTAGCTCGGTCGAAGACGGATCACCCACCGAGAAGGTGGATTCGTGGCGTTGATCGTCGCCGGAGTCAGCCATATGACGGCGCCCATCGAGGTGCGCGAGAAGTTGACCTTCACGCCGCAGGAAGCCATTCGCGAGCTGGCGCTCCTCCGCGCGGAAGGCCTGATCCGCGAGGGCGTCGTTCTCTCGACCTGCAACCGCACGGAGATCTACGTGGTCGAAGAATCCACTGACACGCTGCCGGATATCACTTCGCTTCTCTCGAGCCGGCTCGGTCGCGACGCCGGGGGATTCATGTACGTGCACAGCGATCGCGAAGCGACCTCTCACCTGTTCGCCGTCGCCGCCGGGCTCGACTCGATGATACTGGGCGAATCGCAGATACAGGGACAGGTGAAGAACGCCTGGGAGCAATGCCGCGCCGAATCGGGCCCGATCCTCAACCGCATGTTCCAGATCGCCCTCTTGGCGGCTTCGCGCGCGAGAGAGGAGACCGGCATCGGGAGAGGCGCCGCGTCGGTGAGCTCGGCGGCCGTCCAGCTGGCGAAAAAAATCTTCGGTGGTCTCGGCGGCAGGCGGGCGATGGTACTCGGCGCCGGCGACGTCGCGGAGATCGCGCTCGAGTGTCTGCTGAAGGAAGGAGTGAGCGTCGCAATCGTGGCGAATCGCACCCACGAGCGCGCGCAGACCCTCGCCGGGCGCCACGGCGCCACGGCGATGCGCTACGACGAGTGCTGGGAATCGCTGCGCGACGTCGACGTGCTGATTTGCTCGACCGCTTCGCCCTCGCCCGTAGTCACGGTGGCTCGCGTTCGCGCTTCGATCGCGGCGCGCGGCGACCGGCCTCTCTGCATACTCGACATTGCGTTGCCGCGCGATGTGGAGGCAAGTGTCGGAGAGATCGGCAACGTCTTCCTGTACGATCTCGACGACTTGCGCGCAGCGGCTGCCGCCAATCTCGAGCAGCGGGGGGAAGATGTGCCCGCCGCGCGCGAGATAATCGCGGGAGAGGTCCAGAAGTACTGGGACTGGGTGGCGGGCCTGGCGGCGGTACCGGTCGTGCGGGAGTTTCGCGAGGAGATGGACAGATTACGGAGTGCGGAGCTTGCCGCAGCTCTCAGGCGAATGGGGCCGCTTTCGCCCGAGCAGGCCGAAGCCATCGAATATTTCTCGAGGTCACTGATGAACAAGTTCCTGCACGAGCCGAGTGTGCGACTGAAGGCGGCGGCCGCCAATGGGCGGGGCCTCGGAGTTGTCGACGCGGCGCGCTACCTGTTCGCGCTGGAGAACAAGCCTGGCTCCGATCCGCAGAAAGGAGATTCGACCGACATTGCCTAAGGTCCTCGTAACGGGCGGAGCGGGGTTCATCGGCTCACACGTGGTCGACCTCCTTCTCGCCAAGGGATTCGACGTGACCGTGGTCGATGATCTTTCCACCGGAAAGCGGGACAACATTGCGCGTCAGGCGCGCTTTCACGAGATCGGCGTGAACTCGAAAGAATTCGCGCAGCTGGTTCGCGACGAAAGGTTCGATGTCATAGCTCACCTCGCCGGCCAGATCGATGTTCGAAAGAGCGTGGCCGATCCCGTTGCCGACGCAACGATCAACATTCTCGGCACGCTCAATCTCATGGAAGCGGTAAAGCAGAGCGATGCGAAAACACGAATCGTCTTTACCTCTACGGGTGGAGTGCTGTACGGTGATTTCAACACGCCGCCAAACGTCGAGACGTACCCGAAGGATCCGGAGTCGCCGTACGCGATAGCCAAACTGAGCGTCGAGTATTACCTCGCGTACTACGGACGCGTTCACCAACAGGATGCGGTCGCCGTGCGCTTCGGAAACGTTTACGGTCCGCGCCAGGACCCACATGGAGAAGCCGGCGTGGTAGCCATTTTCTGCGGGCGGATTCTCGACGATCGCCCGCTCACCGTTTTTGGGGACGGACTTCAGACGCGGGACTATGTCTATGTTGGTGATGTCGCTCGCGCGGTCTGGCTGGCGGCAACGAAGCCGCTGCCTGAGAAGGGACGGCTCGATGCCCGCGCGTTCAACATCGGAACCGGTGAGGGCACCAGTGTTCTCGAGATTGCCAGGCTGCTGCAGGGAGCGGCGCGCAGCAACGTACCAATTGAGTTCGCCCCTCGTCGTCCCGGAGAGCAGCAGGAATCCTTCGTTGATGCCGGCAAGGCAAGCGAAGTATTGGGCTGGGTTCCAGAGATTGCTCTCGCCGACGGCTTGGCGAAGACTTTCGCGTGGTTTGCTCGCGAGACGAGCGGAGCCGCCACTTGAATAATTTCCTGGTGTTCCAGGTCGGTCAGAGGATACCGAGCTCACCGATGGAGCTGGTGACCAGCTCCACCGGCGCGACGAAAATCGTGCTCGCGATCCTCGTGGTGCTCTCCCTCCTCAGCTGGGGAATCATCTTCGCCAAGTGGTACGAGCTCAAGAAGGCGTCGCGAATAACACTCTCTTTTGCGCGCGAGTTCGCGGGCGCTCACACGGTCGAGCGCGCGGCTCAAATGGCGCGCAGCACTGGCGGACCGCCGGCAACGATCATGGAGCGCGCGATGCGCTTCATCGAAGAGACGACGCCCGCCCTCTCCGGAACCTCGGAGCGATCCGCACGATTCAGCAGCGCGCAGGTGGAAGCGCTCCAGCTGGTGCTCGATGCCGAGACGACAACTGAGCGTGACCGACTCGGCCGGTGGGTCACGGTGCTGGCGACAATCGGATCCGTCAGTCCGCTCATCGGGCTTCTCGGAACGGTGCTCGGCGTCATTGACGCGTTCATCGGAATCGCCTCCAAAGGATCAGGAAACATCGGCGCGGTCGCTCCAGGTGTGGCCGAGGCTCTGATCGCGACGGCGGCGGCGCTGAGCGTCGCGATCCCGGCTGTGTTCGCGTACAACATCTTCGCGGCGCGCCTCAACAAGATCGAAGGACAGCTCGAGAGCTTCGGGTCGGAGCTGATCGCGCTAATGGTCAGAGAGGGCATGATCTGATGGCGCGCCGCAGACGCGGTCGCGACAGGCTCGTGCTCAACGCCGAGATCAACGTCGTGAGCCTGATCGACGTGATGATGCTGCTGATGATCATCTTCATGATCACCGCGCCGATGATGCAGGGCGGGGTGGACATCACGCTCCCCAAGGCGCAGTCGCGTCCGCTCGAGTCGAAGAGCGGGCTCACTGTGACGGTCGATCGGACCGGCGCCATCTTCGTCGACGACGCGGGTCTCACCTTGAGCCAGTTCTCGGCGAGCTTCAAGGCGCTGGCGCAGCGCCGAGGCTCGGGCGGCGTCTATCTGCGCGCGGACGATCGAGTTCCGTACGGCTCGGTCGTAAAGGTGCTCGCGATCATGCGAGCGAGCGGCGTCGGGGACATAGGATTGGTGGCCGAGCCACCACAGGCGAAGTGATGCCTCGCCGAGAGAGTGGATCGCGACTCGTTGCCCCTTTCACACTCTCGGCCATACTTCACGCGGCGGTCGCGACGCTCCTCTTCAACACGCTGAAGGAGCGCAAGCCGGTGGCACTGCCGCCGATGTATCGCGTGGAAATCGTGGCTGCTCCGCCGGGCGAGAGAGCGATCGGCGAGGTGAAGACCGCGCAAGCCAAGGCGGCAGCATCTGTTACGCAGCCGACCGCCACGCAGTCAACCGTCAAGGAAATGCCGCTGCCGACGGCGAAGCCCGCGCCCAAGACTCCCGCGCGAGCGACGCCGACGCAGGGAAAAGTTGCGCAATCACAAAAAGTGGCCCCTCCGACTGAAGCCAAAGTCACGCCGCAGCCAAAGGCAGAGGCTCCAAAGGCGGGGGGCGGGCCGACCGGCGGCAAGGGAACCGATGTGGCTACCGTGCGCAGCGACGGGATCGAGTTTCCATTTCCAGGGTATCTCAACAACATCGTTCGCCAGATTGCTCTCAACTTCAAACCACGGAATCCTGTTGCGCGTCTCAAAGCGGAAGTAAGGTTTCTGATCCATCGCGATGGCTCCGTATCAGACCTCACATTCATCAGACGCTCCGGCAATTTCTCCTTCGACCTCGAAGCACAGGGCGCGGTGGAGGCGGCCTCGAGCACGCGCGCGTTCGGCCCGCTGCCGACCGGATTTCCGGACGACGCTCTCCCCGTGGTATTCAGCTTCGATCCCGAATTCCTGAAATGAGAATGAGAGCGTGGTGCGTTTCTCTCGTCGTCATCGCCTGCACGTTTGCGGCTGCGACGATCGCACGCGCCCAGGACACGACTACCGCCCCCGGCGTGCGGCTCGGTCTCAGCTATACCGCGGGCAGCAAGCCCGGCGTGATCGTCCTCCCGGTGCAGGACGACTACGACGATTCGCTGCGGCTCATCGTGCAGCGCGATCTTGATTACAGCGACCGCACGACCGTGATCGCGCTGGATGAGACGACGCTCAGCGGCCTCGTGCCGGCCGTGGGCGGGAAGATCAACTTTCCGCTCGTGGCGAAGTTCGGAGCCGCTCTGCTCATTCGGATGACGCCGACGACCCAGGGGCTGCACGTGGCCGCCTACGATGTCGCGAGAGGACAGCTTCTTCAGTCCGAGCACTTTCTCTTCGACCGGCGCGACCGGGACTGGCGCTTCGCTCTGCATGGAGTGTCCGACCAGATAGAGCAATGGGCGTTCGGGAAGCGCGGCATCGCGCAATCTCGCATCGCGTACGTCAACGACGGCGAGCTGAGAATCGTCGACAGCGATGGCGCCGAGACGCGCTCGATCACGACTGGTCGGGGCGCGCTCTCACCGGCGTGGTCCCCGAACGGAGGATCTGTGGTCTTCACCGTTCTTGGCAACGCCGGGACACAGGTGCAGGAGCTCGACGTCCGCACGGGTCGCACTCGCAGGGTGAGTCAGATTCGCGTTGGGCTCAACATCACGCCGATTTACCAGCCCGGCGGAAATGCGATTCTTTACGCGCAGGGGACCGGCAACGGCACCGATCTCGTTCTGGCGGGTCTCGACTCCGGCCCGCCGAAGAAAATCACGATCGGGAGAGGGACGGACAACACGTCGCCGTCCTACAGTCCGGATGGCCACCAGATCGCGTTCATCTCCGGGAAGTCGGGCGCGCCCCAGGTGTATATTATGGATGCGGACGGGTCCAACGTTCAGCTGGTTACGCCGTACACGGCTGGGGTGCGCAGCTATCGAGCGAGCCCGGACTGGTCGCCTGACGGTCGCGCGATCGCGTACGAGCAGCAGAACGGGAACTTCCAGGTCTTCATGATCGATTTACGGGATCGCGTTCCGAAGCAGCTCACTAGCGAAGCTGAGAACGAGGATCCGTCCTGGGCACCCGATGGGCGGCACATCGTCTTCACTTCGTCGAGGGGCGGGGACAAGCAGTTGTGGATTCTAGACACCGAGTCTGGCCGCGCGCGGCAGCTCACCCACAGTAGGGGAGCGAGATTGGCGGCATGGTCGCCGATTCTCGCCAATCCGGAAGTAGGGACATACTCACAATGACGAAAGCGTCTCCATTCATATTCTGCATTCTTCCATTCGCGCTCGCGGGCTGCTTTTTCGCGACGAAGTCAGACTTCGACAAGCTGCAGGCGGACATCGTCGGTACGCGTGCCGGCTCGAACGCCGCTGATTCCGTTCAGCGCGCCTATCTGATCGACGTGAGTCGTTCGGTTCGGGCGCTCAACGACTCGATCAACGCGCTCAGCAAACGAATCAATACGATGCGCACGGCCACGGAGTCGGACCTCGCGGCGATGAAGGAAGACGTCTCGCAGCTCCAGGACATGAGCGGGCAGAGCGAGCGGCAGCTGCGTGACATGCGCGCGGCGGTCGAGGAGAAGACCAGCCAGCCTGATGCCGCGCCGAGAACCGACAGCACTGCTTCGAGCGCGGGTAGACCGGTAAGCGGCCCGGGCCCCGGCCAGTTGCTGCAGGCCGGCCGCGACCAGCTTCTCAAGGGCGGTAACGTCTCGGCACGCGCCGCGTTCAGCGAGCTGATCGCGAAATATCCGAAGTCCGACCTGGTTCCCGAGGCGATGTTCTACACGGCGCAGGCCTACGCCGCCGAGCGAAACACCGACGCCGCGGACGCGGAGTACGCGGCGCTGATCGTGAAGTATCCAAGCTCCCCGCGCGTGCCGACGGCGATGTACAAGCGCGCGCTGCAGCTGCAGGCCTCGAAGAAGACCGCCGAAGCCAAGCGCCTATTCCAGGAAATCATCAAGCGCTTCCCGCGCTCTGACGAGGCCGCCCTCGCCGACGAGCGTCTACAGTCGATTCGGTAGTACGGAGCCGTGGTATGAGCAAAGCTCCCGGCCACGAAATGCCCTTCCTGGATCATCTGGAGGAGCTGCGCAAGCGACTCTTCTGGATTGCCGGCGCGATAATCATCGGGGTCGTGGTGGGATTC
>JADGQV010000143.1 GCA_017881465.1 Gemmatimonadaceae bacterium
GACCGGAAGCCCGCGCAGCTCTCGGGCGGGCAGCGCCAGCGCGTCGCGCTTGGGCGAGCGATCGTGCGCGAGCCGCTGGCGTTTCTATTCGACGAGCCGCTATCCAATCTCGACGCGCAGCTCCGCGTCGAGACGCGCGTCGAGCTCGCGCGGCTGCATCGCAAGCTCGGCGCGACGATGGTCTACGTCACGCACGACCAGTCGGAGGCACTCACTCTGGGCGACCGCATCGCGGTGCTCAAGGAAGGAGTGCTCCAGCAGATCGCGACACCCATGGAGCTCTACCACCGGCCCGCCAACAAATTCGTCGCCGGATTCATCGGCAGCCCGGCGATGAACTTCATCGAGGGAGTGATTCAGCGTCCGGAGGGCGCCGCCGGCCGGACGGGGATGTGCGCGTTCAAAGGGATAGATCTCACGCTCGACGTTCCGTGCGACGGGGAAATCCGCGGCCGCGTCTTCCTCGGCGTGCGCCCACAGCACATCGAGGTGAGTGGCGATGGCGAGAACAGACCGAAGGCCGAAGTGGGCGTCGTCGAGCCGATGGGGAACGAGCAGATCGTCTACGTCACGCTCTCGGGCGGGGCTCGGTTGGTGGCGGTCGCTCCCCCGCAAGAGCTGATCAAGCCAGGCGACATCGTCTCGATTCGGGTTCACCCCGAAGGCGTACACATCTTCGATGCTGAGACCGGCAGCCGCATCGAAGCGTCGCCGTACGCGATCGAGCGCTAGCGAGGCAACGGCGTTTCTCCTGTGTCGGAGCTTCCGCTCGAGTCCTCCAGCCACGCCTCGGCCGCGCGCAGCTCCGTGAATACTTCGACGTCGATTCCCAGCGCCCGCAAGAGGACGGAAAAGGTCTTCGACACCCGGTAAGTCGCACGCGACTGGGCTACGATTGCGATCCGTCCAAGGCCGCGGTTGATGAGCTGGAGCACTCTGCTCGCGACTTCCGCGAGCTGGAGGATCGTGATATCAGGCTCGGCATCACTTGCGTCGTTAAGCGCGCGCAGGCCGGGCCCAAGATCGGGGTCCGCGAGAAGTGCGTCCACAAAATCGTTCAGATCGTCCGCTCGGATGATTCCCGTCGCGTACGCCTTTATCAGCCGCTCTTGGCGTGAGATTGTGTAGGTGATGGGCATCGAGAAGCGTATTCACCGCAACTCCGTCGCCAACAGACCGATTGTATGGCTACGCGGGTGGTAGCCCGTGGCGGCTCAGGTGCTGGCGATCTTTCGCAGCGCCTGAATCGCGTCAACGATTTCCTTGCTCGGCATCGCACCCGACATCACGATTGGCACGAGCTTGTCATCACGATTGTAAAGGTCGTTCCCGAAGTACAGCTGACCGTTGTTGATGTAGGTCGTGAAGTAGGTGATGAAGACAGGAATCTTGTTCGGCACCTTCACCGATTTATTGTCGGGCGGGTTATCCATCTCCCCCTGCACCTTGTCGGCGGGCCATCCCAGAACCCATTGCGCCAGCTCGGACGGCTTTTCCACCCGTATGCAGCCGTGACTGAACGCGCGCACGTCCTCCTTGAACAGCTCGTGGTTCGGCGTGTCGTGCAGATAGATGTTGAAGTCGTTCGGGAAAAGGAATTTCACGAAGCCGAGGGCGTTCTTGGGACCGGGACGCTGGCGAACGCGTGTCTGGCCATTCTCCCGATAGGTCTCCAGGTTCTCGCGCTCCATGTAGGCGGCGCCCTTGGGGAAGACCTCCTTCGCCGCGATACTGGGCGGGACGTTCCAATATGGGCGAAAGACGACCGTCTCCAGCGAGTCCGCGAATACCGGCGTGGCCCTGTCCTGGTATTCCTGGCCGACGATGACTTTCATGTCGAGGGTTTTCCCCCCCTTGTCGTACGCCTCGAGCTTGAACGCCGAAACGTTCACGAAGATATACCGTGATCCAAAACTTCTCGGGAGCCAACGGTACCGCTCCATGTTCGCCGCGATCTCCCCGAGCCTGTAGCTCGCCGGGACATTCATGGATTCGATTGTCTCTTTGCCAAGGGAGCTGTCGACGTTGATGCCGTGACGCGCCTGAAAGAGCGCTACAGCAGCCGCCAGATCACGATCGTAGGTGCCCGCTGGCGATTTAGTCGCGCCCTGGAACGACGGAATCATGGACGCCTTGTTGGCGCCGCTCGCGGGAGCAATTCCCTCGACCGCGAGCCTGTTGCGTACCGCGGCCAACACCGCTGGATTCGCGGGCGATCCTGGTTTCAGGTTCTCGGTCGAGGGAACCGGCTGCCAGCCGCCCTTTGCGACGATGACGCGATAATTCTGTAGCTGCTTGCTCAAGCCGGCGTAGTCGTCGTCGGTCGGACGCATTGTCGCCAGAGCTTTGTCGAGCCGCTCGTACCGCAGATTTCTGACGAGAGCGCTGTCGACATTCTCCTCTTCAGGATTGACGTGCCACGCCTGCGCCACGGTGCGCGGATCCACCTGACCCGTGAGGAGATCCTCACTAAGGGACGTGTAGGAGGCCGTGAGAATGACGTCCGCGGTCGCGAGCTGCTCGGCGGTCGGAGTCCTGGTCTGCTTGAGCGTGCCAATCGCCTGTGCGAGCGCGCCGACTGGATAGTCGTCGAGCCGCATGCCGTCGCCGTTAGCGGCGAGAATCGCATCGGTGAGCGCTTTCGTGCGCGTCTGGTGGAGCCCGTTGCTGGTGAGCCAGAGCGGATTGCTTCCGTAGATCCTGTAGAGGCGCTTTGTGTGACCCCACTGGTCGTCGTCGATCCGGTCCAGCTTCGGACCATCCAGCTTCTTCTGAATCAGCGCTTCGATTTCGGTGGCCGGAACGCCCTGGACCGACGCGAGCTTTTCCGGCGCCCAGGTCTGGGGGTTCTCATTCTTGCCAGTGCTCGCCGTCTCGCCGCGCTTGCAACCCGGAAGGACTGCGAGTGCGGACACGAGAGCTATCAAGGCCGCTCGTGGGCGCGCGGGGCGGAATGCCACAACCAATAAGCTCATATGGGCCTGCATATCCTTGGCATGACGGTGAAGGGTGGGAGGAGGAAAATCATGTCTACTGCACGCACTGTCCGTGCGGATCGGGCTTGGGCTTGTCGACGTTCGGGCGATGATCGAGGTTCGCGACCTTCGTGGCGAGATCCGCAACGTACTGTGATACCCGCGCCATGCGATCGTAGTCGATGTACTGCGGCTCGTCGGTTACCTAATGGTAATCGGCGTGTCCGCCCGGCGAGGTGAAAATTGTTTATCAGCCGGTCGATTCAGGCTCTACGGCGGCCCGGGCGGAAAGGGTCGACTGCGCGCTTGAGCAGAGCGATCTGCCCCTCGTGATACGTGTGGTGTTGGAGCAGTCCCCGGATCAGAGTCCCAACGGTCAGGCCGGTGCCGAGCGACGGATCGCGCTGGTCCGCGATCCAGCGAAGGAGGTCGTCCGGGTTCAGCGAATCAACCGCGCTCTCCAGATCCTTCTGAGCGGCAGCGAGATCTTCCTGTGCCGAACGCCAGGCAGCTTCTCCTCCAGCGAGTTCGGGCGTTGGCCAATCCTCGGGCGGAGATTTCGGGACGGCGCCCCGCACGCGCGACGCGACCTCGTGCGTCCAGGCGGTCATGTGAAGCACGATCTCCCAGATCGTGTGGCCGCGGGGGATGTTCCTCAGCGCCGCGGCGTCGGCATCGACGCCCTTGAGCACAGCGGTGATCGACGAGCCGTGCCACGGGTCGCCGTCGTAGACCTTGTGCAGGTCTTCCCGCAGCGCATCGAAATCGGATTTGGGGCGACTCATGTTCATTCCTCGCTGGATCACGCCGGCTTGCCGCGCATGCTCGCGACCACTTCTCTCACAAGCTGAACCCCTCGGCGGAGCTCCGCCAGCTCCTTCCTTTCCAGCTTGCCTACGGCGCTCGCCAGCTTTTCGACCCGGCGAGCGCGTCCGGCAGCCAGAACCTTATGGCCTTTCGGCGTGGCCTCGATGTGCGTCAGCCTTCTGTCGCGCGGGTCGCCTTTCCGTTTTATGAGACCATCCTTCTCGAGGCCCGTCACGATCCGGGTCATCGTCGGCGGCCTCACCTGTTCAGCTCGCGCGAGCTCACCGAGGGTTAGAGGTCCGCCAAAGACGACGACAGAGAGGGCCGAAAGGCGGGGGGCCGAAAGTCCGCTGGCATCATCTTCCTTTCGCAGCTGGCGCAGGAGATGGAGCGCCGCCGAATGGAGCTGGTCAGCGAGATCCTCGGACTCGTGACCGTTCATCACGCGGCCGGGACGTCGCTCATCAGGCCGACGACATTTCCCTGTCCGTCGGATACGGAGGAGATCCAGATCTCGCGTCCATTCGACCGCATGACGACGCGCGGCTCCTCGAGGCTCTTGGCCCCGGAAGATTTGATCCACGCGTGCGTCTTCTTGATGTCGCTGACATCGTAGAACAGAACAGGGTGCTGCTGGTCTCCGTCCTTACCCTGGGCTTCAGGTCCGGCCAGCATCAATTGCACGCCGCCGCAATCGAAGAATGAAAGGGCTGGGGGCGCGTCGAACAGATGCCGCAATCCCAGCGTGTCGCGGTAGAATGCTTTGGCCTTGTCGAGAGTGTGCACGGGGATGGCGATCTGCTTGATGCGCGAGAGTGAGACTGCGTCTGTAGTGGTCATGGAGCGCTCCGCTGATAGGGAGATCGTTAGCACGGCTAACAATGTCTTTGCCTGGGCATTTGCGCAAGTTGCGGAGTCGGGCTGGTGGGCGCGGTCTGGCCAACGTGAGGGCCGAAGCCGGGAGCTCTCAGCTTTGCAGCCCGATGGCTTGGAGCCACCCTCTATGGCGAACGTGAACCGCGCCGCCGCCATCGTAGGGCACGTTATGGCGTCTGAACGCGAAGGTTAGTCGGGGGGCGCTACCGCCTTTTTGCGGGCCTTGGCCCGCAACTCGTTCTCGACCATCTCGCCCAGGTCGCGCAGAGACTCGCGGTCCTCGTCGCCGAACTCGCGCGGCACCTTGTCCATGATGCAGATCGTCCCGACGTTGTGACCACCCGGTCCCTTCACCGGCTGGGCCGCGTAGAACCTGATGTGCGGCTCCTCGAGCACGAGGGGATTCTCGGCGAACCTCGGATCGAGCACCGCGTCTTCCACGACGAAGACTTCGTCGGCGTTGATCGCGTGGCCGCAGAAGGAGTGGTCGCGGGTGCTGTCGGGGATGGGAAGGCCCTGCCTCGACTTGAACCACTGGCGCTCGCCCTCGACGAACGAGATGCCGGCGAAGGGTACGCTGAACACGCGCTGCGCCATGCGGCTGATCTTGTCGAAGCGCTCCTCTGGTGGCGACTCGATGGCGGCGCCGCTCAGGCGGAACTCAACCAGCCGCTCCGCCTCGTCCTGGGGAATGAGCGGGCGCATCACTTCCTCCGTCTCCGACCACAGTCCGCGGCTTCTCATCACCGTGGTGACGCGCGCGCGGAAGCG
>JADGQV010000144.1 GCA_017881465.1 Gemmatimonadaceae bacterium
GAGAGATTCCGGCACTTCCCGCGCCGCGCTGCTGACGAGCGGCACCGCCGAGTGAGTGCGGGACGAGCTGCGCGGGAGATGCAGCCCATCCTGACGCGCGAGCGCCTCGTAGATCGGCTCTTTCTGGAGTTTCTGCGAGATGTAGAACGCGATGAGATTCGAGATCATCAATGGAACAATGATTGTGTAGTCGCGAGTGACTTCGAAGATCATGATCACCGATGTGAGCGGCGTCCTGATGATTCCCGCGAACGCCGTTCCCATTCCGACGAGCGCGTACGCCCCCGGCCCCGCCGTCGATGCGGGGAACAGCATGTGCGCCACCGATCCGACCGATGCGCCCACCATCGCGCCGATGAACAGGCTCGGGCCGAATATTCCACCCGCGTTCCCCGATGCGTACGCGACGGATGTCGCGATGATTTTCAGCACCGCCAGAATGACGACGACTTTGAGAACTACATCGCCGTTGAGGACTCTCTCCACCTGGTCGTAGCCGACGCCCAGCACCTGCGGCACGAAATAGCCGAGGATGCCGACGGTGAGTCCGCCCGCAACGGGCTGAATCCAGAGTGAGGCGCGTGGCATCTTCGCGAATCGCGCCCGCAGCCATAGCAGCATCTTCACGAACGCCACGGAGCTGAGCCCCCCGACGATTCCGAGCACGACATACACGCCAAGCTCGGCGGGGCTGACGAGATGATAGCCGGGAACGTGGAAGAGCGGGTTGTCGCCGAGGACGAGGTGGAGCACCATCCAGGACGCAGCGGACGCGAGCACGATCGAGCCGAGCACGGGCGCGTGCAGATCGCCGATGATCTCTTCGAGCGAGAAGAGCACCGCGGCGATCGGAGTGTTGAAGGCGGCAGCGAGCGCGGCGGCGCCGCCGACGGGAATCAGGGACCTGATTTGCGCTCTGCTCAACCCGAGTCGTCGCGCGATGACGGATGCGAGTCCCGACCCCATGTAGACCGCTGGCCCTTCACGCCCCAGTGGGATTCCGGTGGCGAGCGAAATCGAGCAGCAGACGAACTTGCCTACCACGGATCGCAGCGAGATACGGCCGTCGTGAATGAAGAGCGCAGCGCGCGTCTGCGGAATGCCGCTGCCGCGCGCGAGCGGAAAGTACTTGAAGAGGAGATATCCGGTGACGAGCGAGCCGGCTGTGGGGACGACGATACGCCGCCAACCGGATCCGCCAGCCGGATACATGAGCGCAGTGAGGCGGCCCGTGAGAAGAATGAAGGCGACGACCACGAGCCCGACGAGCGCGCCGATGACCAGGCTGAGCAGGAGGGCGAGGCGATCCTCCTTGCGGCGGAGGTCTTCGACCAGTCGGACCAGGCGCGCCGGCAGAGCTCGGATTTTTATGACTGGCATTGCCTGAAACTAAACGCTTCGACGCGGGGCGTCGAAGCGTTTAGCTCATGCGGGATTTTCGCGCGTGAGTGAAGTAGTTACGGCTTCGTCACGGCCAGACCGCTCACCAGTCCCTCGGTGTTGTGCGAGAAGCGGATTCCGTAGATGCCATCGGTCGACTTGAGCTTCCCGGCTCCCACGACGGCAGATTTGTCGTAGGTGCCGACAACGGTTCCATTGATCGCGCACTGCACCTTGTCGCCCTTTACTGAAACGGCGATGTCCTGCTTCACCGGAGATCCTGCCGCAGCGGCTTTGTGCACCGCTGCATTCGATTCGCCGTGGCCACCATTCAACTGAAACGGCGCGGGACCAAACCCGCGCGCGATAAAGTTGCCGTTTCCGTACGCCGCGCAGTAGAAATAACTCTGGTTGGCGGTCCCCATGTCGTTGCCGCCGATGAAGATTCCGTACGGGTGCGGATGATCGTTCAGGTTCATGTACTTGGGCTCGGTGAAACTCGCCTTCACGGTGTAGTCGCCGCTTGCGGTGTTCGACGGAGTCCAGTACGCGACTGCGGGTCCGGTGGTGACGTGGAGCGCGTCGCCTTCCTTGGCGAGCTTCGCGTTCGTGAGGAGCGCTCCCCGTTTCGCCTCGCTAGCGTCTATCTGCCCTGACCACCCCTGGACGGAAATTCCTCCACCAGCGACTTGACGTGAACCCTCATTTTGAGCCTTGCTGGTGCAGGCGAGTGAAACGAGTGCGGCGACCGGCAAGAGGGACGCATATCTGCGACGCATAGAGACCTCTGTACGTTAAGAGAGAAAAGACAACAGAACGAGCTTCACAACTTAGGGACGTCACTCAATAGCAAACACAACGCGCGTTATAACCGAGACACCGTATATGATACTGATCGGCGCAGAGTTTGGGAGGGCGAAAAAAAGGAGGGGCCCAGATCGGGCCCCTCCTTTGTTCACGACCTTGGGTGCTAAGGTCAGGCGGTCGTGGACAGCGAGTCGTATTTGAACGTCTCGACCGTCGGGTTTCCGGACATTACCGGGCGAAGCTTCTTGTCCAGCTGCGGATACGTAGCGGTCTCGTACTTACGCGCCGAATCCGCGTTGTTCCAGACACTGATGGCGAGAACGTGCTGATCCTTCACCAGCAACATTTCGTCCTTGAAGCCGTCCTGCTTCTTCAGGGTTGGCAGGATCTCGTTTCTGAAGAGCGTATGGAACTGTTCGTTCTTGTCCGTCGCGATGTCAAAGCGGACGCTGCGGGCGATTTGCCCATTGCTGTTGTTCTTAATCATTCGAAGTATCTCCAGCACCCCGTCGGAATCTGCCGTACCCCTGCGTGCGAGGATTCTCCGCAGGTCGGCCAGCGCCAAAGGCACTAAATCTGGCGCTCAAAACTCTCTCGAATCGTGAAGACTCAGTATAACCAATTAGTGGTCGTAAATGTAGATTTGACAACAATTTACGCTAAGTCGCGCCGGCCACGGCGGTTACCTGATGAGATCGTTTTGCCCGATCGCCGCAGGGGTGTACTAACCCTGAAAAAGTGCTCTTGCGGACGCACTCGGCTGAGCTTGAATCGGCGGAAATTACGAAGGGATAGGGGTTCGGTTTTAGCTGCCTTCGAACTTGAAGGAAACCTTGATCTTTGCCCGGTAGCTCTCGATCTTGCCGTCCTTCAGCACCACGTCGAGTTGCGAGACCTCCGCCACGCGCAGGTCGCGCAAGGATTTCGCCGCCCGCTTGACTGCCGCGTTGGCTGCTTTCTCCCAGGACTCGGTGCTGGTCCCAACCAACTCGATCACTTTGTAGACGCTCTCCGCCATGTCAGTCTCCTTGTCTTCCTGCGTTAATCGCCGTCTCACACCTAGTTGGACAGCTTTAGACTGTGGAGATTCCAGCATCCTTGCAAGGGCATGAAGGATTGATGCGCGAGCTCAAGCCCGGGCCGCATTGACGAATGTCGCCACCGCCGGCGGGCCCGATCCGACGCCTTCGTCGTGCTTGAAGAAGACGTACGCATCTTTCCAGGTCTGTCCTGTCACGACCTTCGCCCACTCGACGAGCGCGGCTTCGTCGTAATCGAGACGATGCAGCCTCAGATATCCCCACGACGCGGTGCTGACGACCGGAACCTTGAAGTCCTCCTGTTCCGCCACGCACATCGCGATATCACGCTCTCGCATCGCGTCGTAGACTTCGTCGTCGAACCAGCTCTCGTGCCGGAACTCGAACACGTACCTGCGGTCTGACGGCAGCAGCCCAAGAAATCCCTGAAAGCGGGCCACATCCTTTTTTAGATTGGGCGGCAGCTGAAAAAGAATCGGCCCCAATCGGTCGCCGAGCACTGCGGTGTTCTTGAGCAGAAAATCAACGAGATCAGCCGACTGCTCCTTGAGCCGCGCGTGATGCGTGATGCGCTGGCTCGCCTTTAGCGCGAAGGTGAATGTCTCCGGCACCTGCGCCGCCCATTCGCGCAGCACGTTCTCCTTTGGCAGTCTATAGAAGGTGTTGTTGATCTCCACCGCATCGAATTTGCTGGCGTAGTAGCCGAGCATTGCGTCGTCTTTCAGATCCTTCGGATAGAACGCGCCCTTCCACTCCTTGAACGCGTAGCCGCTCGTCCCAGCGAGAATCTTCACGACGCCTTGCGCTTCGACTCACCCTTCTTCGGCTTCTCGGATTTCTCGGATTTCTCGGATTTCTCGCGGGCGAGGCTGGCCTTCAGCGCTTCCATCAGATCGAGCATCTTGGTGTCAGTGCTCGGCGTGATATCAGCCGTGATGTCCTGTCCGTCGACCTTGCGCTGAATGGTCTCCAGCACCCGCTCGCGCACCGTGTCCTTGTACTTGGTGGGCTCGAACGCCTCGTTCGACGTCTGATCGATCAGCTGCTTCGCCAGCTTCAGCTCGGCGTCCTTCACATCTCCGGGGGGAATCGTCACCTCGGTCGTCGGTCGCACTTCGTCGGCGTAGTGGAGCTGCTCCATCACCAGCACTCCGTTGAGCGGCCGCAGTAACACGAGATGCTGCTGGCCCCTCGCTGCGTACTGGCCAAGCGCCGCGCGTCCGGTCTCCTTGAGCGCGGCGGCGAGCAGTCGGTAGGCGCGATCACCGCCCTTGTCGGGGCCCAGGTAGTAGACCTTTTCCAGGTACTCGCGATCGACGGTCGCGAGCGGAACGAATTCCAGGACGTCGATGGTGCTCGTCGCTTTTTCCTCCAGCGACTTGAGCTCCTCAGCGGTGAGGACCACGTACTGATCCTTGGCGAACTCGTATCCTTTCACGGTCTCGTCGCGCGTCACAACCTCGTTGTCCTTGGGGCAGATGTACTGCTGCTTGAGGCGCGTGCCGCACTTCTTGTGCAGCATGTTGAACGACACGCTCGCCTTGGACTCGGACGCCGAGTAGATGCTGACGGGGACCGAGACGAGGCCGAAGGAGATCGTGGCGGTGCCTATTGATCGGGCAGGCATGGCTGGGAGCGAAAAAAAGGTGGGCGTGCGCAGTACCGGGCTTTATTATGGTATGCGTCACAAAAAATTCCTACGTGCACAACACTAATATCCCAATCCTTATGCCGGGCAAGGATGACCGCAAGAGGTAACTCGGCAGAGCCGGGCGACAGCCTGAGTAGCTACCGCGCCAAGCGGTCTCCGGATCGGACCCCCGAGCCGTTCGGCCCGGTCTCGCCCATTCCCGGAAACCTCTTCGTCGTTCACAAGCACGCCGCGCGGAATCTACACTTCGATTTAAGGCTGGAGATGGACGGCGTCCTCCGGTCGTGGGCAGTGCCGAAGGGACCGTCGTACGATCAGGCGGAGAAGCGTCTCGCCGTCAAAGTCGAAGACCATCCGCTCGAGTACGGCGACTTCGAGGGCGTGATCCCCGCTGGGAACTACGGTGCCGGCGGCGTGATCGTGTGGGACCGCGGCGAGTGGGTGCCGCTCGAGGATTGGCGCGAGGGACTGGAGAAGGGGAAGCTTCTGTTCGAGCTCAAGGG
>JADGQV010000145.1 GCA_017881465.1 Gemmatimonadaceae bacterium
CACGACGCCGGCAACAAGTTGCCGAGCTACTTCATCTCGCGGACAGTGCCGGTCTGGGATGAGAGCGTGCGAGGGAAATGGACGCTCGAAGTGAGTGGGCTCGTCGGCAATCCGGTGCGGCTCACGATCGAGGAGCTGCAACAACTCCCGCAGGTTTCCAATCGCGTGAATCACTACTGTGTCGAAGGATGGACGGCGGTCGAGACCTGGACCGGCGTTCCGTTCACCGAGCTGGCTCGCCTCGTGCGCGCCGATCCGCAGGCGCAATACATCGATTTTCAGTCGTTCGACGACGACTACCACGAGAGTTGGGACATCGAGAGCGCGATGCACAAGCAGACTGTGGTCGCCTACGGTCTCGACGGAAAGATGCTGGAGCCCGCTCACGGCGCGCCGGCGCGTGTCTATTCTCCCGTGAAGCTTGGCTACAAGAACACGAAGTACCTGACGAAGATCGTGTTCATGCCGAAGATGAACGGCGGGTACTGGAGCGACCTCGGCTATGAGTGGTACGGTGGCGTTTAGGGCCGCGACGCTCTCTCGAATTCGGGGGTCTATCTAATCCGCGTCCCTTTCGAGGGCGTCTGGTTGAGCCGAGAGTTCTTCTCGCCATCGCCTCGCCGTGCCGCGCCACGAAACAGCAGGACCTCCTTGAGGTACGCGCGGCTCATGATCACGCCGATCACGAGCAGCAGGATGCCGGCGAGCACCGAGATCGTTCCCCAACGCCACGTATCCCGCCCGATCAGGGCGGCTGCCATGCAGAGTGTGCCCAGCGCGACGAGCGATTGCCCCGCCTTGTGCGGCACGGCGCGGGTGCGCCGGCGACGCTCGCGCAACGGTGCCACGCCGCCCGCCTGCCACGCGTCGAGAAGGATCGTAAGCCCGACGAGGGCCATTAATACGCCGAGAAGGATCGGCAACTGTTCCAGCCTCATAATTGGTTGAATTGCAAGAAGGGGGCGCGTTTTGAGACCCCGTAGACGCGCCCAGCGTGCCACAGGCTGTTATTTTGAAGCGATGAAGCTCGAGCGCGTGCGGTCGACTACCATCCTTGCGGTGCGCCGTGACGGTAAGGTCGCACTCGGAGGCGACGGACAGGTCACCGTTGGACAGACCGTGATGAAGTCGAACGCGCAGAAGGTCCGGAGTCTTCACGATGGCAAGCTGCTCGCTGGTTTCGCGGGCGCCGCGGCGGATGCTTTCACCCTGTTCGAGAAGTTCGAGGAGAAGCTCGAGCGCTATCCCGGAAACCTGCAGCGCGCGGCGGTGGAGCTGGCGAAGGATTGGCGGAGTGATCGCGTGTTGCGGCGTCTCGACGCCCTGCTTGCCATAACCGATCGGCAGCACGGATTCATCATCTCGGGAACGGGCGACATCATCGAGCCCGAAGACGGCATCCTCGCGATCGGATCTGGCGGCCCCTACGCCCTCGCATCGGCTCGCGCGCTCCTCGAGAACACGGATCTTCCCGCGCGCGACATCGTGAGAAAAGGACTCGAGATCGCCGCCGAGATCTGCATCTATACGAACGCGAACATCACCGTCCTCGAGCCCACCTGATGTCATCGCCGCGCACACAGCAGGCGCTGGAGCGCTTGGCCGACCTCACGCCGAGGCAGATCGTCGAAGAGCTCGATCGCTATATCGTCGGGCAGGCCGACGCAAAGAAGGCTGTGGCGATCGCGCTCAGAAACCGGTGGCGGCGCCAGCGCGCGCCGGATGCAATCCGGGATGAAATCTCGCCTAACAACATCATTCTCGTCGGCCCAACGGGCGTCGGGAAGACGGAGATCGCGCGCAGGCTCGCGCGTCTCGTCGGTGCGCCGTTCGTAAAAGTCGAAGCATCCAAATTCACCGAGGTGGGCTACGTCGGCCGCGATGTCGAATCGATGGTGCGCGACCTGGTGGAGAGCGCGATCAACATGGTGCGCCGCGAGCGCGAAACCGAGGTGCAGGAGGTCGCGAAGCTAAAGGTCGAGGAGCGACTGCTCGATCTCCTGCTGCCGATGCCGCCCGACATAAAGCAATCCGCGCACACTCCAACGGCCGCCGCGGGCGGCGGGACGCACCTTTTCGTCGTGTCTCCGGCGGGATCGGTCTCGAGCGAGACCGACGCCACCGAGCTGCGCTACAAAAGAACGCGAGAGAAGCTCAAGCAGCTCCTGATCGACGGACAGCTCGACGAGCGCGAGATCGAAATCGAGGTCACGCAGCAGACGCCGGTGATGTTCGACATGATGGTTCCACAGGGCGCGCCGGAGGGCATGGACAATCTTTCCGACATGCTCCAGGACATGCTGCCCAAGCGAAAAAAGAAGAGAACCGTAAAGGTCTCCGAGGCGCGCCGCATCCTCCTCAGCGAGGAGCTGGAAAAGTTGATCAACAAGGAGGACGTCACCGCCGACGCGCTCGACAGAGTGCAGACGATGGGGATCATCTTCCTCGACGAGATCGACAAAATCGCCGGCCAGCGCGGCCCGAACGTTGGCGGACCCGATGTGTCACGAGAGGGGGTGCAGCGCGATCTCCTCCCGATCGTCGAAGGCTCCAACGTGCAGACCAAGCACGGGATGGTGAAGACCGACCACGTTCTGTTCATCGCGGCGGGCGCGTTCCACGTCGCCAAGCCGAGCGATCTGATTCCGGAGCTGCAGGGGAGATTCCCGATTCGGGTGGAGCTCCAGTCTCTCACCGAAGCGGATTTCGTGCGCATCATGACTGAGCCCGAGAACGCGCTCACCAAGCAGTACTCGGCGCTGGTCGAGGCCGAGGGCGCGAGGCTCGAGTTCACCACGGACGGCATCGCCGAGATAGCGAAGATCGCCGCGCACGTTAACGAGCGGATGGAAAATATCGGAGCGCGCAGGCTTCACACGGTGATGACGACGCTGCTCGAGGACGTGCTGTTCGGACTTCCCGAGAGTGGGGCGAGGACGGTCCGCGTCGATCAGGAGCTCGTGCTGAGCCGTCTCAAGACTATCGCCGACGACGAAGACCTGAGGCGTTACATCCTCTAGCCAACGCGTGGATCAACCGGAGAGCTCACGGCCTGAGCGGCTCCTTCTCGCGATTACCACGCCGTAGGCGGTCAGGTTGACGAGCAGTGCGAGACTTCCAAATACAATCTGCGTTCCACGTGTGAGCCCGGCCGGGTACAACAGCGGTTGTATGTAGTGCTCGATGAATCCGCCACTGTAACCCGCGCCGCCGCCGCGCGCCCTGAATGAATTCTCGAGTGGAGTAAGCGGGCAGATCCAACCCTTGTACTCGATCAGAACACCCCAGACCGCGGTGGGAACGTGAAGCCACGCCAGACGCGGCCACTTGAGCACCAACAGTCCTCCCAGCACCACGAAGAGGACGAATGCGAGGTGCACGACGAGCACCAGATCTGCAAGCGTCCGGTAGATCAAGCGGCGGGCGCGCTGAATTTCATCCTTTGAACGAGCGCGTCGAATCGCGGCTCGCCGCGAAGGCTGCTGCGGGTCGCCTGCCGGCGGAGCGAAATGCCCAGATCGCGAGCCCGGCCGTGATCAGGAACGCGATACCCGACGGCCACACAGGAACGCTCAAGCCATCAACCTGCACTGGCAGCGCGAGTACCGTGCGCGTGAGCTGGATGAGCGAGAGAATGGCGAACATGGTTCCAGAGACAAGCTCGTAACGGCGCATGGCCGGGTCTCCGCGAAATGTGAAGAAAAGAGAGTCCTCAACGCTTCCTGTTCAAACTATCGACGCCCGTCCGGATTTGTCGATGCTGCTCGCCAGCCAGCTCACCCGGCGCGAGGATCCCGCCGCCATTGTCGAGGTATCCGATCGCGATGTACTGCGGCCGGAAGCGCGGCACCTGTCTCACCTCGAGGCGCGGCACGCTGAGCTTCCACTCGTCGACGATCCATGTGATTGTCGAAGGTCGAATGTGGGGCCGTGATGATGAGCTTCGACGTCGTCGGGTCCGCTACCTCCGCGTTCGAGGTCGTGGTGAATCGCTCGATCCGGATGTCGCCGTTGGCCTGGGTGGTGAAATAGACGTAGAAGAAATGATTAGTCGCGTACTGCGGATGGAACGCGACGCTCAACAATCCACGCTCTCCGCCGCTCAGCACTCTCGTCGAGATGTCGAGAAACGGCGTCGCCAGGAGCACGCCGTTTCGAACGATGCGGATCCGCCCGCCCTGCTCCACGACGAAAATGCGTCCGTCGTCCAAGGGCTGCGTCATGAAAACGGGACTCGACAGGCCGGCCGTTATAAAAGGATTCAGCTTGAGACCGATACCCGGCGGCAATGGAGATCCGCCGTCGCCAGGGCCGGTGGAATCGGAGTGACAGGCGATTGCGAGCACCGCTACGTTCGCGCACAGCACACGAATCAAGCGTGACATCATCACATATCTCTGAGAGGGGAGTAGCCGACTCTAGTATATTTCCGGCGCACAGAAATCCCACAACCGGTACGCGCAACTCACATGCCCCGAATCGTCCGCAAAGAACGCCTTCACCGCGACTTCCTTCAGATCGCTGACCTCTCCGCCAAGGAAATAGACAAGCTGTTCGCGCTCGCCGAGTTGATGCGCGCGGGGAAGTACAAAAAGAAGCCGCTCGCCGGCAAGTCGCTGGCGATGATCTTCATGAAATCATCCACCCGCACCCGCGTCTCGTTCGAGGTCGGCGCGTGGCAGCTCGGCGGCCATGCGCTTTTTCTCTCCCCTCGCGACGTGCAGCTCGGGCGTGGCGAGCCGATCGCTGACACCGCGCGCGTTCTCTCGCGCTACGTCGACGGCATCATGATCAGGACCTTTGCGCACTCGGAGATCGAGGAGCTGGCGCGCTACGCCGATGTGCCGATCATCAATGGGCTCACGGACCTCGTGCACCCGTGCCAGGTGCTCGCCGATGTCCTTACCATCAAGCAGCACCTTGGCGGCTACAAGGGGAAGCGCGTCGCCTGGATCGGCGACGGCAACAACATGGCGAACTCGTGGCTCAATGCCGCGTACGTGCTCGGGTTCGAGCTCACGCTCGCGTGTCCCGAGGGCTATGACCCCGATCCGATGATTTTCCAGCGCGCGGCATCAAAGGCCAAGGTGAGACTCGTGCGGGATCCCGCCGAAGCCGCCGACAAGGCCGACGTCATCAACACAGACGTCTGGGCATCGATGGGGCAGGAGGAGGAGCAGGCGATCCGCGAGAAGGCGTTCAAGGGCTACCGCGTCGACGCCGCGATCATGAAGCGGGCGAAGGAGGACGCGATATTCCTCCACTGCCTGCCAGCCCATCGCGGTGAAGAAGTATCCGCCGAAGTGATCGATGGCCCGCAGAGTAGGGTGTGGGACGAGGCCGAAAACCGCCTCCACATCCAGAAGGCGAT
>JADGQV010000058.1 GCA_017881465.1 Gemmatimonadaceae bacterium
CTTCGCTTCGCCATCAGAGAGGGCGGCCGCACCGTTGGTGCAGGCGTCGTTACGAAGATTCTCAAGTAGGAACAAGCAATGCCACGCGAAAAAATCATCCTCGCCTGCGAGGTCTGCAAGAACCGCAACTACTTCACCGACAAGAACAAGCGCCTGCACCCCGAGCGCGTCGAGTGGAAGAAGTACTGCCCCCGCTGCAACGCGCACAAGTTGCACAAGGAAACGAAGTAATGGCCGTTGAAGTAGTCGAGCGCAAAAGTTTTCCTGGCCGCATGACGCAGTTCTATCACGAGGTCCAGGACGAGATGCGGAAGGTCACCTGGCCCGACCGCGCTCAGCTCAAGGACACGACGATCAAGATCATCATCTTCGTGCTCTTCATCGGAGCCGTGATCGGGGCCATAGACCTCGTGCTCCAGCTCATTCTCGTTCAGGGCATTCCATCTCTATTCTCGAGACGATGATCGTGACCTCCGCCGAACACCGCTGGTATGCGATCCAGACGACCTCCGGTCATGAGAACAAGGTCCGCTCGCTGATTCAGCGCCGGATCGACTCCGATCCGCGACCGGCCGTGGAGAGGGCGATCCGGCAGGCGCTCGTTCCGACCCAGGAAGCGGTCGAGATCAAGAACGGCAAGAAGGTGAACGTCGAGCGGAAGATCTATCCCGGCTACGTTCTGGTCGAGATGGTGATGGACCAGGAGACGGCACACGCCGTCAACGGCATCCAGGGCGTGATCAAGTTCGTCGGCCACGAGCGACTCCCGCAGCCCCTCCGC
The DNA here is from genome assembly GCA_017881465.1 of Gemmatimonadaceae bacterium. Classification (GTDB taxonomy): domain Bacteria; phylum Gemmatimonadota; class Gemmatimonadetes; order Gemmatimonadales; family Gemmatimonadaceae; genus UBA4720. The sequence goes on from JADGQV010000058.1 coordinate 782, forward strand.
CCCGAAGAGGTCAACCGCCTCCTTGGAGTAGCGGACGACTCGGTGCCGGTAGAGGTGAAGGAGGAGATCCCGTTCCTGATCGGCCAGGCTGTGGCGATCACGGAAGGGCCGTTTACCGACTTTAACGGCACCGTCGAGGAAGTTCTGCCCGACAAGGGCAAGGTCAGGGTCTCGGTTTCGCTATTCGGACGACCCACTAGTGTCGAACTGGACTATTTGCAGTTGAAGGGGTACTAAATCGGCCGCGAACCGTTTAATTTTAAAGGCTGCACTGGAATGGCTCACCGGATTGAGCCGCCGGCGCAAAAAAAACTGAACGACGCGGGTCCAAGATCCCCGCGCTAAATGAAATGAAGATCTGAAGTCACAGCGGCGTTACTCCCGCCGCAGGTGATGGCCCTTGCGCGGGGCGGCCGATGAGGCGAGGAGCGCACAGTCGGATACCACTACGACTCTAATCACACCGTGGGAGTCGGACGCGAGCCCACCTTTAGGGCCACGCGACAAGCACACTGAGGAGTATCATGGCAAAAAAGGTAGTTGGCTTCGTCAAGCTGCAGATCTCTGCAGGCAAGGCGAACCCGGCGCCCCCCGTGGGAACGGCACTCGGCCCGCAGGGAATCAACATCATGGCCTTCTGCAAAGAGTTTAACGCTCGGACGCAGGGCCAGGATACGATTCTCCCGGTCGAGATCACCATCTACGGCGACAAGTCCTTCACCTTCATCACCAAGACGCCGCCCGCGGCCGTCCTGCTGAAAAAGGAAGCGGGAATTGAAAAGGGCTCCGGCACGCCGAACCGCGTCAAAGTCGGCTCCGTCACCAAGGCGCAGGTCAGGAAGATCGCGGAGATCAAGCTCCCCGACCTGAACTGCGACACCATCGAGTCGGCAATGGCAATGGTCGCCGGCGCCGCCCGCTCCATGGGCATCGAGGTGAAGGACTGATGAAGGCTCACGGCAAGAAGTACAAGGTAGCCGCCGAGAAGCGGAACCCCGAGACGAGGTATCAGCCGAAGGAGGCGATCGGCATCGTCAAGTCGGTAGCCTTCGCCAAGTTCGATGAGACCGTCGAGGTAGCGGTCCGTCTGGGCGTCGATCCCAAGCACGCCGATCAGGCGGTGCGCGGAACAGTCGTCCTGCCCGCCGGCACCGGGAAAGCGGTGCGCGTGCTCGTCATCGCCGCCGGCGACAAGGCGCGCGAGGCGGAAGCGGCGGGCGCCGATTACGTCGGCACCGAGTACATCGCGAAGATCAAGGAAAACTGGATGGACTTCGACGTCCTCATCGCCACTCCCGACCAGATGGGTCAGCTCGGCGCGCTCGGACGGATCCTCGGTCCGCGCGGACTGATGCCGAACCCGAAGGCCGGGACGGTGACGTTCGACGTGACCCGCGCCGTTCGGGAGACGAAAGCCGGCAAGATCGAGTACCGAGTCGACAAGGCGGGGAACGTCCACGCCGCGATCGGCAAGGTTTCGTTCACGCCCGAAGCGCTGGAGTCGAACTTCACGGCGTTCATGGATCAGATCGTCCGCGCGAAGCCATCGGCTTCGAAGGGCGTCTACGTCCGCACCGTCGCGATCTCGAGCACCATGGGGCCCGGCGTCAGCATCGACACCACTCCCTACCGGTAACGAGCGATGAAGAGAACTGAGAAGGAACAGCTCGTCGCCGAGCTCAAGGACAAACTGAAGAGCGCGCAATCGCTCTACTACACCGATTTCACCGGACTCAACGTGAAGCGGATGACCGAGCTTCGCCGCCGGCTCAAGAGAGCGGGCATTGATTACGTGGTCATCAAGAACACGCTGGCTCTGCGTGCCGTCAACGAAAGCGGTCTCGTCGGAGAGAGGCTGAGGGGTCCGACCGGCCTGGTGGTCGGAAAGGATCCGGTTACCGCCGCCAGACTGCTCGCCGAATTCGCGAAGGAGTTCGAGAACAAGCCCGCCATGAAAGGTGGGATGCTCCAGGGCAAGGCGATAAACAATGCGCAGCTCAAGCGCATGGCATCGCTTCCATCTCGCGAGCAAATGCTGGCTGATCTCGCGGCCAGCATGCAGTCACCGATGGCCGCCTTCGTCGGCGCGCTCAACGGCCTTCTTTATATGTTCGCAGGCGCGCTCGACGCGCTCAAGTCACAGCGCGAAGGCGCCTAATTTTTCCCGGGAGAACAACAACAATGGCAAACGCAACAATAAGCAAGGACGAGATTCTCGAAGCGATTGGCAGCATGTCGGTTCTCGATCTGTCCGAGCTCGTCGAAGCTTTCAAGACAAAGTTCAACGTCACGATCTCAGCGGCGCCGGTCGGCGCGGCTCCGGCGGCGGGTGGCGCTGGTGCGGGCGCGGCCGCGGTGGCCGAAGAGCAGACCGAGTTCGCGGTGACGCTCAAGGAAGCCGGTGCCAAGAAGATCCAGGTCATCAAGGTCGTGCGCGAGCTGACCGGCCTGGGACTCAAGGAAGCGAAGGATCTCGTTGACAGCGCGCCGAGCGTCGTGAAGGCCGGCGTGACGAAGGATGAGGCAGCAGCCATGAGAGCCAAGCTCGAGGAGCAGGGAGCAGCCGTCGAAGTGAAGTAACACCGCGGAGTCGACCGGAGACGGCTCGCCCTCTCCGAGTGACCCGCGCCGTTACTCTCACTGCGACGATGATGAACCCAAGACCAACCGCTCGTACCACAATTGAAGTTTTGAAGTCGCTCCGCTCCGGATCCGCGAAAATTTCGCGGCAGACGGGGGCGGGGCTATTTGCGCCTGTAGGTGATTCATGCCCGAACTGATGAAGAAGATTTCTTTTGCCAAGCTCGACCAGGGGATGGAAATGCCCCATCTCCTCGACATTCAGACCCGCGCCTTCGAGTCACTGTTGCAGCTCGACGCGGCCTCGCAGAACCGCGAGGACATCGGACTCGAGCGCGTCTTCAAGGACCTGTTCCCGATTACCGACGTACACGAGAACTTCTCCCTCGAGTTCAAGAGCTATGCTCTTGGCGAGCCGAAGTACTCCGTGGCCGAGTGCATCGAGCGCGACATGACGTACTCCGCGCCCTTGAAGGCCACACTTCAACTCATCGTCTTCGAGACGACCGAAGCGGGGAAGAGACCGAAGAACATCATCGAGAAGGAAGTCTATCTCGGTGAGCTTCCGCTCCTCACCCCACTCGGCACCTTCGTCATCAACGGCGCCGAGCGCGTAATCGTGAGCCAGCTCCACCGTTCGCCGGGCGTGGTGTTCGAGGAGTCCACTCACCCGAACGGCCAGCGCCTCATCTCGGCGCGCATCATACCGTTCCGCGGCTCGTGGGTCGAGTTTACCGTCGACATCCACGATGTCGTGTACGTGCACATCGACAAGAAGAAGAAGTTCCCCGCGACGGCTTTGTTGCGCGCTTTCGGATACGGAACCAACTCTCAGATCCTCCGCCTCTTCTTCGCCGTGCGCGAGCTCGATCTCGTCAGGAAGCGCGAGACCCGTATCGACCAGAAAGAAGTTCTCGGCGCGATCATCGCCGAGGACATCACGCTCGCCGGTACGGCCCACAACGCCGAGGCGCCCAAGCTCAAGACCAAGAAAGCACGGCTTGCGCTGGAGCGCGAAGAGTCCGAGCTCATAGTCAAGGAAGGCGACGAGCTGACGGAAGAGGTCTTCAACCGTCTCCGCCGCCTCAACATCGACAAGGTCAAGGTCTTCGCGTCGTACACGACGATCGACCTCCGCGACGAGGTCGACGCCATCGAGCGCGGCGAGCGCCCGACGCGCCGCATCATCGCGGTCGATGCCGTCAATCCCGAGACCGGCGAAGTGATCGCCGATGTCGGCGACTCGCTTACCGACACGCTCATCCGCAAGCTGCGGAAGAACGAGATCAACAAGGCGCAGGTCTTCGTGACGTCCGGCCGCGCCGAGTCGACCCTCATCAAGAACACCCTGGCAAAGGATCCGACGCACACCGACGAAGAGGCGTTGAAGCAGATCTACTCGCTCCTCCGACCCGGCGATGCGCCGAATCGCGAGACGGCCAGGCAGGCGCTCGAGAGATTGTTCTTCTCGCCCAAGCGCTACGATCTCGGCCGCGTGGGACGCTACAAGATCAACCAGCGCCTGATGACCAACCGTCCCGCCAGCGAGACGGTTCTCACCAAGGAAGATTTCGTCGCGATCATCCGTTACCTCATCGAGCTTCACGAGGGACGCGGCTACACGGACGACATCGATCACCTGGGCAACCGCCGCATCCGTTCCGTCGGCGAGCTGATCGCCAACCAGTTCTCGGTTGGTCTCTCCCGCATGGCGCGCCTGGTCAAGGAGCGCATGTCGATCAACACCGATCCGGAAAAGATCTCGCTCGACGACCTCGTCAATGCGCGCACGGTCTCGGCCGTGATCCAGGCGTTCTTCGGATCGTCGCAGCTGTCGCAGTTCATGGATCAGACGAACCCCCTGGCCGAGCTGACGCACAAGCGTCGTCTCTCGGCCTTGGGACCTGGCGGACTCACGCGTGAGCGCGCCGGATTCGAGGTGCGCGACGTTCACTACTCGCAGTACGGCCGCATGTGCCCGATCGAGACCCCTGAAGGTCCGAACATCGGACTCATCACCTCGCTCGCGTGCTACGCGCAGGTCAACGACTTGGGCTTCGTAGAGACGCCGTATCGCGTCGTGAAGAACGGGAAGGTCACAGCCGATATCGAATGGCTCGATGCGAATCGCGAGGAAGACGTCGTGATCGCCCAGGCGAACGCTCGCCTCAACGAGGACAGCACGTTCGTTGACGAGCTGGTGCTCTGCCGCCAGCGCGGCGACGTTCCGCTCGTTTCGCCAGAGCGCATCGACTACATGGATGTCGCTCCCGAGCAGCTCGTCTCGATCGCCGCCGCGCTCATTCCGTTCCTGGAGCACGACGACGCGAACCGCGCGCTCATGGGATCGAACATGCAGCGGCAGGCCGTTCCTCTTCTCAATCCGCACACCCCGCTCGTCGGAACCGGACTCGAGGAGAAGGTCGCGCGCGACTCGGGCGCAGTGGTAATTGCGCGCCGCGCCGGAACCATTACCAGCGTCACGGCCGACGAGATCATCGTCGACACAGGCGCCTCGGAGCGCGGCAGGAAGGATTCAGACCGACCGCTCGCAAGACTTACGCAGCACGACCGCTACCGCCTCAAGAAATACTGGCGCACCAACCAGGACACCGCCCTGAACCAGCGTCCGATCGTCAAGACCGGACAAAAGGTGAAGGCCGGTGAGGTTCTGGCTGATGGCGCTTCGACCGAAATGGGGCAGCTCGCTCTCGGAGCCAACGTCACCGTGGCGTTCATGCCGTGGTACGGGCACAACTTCGAAGACGCGATCGTGCTCTCCGAGAGGCTGGTGAAGGACGACATCTACTCGTCGATCCACATCCAGGAGCTGGAGCTGCACGTCCGCGACACCAAGCGCGGCCAGGAAGAGATCACGCGCGAGATTCCAAACGTCGCCGAAGAGGCGCTGGGCGATCTCGACGAGCGCGGCATCGTCCGCATCGGCGCGCACGTTAAGCCGGGCGACATCCTCGTCGGCAAGATCACGCCGAAGGGCGAGACGGAGCTCTCTCCAGAAGAGAAGCTCCTTACCGCGATCTTCGGTGAGAAGGCGAAGGACGTGAAGGATTCGTCGCTCAAGGTTCCGCCGGGAATGGAAGGCGTGGTAATCGATGTGAAGATCTTCTCGCGCATCGAGGACCAGGTCGTCGAGAAGGATCGCGGCGAGAGAATCGGCGAGATCCGGAGACTCGAGGGTGAGGAGAAAATCCGCGTCAACGAAGTACGCGACGCCGAGCTGGTGGATCTGCTCGAGGGTCAGGCGGTCTCGCTCGCGCTCAAGTCCGGTACGGTCGAGGAAGCGATTCCCGCCGGCTCCAAGCTGACGGCGCCGATGCTCAAGGATCTCAAGATCTCATCTTTGGACCTCAAGACGTTCCGCGTCGAAGACAAGAAGATGAACGAGCGCATCCGCACCATCATCGATCTGGCCAACGAAGAGAAGGCCAAGCTCGAGGAGAAGGCGGAGGAAAGAATTGACCGCGTGCTGCAGCCTGATGAGCTGCCGCCCGGCGTGATCCAGCTCGTGAAGGTCTACATGGCCGAGAAGAGAAAGATCTCGGTCGGCGACAAGATGGCCGGACGCCACGGCAACAAGGGTATCGTTGCTCGTATCGTTCCCGAGGAGGACATGCCTTTCCTCCCCGACGGCCGTCCGGTCGACATCGTTCTCAACCCGCTCGGCGTTCCGAGCCGTATGAACGTCGGACAGATTCTCGAGACCCACCTCGGGTGGGCAGCGCGTCTGCTCGGCTTCTACGCCAAGACTCCGGTGTTCCAGGGCGCGAACGAGCGCGAAATCGGCTTGCTGCTGAAGCTGGCCGCGGTCGCGTGGGTTCGCGATGCGCTCGAGCTGAAGGTCGAAGGCGTCACGATCTCCGACGAGGAAATCCGCGGCATCATCGCTGACGTCAAAGGAGGCGGCAACCACGAAGACCGTGTGAAGCTGCTGTCTGATGCCACGATCGACTCGCTCGGCGCGCGCGGCGTTTCAGCGCAGACGCGCGATGTCTACAACCGCATCCGCGAGTTCGTTTCGGCAGCCGCTCGTGAGCTGGCCGAGCGCGACACCGCGGAGGTGAACAATCAGATCGCGTTCCACACGAGCGCGGCGGGCGATGAGGAATACGAGCCAGTGGCCCGTGCGCACTACAAGACCGCCGCTAACCAGATCGAGAAGAAGCGCAATACCGATCCCGCTTCGGTGCTTGCGAGTCAGGAGTTGCCCGCGCTCGCGGTGGCGCTTGGCCCCAAGAAATCCGATGTCGAAGTGGACGCCGCGGCGATGGAGCTGATGCGTCTGGCGGGAATTTCCGCGGGTGGAAAGGTGAGGCTGCGCGACGGCCGCACCGGCGAGACTTTCGCCAACCCCGTGACGGTCGGCGAGATCTACATGCTCAAGCTGTCGCACCTGGTGGACGACAAGATTCACGCGCGAAGCATCGGACCCTACTCTCTCGTCACGCAGCAGCCGCTCGCCGGAAAGGCGCAGTTCGGCGGCCAGCGCTTCGGAGAGATGGAAGTGTGGGCACTCGAGGCTTACGGCGCTGCACATACGCTGCAGGAGATTCTCACCGTCAAGTCGGACGATGTGAACGGACGCAGCAGAGTTTACGAGGCGATCGTGAAGGGACAGAACCTTCCCGAGCCGGGAATTCCGGAATCCTTCAACGTGCTCGTTCAGGAATTGAAGGCGCTCGGAATCCACGTCAGCATGGGAGCGAATCCGACCAGCGGCTACGGCCTCGGCAACGCCGGCTCCAGAAACGGTAACGGGAGCGAGGACTAACTAATGATTGATTTTCGTAGCACGCGCGAGACGCGGGCATCTTCATTCGACTACATCCAGGTCCGCATCGCTTCTCCGGAAGAGATGCGCGGCCCTAAGGATTCCAAGGAGCGCGAGCGGCTGGAGATGGCCGGCCTCCGCACCTGGTGGTCGTGGGGCGAGGTTCTAAAGCCCGAGACGATCAACTACCGCTCATTCAAGCCCGAGAAGGACGGGCTGTTCTGCGAGCGCATCTTCGGTCCCGTCAAGGACTGGGAATGCCACTGCGGAAAGTACAAGCGCATCCGTTATCGTGGTGTGATCTGCGATCGCTGCGGCGTCGAAGTCACCCTCAGCCGTGTCCGTCGCGAGCGCATGGGTCACATCGAGCTCGCCGTACCCGTCGCGCACATCTGGTTCTTCAAGACGCTGCCCAGCCCGATGGGCAATCTCGTCGACCTGACGCTGCGCGACCTCGAGAAGGTCATCTACTATTCGAATTACGTCGTCATCGAGCCTGGCAAGCAGGAAGTCCAGGCGAACGAGCTGCTCGACGAAGACACGTTCCTCACCCTGAAGCAGAAGGCGAAGGACGAAGGCGACAACGCATTCCTCGCCGATATCGGCGCGCCCGCTGTCCGCGAGCTGCTGAAGAGAATCGACGTCGACAAGGTCGCGGCCGAGCTGCGCGCTGGTCTGGTCGACGAAGGCTCGCAGCATCGCAAGAAGCAAATGCTGAAGAGGCTCAAAGTAGTTGACGCCTTCCGCAACTCCGGCGATTCAGGCCAGGAGCGCAACAAGGCCGAGTGGCTGATCATGGACGTGATCCCGGTGATTCCGCCGGATCTGCGCCCGCTCGTTCCGCTCGACGGCGGCCGCTTCGCCACGTCCGACCTGAACGATCTCTACCGCCGCGTCATCAACCGCAACAACCGGTTGATGAAGCTGATCTCGCACCGCGCGCCCGAAGTCATTCTCCGCAACGAGAAGAGAATGCTCCAGGAAGCCGTGGATGCGCTGTTCGACAACGGGCGCCGCTCAAAGGCGATCCGTGGCCGCGGCAAGCGTCCGCTCAAGTCGCTGTCCGACATGCTCAAGGGCAAACAGGGCCGCTTCCGTCAGAACCTGCTCGGAAAGCGCGTCGATTACTCTGGTCGCTCGGTCATCGTCGTCGGTCCCGAGCTCAAGCTGCACCAGTGCGGTCTGCCCAAGGCGATGGCGCTGGAGCTGTTCAAGCCGTTCATCATTCACAAGCTCGTCGAGAAGGGAATCGCCGAGACGGTGAAGCGCGCCAAGAAGATCGTCGAAAAGGAGTCTCCCGAAGTCTATGAGATTCTTGAAGAGATCATTCGCGATCACCCGGTGTTGCTGAACCGTGCGCCGACCCTTCACAGACTCGGCATCCAGGCTTTCGAGCCGGTGCTCGTCGAAGGAAAGGCCATCAGAATCCACCCGCTCGTCTGCGCCGCGTTCAACGCGGACTTCGACGGCGACCAGATGGCCGTGCATGTACCGCTTTCGTTCGAGGCTCAGCTCGAGTGTCGTCTGCTCATGCTGTCGTCGAACAACATTCTCAAGCCGTCGGACGGACGTCCCGTCGCCGAGCCCAGCCAGGACATCGTGCTTGGCTGCTACTTCGCGACCAAGGCGCCGCCGGGGTTCGACCAGAATACCGCCAAGAACGGAAAGACCGGAAAGTCGTACACCAACGTCGCCGAGGTTGAGGTCGCGCTGTCGCAGGACCGCGTGACGTTCCACACGCCCATCCGCTACTTCGTGCAGGACGTCGAAGGCCAGCGCTGGGTGGACACGACGGTTGGCCGTGTGCTCTTCAACGCCATCATCCCGCCGGAGATTCCTTTCCAGAACCGGGAGATGAAGAAGAAAGCACTAGGTGAGCTGGTGTTCGAGAGCTATCGCAAGAGCGGGCTGCAGGGAACCGTTCCGTTCCTGGATCGCCTGAAGGAGTTCGGGTTCCGCTACGCCACGCGCGGCGGAATCTCGATCGGAATCGAAGACCTCCACATCCCCGCCGAGAAGGAAACCCTTCTGGGAGAGGCCGAGGAGCGCGTCAACAGATTCCAGAAGGCGTATCAGACCGGCAACATCACCAACGGTGAGCGCTACAACAAGGTGATCGATACCTGGACGCACGCCAACAACGACGTCGCCGATGCAATGGTGCGCGCGATGCGTGAATCCAATGATGGCTTCAATCCGGTTTTCATGATGTTCGACTCCGGATCACGTGGATCGCGCGACCAGATCCGTCAGCTCGCCGGTATGCGCGGACTGATGGCGAAGCCGCAGAAGAAGCTCACCGGAGGAATCGGCGAGATCATCGAAAGCCCGATCAAGTCGAACTTCCGCGAAGGGTTGTCCGTGCTCGAGTACTTCATCTCGACCCACGGCGCACGCAAGGGTCTCGCCGACACCGCGCTCAAGACCGCGGACGCCGGTTATCTAACCCGCCGCCTCGTCGACGTCGCGCAGGATGTGACGATCACCGAGGAGGATTGCGGAACCATCCTCGGCCTCGAGGTCGGAGCGCTGAAGGAAGGCGAGGATATCATCGAGCCGCTGTCCGAGCGCATCGTCGGCACCGTGGCCGCTGAAGACATCTATGATGTTCACGAGATCGACGAGTCGGGCCAGCGTTCGCTGCTGGTCGAGGCTGGTCAGCTAATCGACGAAGACATGGCCAAGGGCATCGAAGAGTCAGGCCTCGAAACCGTGAAAATACGCTCCGTGCTTACATGTGAGGCGAAGCGTGGTCTCTGCCAGATGTGCTACGGCCGTAACCTCGCGACCATGGGAATGGTCGACAAGGGCGAAGCGGTTGGAATCATCGCCGCGCAGTCGATCGGCGAGCCGGGAACCCAGCTCACGCTCCGCACCTTCCACATCGGTGGAACCGCGGCACGTATCGCTGAGCAGACTGCTCGCAAGTCGAAGATCGCGGGGAAGATCGAGTACGGGGACAGGCTCGTGGTCGTCACCAACGCCGAGGGAAATAAGATCGTCACCTCGTACGAGGGTGATCTCACGATCAAGAGCTCCGGCGAGCGCAACGCCAGCGTTGGCGCGCGCCTCCAGGTACCGCTCGGCGCGACGCTGATGGTGAAGGACGGCGAGGAGGTCAAGAAGGATCAGATCATCTTCAGCTGGGATCCGTACACGAACCCGATCATCTCCGACGTGGAGGGTACTCTCCGCTTCGTCGACCTGATTCCGAGCGAGTCGGTGTCCGAGGAGCTCGACGAGCTCACTGGTCTCCGCCAGACCGTCGTCATCGAAGACAAGGAGAAGAAGTTGCACCCGCACATTGAGATCGTGGAGACGAAAGGCGGGAAAGAAAAGCGCCTCAGAGACTTCGTGATTCCCGTCGGCGCGCAGCTCACGGTCGAGGACGGCAAGAAGATTGGCGCCGGAACAATCATCGCCAAGATCTCGAGAGAGGCGTACAAGACCCGCGACATCACGGGCGGTCTGCCGCGCGTGGCGGAGCTGTTCGAGGCGCGGCGTCCGAAGGATCCGGCCACTATCTCCGAAATAGATGGAGAGGTCAGGTTCGGCGACATCAAGCGCGGCAAGCGCGAGATCAGAGTCGTTCCGAAGGACACCCCGGTGGACACCGAGGAGCCGGGTCAGCTGTACGAGATCCCGGCCGGTAAGCACCTTCGCGTGCACGCCGGTGACTGGGTGAGAGCGGGCGACCGTCTCTCCGAAGGCCCGGTGAATCCGCACGATATCCTTCGCATCAAGGGACCGCGCGCGGTTCAGGAGTATCTGCTCAACGAAGTGCAGGAGGTTTACCGCCTGCAGGGCGTGAAGATCAACGACAAGCACATTGGCGTAATTGTGCGGCAGATGCTGCAGAAGGTGCGCGTGCTGGAGAGCGGAGACACGGAGTTCCTCGAGGGCGAGCACGTCGACAAGCAGACCTTCAGGGATGCGAACGACAAGGCCAAGAAGCACAAGGAGCTGCCGGCGGTCTCGGAGCCGTTGCTGCTCGGAATCACCAAGGCCAGTCTCACGACCCAGTCGTTCATCTCGGCGGCGAGCTTCCAGGAGACGACGCGTGTTCTCACCGACGCCGCGATTCGTGGCGCGCGTGACGAGCTGCTCGGACTCAAGGAGAACATCATCATCGGTCACTTGATCCCGGCCGGCACGGGCATGTACCGGTACCAGGAAGTGGAGATCGAGGGAGCACCGGTGCCACCCGCGCCGGAGCTTCCGTCGGAGCCGACGATCGCCGAGATACTGGCGAACGATGCGGAGCCGGAGTTCGTGCTGCCGGAGACTGTTGCGGTTCCGGAGGAGATTTAGCGGAATCGTGCCAGCGCTCTGAGCCGGCTTGAGGGCTGATCCACAGCCCCAACCCGCCGGCGGATTGCGTAGCAGATGCAACGCTGACAACATCCCCGTGACGGAGCTGATCCGTCCGGGGATGTTTTGCTTGAGCTGGTTATTTGGAGAGGTCCGTCCGCGATTTTCCGCGGACGGTTTCCCTACATTCATATAGATGGACCTATACATCTTCTGTGTGGTTCTCGGAGCCGCCGGCATGGCTGCCATGGCGTTCCTCGGTTTTGCAGGCAGCCACGGCGGGGGACATCACGGCCACGATACGAGCGGCCACGAGATGCACGGCATCGGCGCGCCGCACGGGCACTCGATTACTCCGTCCCATGGTCACGTGCACGGTCACGAACACGCGCACGAGCTTCGCCCGGATGGCTGGAAGTCGAATGTCTGGTCGTGGCTCTCTCCGCGCGTGTTGTTCAATTTCCTCGTCGGCTTTGGCGCCACCGGGCTGATCGTCGAGCGGCTCGTCGGACCCGTTCTCGCGCTACCTATCGCGGTTGCCGGCGGAATAGGATTCGAGGCGTTCGTAGTTCGGCCGATCTTCAACTCGCTTTTCCGATTCGAATCCAAACCCGCGCAGACTCTCGAATCGGCGCTTATGTCAGAGGGGCGGGCCGTGACAGGATTCGACGCCAACGGCAATGGATTGATTTCGCTGGAGCTGGGCGGCGAAGTAGTACAGGTGCTGGGCACCCAGCTGAATGAGGAGCGCAAAGCCGGCGTTCGAATCCGGGCGGGGGATATCGTCCGTATCGAGGAAGTAGATGATACGCGCAATCGCTGTACGGTGTCGCGAATCGGTCTCGGTGAGACAGAGTCGCGCGACGCCGACCGTTTCTAAAGGGAAACACTCATGACACAAATGTTGATCATTGTCGCCGCCGTCCTGGTCGGCGTGCTCGGAGTAATTCCGCTCATCGTTTCTTCGTTTCTTCGCAACGTGGAAGCGGGAACCATCCGGATGGTGAGCTGGCTACAGGGCAGCACCGTCATTTATCGCGGGCCGGGAAAGTCGAAGGAAGTTCCGCTGCTCACGACCGGCACGACGCTGTCCAGTAAGGCGATCAACGTCGATCTCGATATCACCGACCAGACGGCGGACCTCGACCGGAACGGCACGCCTCAGCCGATCAAGGTGCGAATTCTCGCGAGCGCGATCGTCTCGGTGGGCGACACCGACATCCTGATCAAGACCGCGGCGAACCGTTTCTTCTCAAAGGACACGGCGGACCAGGAGAACATTCTCATCGATCTGCTCTCGAGCTCGGCGCGTCGGGCGATCAACCTGTTAACCCATGATCAGCTCTTCTCGGCGAAGACCGCTCCTCAGCTCTACTCGGGAAGTCAGACACCCGCGCTCGGCGCGGGCTCCAGTCAGGGCGCGGGGTTCGCGGTCGCGCCGAGCCAACCGACGGCGATAACGCACGTTGCGGAGGCAGCGCTGGGAATGGAGGACGACGACGATCCACTCGCCGTGATCATCAGGAAGGCGTGCTCGAGAGAGCTGACCGACCTTGGCCTCACCTTCAACTCGCTCAACATCAAGGTCGTGCAATCGGAAGTGGCCGAGTCACGGCGCAGACAGTCGGCTGCGGAAGCGCAGGCGAACGCGGACATTGTGACCGCGCAGCAGGCGCGTCGGGCCAAGGAAGCGCAACTCGAGGCGGAGCGGGTGATCTCCGACAAGCAGCGAGAGCTGGAACAGACCAAGGCATCGAACGCCGCGTTGATCGCCGAGGCAGAAGCGAAGAAGCAGACCGCGCTCGGTATTCAGCGCGTCGCGGAGCTCGAGGCGACTCAGATCGCTCAGGCGCGCGCGGACGCGGAGCGAATGCGCATCGACGCGGAAGCTCGTGCCAACGCAGAAGCAATTCGCATCACCACCGTCGCGCAGGCCAACGCCGAAAGCATCCAGAAGGTGAACGAAGCGATCAAGGCCGGCGGCGAGAGCTATTTCCGGTACCGGCAGATCGAGATGATTCCGCTGATCGCTCCAGTGATCGCCGACGCCTTGGCGAAGGCGAGGCTGGTGACAATCTCGGGGGATTCAACGGCGGGAGGTGCCGCGCAGTCAGCGACGAGCAACATCACGAGCGTGATTCAGACGGTGCTTGCGGCGCAGCTCGTGGCGGGGAGCGGGATCCTGCAGCCGCCCGAAAGCAGTCGGGACAAAA
>JADGQV010000146.1 GCA_017881465.1 Gemmatimonadaceae bacterium
CGTGGCGCTCGGCTACCTGTCACTGGAGCCCGACGTCGCCGACGCGTTCGAGTTGGCGTTCCGCGACGTCGAGCCCGACCACCGAGCCACTGCCGAGCGCCAGATCGAGCGGCGGCTCAACGCACCACTCGCGTCATCGATGGGACGGCTCTTCGATGCCGCATCCGCCATTCTCGGCCTCCGGCAGCGCGCCAGCTACGAAGGACAGGCGGCGATGGAACTTGAATCACTCGCCGGCACGCAGCCGGCCGAACCATTGACGTTTCCGGTGCGCGCGATCGGCGACTCTCTCGTGCTCGATCCCATTCCTCTGCTCGCCGCACTCGGCGAGCAGCGCCAGCGTGGCGTCGACGCTGGCCTCCTGGCGGCACGCTTCCACGAGAGCTTGGTCCGTGCGGCTGCCGCAGTCGCCATCACCGTGGCGGACGGCGCCGGCATCGATATCGTGGCACTAGGGGGAGGGTCGTTCCAGAACGCGCGACTCCTCGCCGGCGTCCGCCGGCGCCTCGAGGCGCGCGGCCTGCGCGTGCTCGTGCCGCGCCAGCTCGGGCCGAACGACGGCGCCATCAGCTTTGGCCAGGCGGCTATCGCTGCGTCGTTGCTCGCTCGATAGCAGGCGCGGGCCCGCAAGCCGGAGTTGATAGAAAGGATTTCATTCTCAGCACGCCGCTGTCGCGTGTCTGTAGAGAAAGCGTCAGCCTCCGCCGCGTCTACCCAGGGTGACGGAGAGCTCCAGTCGCTCGCCGCCGCGCAGCACCACGATCTTCACGACATCACCCGGCTTGTGCGCATAGAGCGCGTCGCTGTAGCTGTATAGATCCTTCACCGCCACACCCCCCAATTCGACAATCACGTCGCCGGCTTTGAGACCGCCCAAATCGGCGGGACTGCCGGCACGCACGCCGGTGAGAAGGAGTCCTTTGGTTTCGCTGGCACCCATGTCAGGTACGGTGCCGAGGTAGGTCTGCTTGCCCTCTTCGGAAACAGCCGTGCGCACGGGGGCGGCGATATGCACGAATGTCAGCCGCGCCGGCCGGTCGGCGACTGCCCGCGCCACGCGGAGCGCGAGCTCCACCACGCGCGCCTCGCCCCCCGCGTTGATCTTGTCAGCATCGTCGGTGGCGCGATGATAATCCTCGTGCAGATCCGTGAAGAAGTGCAGAACGGGGATGTCCTTCGCGTAGAAGGAAGACTGGTCGGACGGCCCGTATCCATCACCGCCGCCGCTGATGCGGAACATTGCGCTCCCCGCCACGGCATTCGCGCTGTCGACGATGGCCTTCAGCTCGGTGGCGGTCGAAGTTCCGTACACGATCAGCTTGTCGTTTCTGAGCCGGCCGACCATGTCGAAGTTGAGCATCGCGACCATGCGTTCTATCGGAACGGGCGGATGGTTCACGAACCAGCTGGAGCCGAGGACTCCAAGCTCCTCCGCGCTGAAGTTGACGAAGATCACGGAGCGGCGCGGCGGATTTGCCTTGAGCAATCGGGCGAGGTCGAGCACGGCAGCGGTTCCGGATGCGTTGTCGTCCGCTCCATTGCGGATCGCGTCCCCGGCTTCTGGATCCATGGCGAACATCGGCGAGCGTCCCAGGTGATCGAAGTGCGCGCCGATGACGATATACTCATCGCGCAGCGCCGGATCTCGACCGCGCAGCAGCGCGACGACGTTCTGCGTGGGGCGCGGCTGGGTGCGTCCCATGTGCGCATCCTGCGCGGAGAGAGCATCGAACGGCTGAAGGTAACCCGGCACCAGCTCAGTCAGGCCGAGCGAGCGGTAGCGTCTGGCTAGATACGCCGCGGCGGAATCATTCCCCGGTGTACCGGCGAGCCGGCCCTCGAGTCGGTCACTGGCGAGGAACTCGATATCGCGGCGGATGACGGTCGAGTCCGCGTGCGCCGCGGTGGGGAGAGCGCGGGGCGCAGGTGTGCAGGAAGCGACCGCAAGGAGAAGTACCGGCGCCAGCAGAGGGCGCAGAATTCTGTTCGACATAGACCTGCAATTTAGAACCCGCAAGCCGGCACCTCAATGCGCGGCTTGACACCAGCCGAGCCGCCGGGATAAAACAGGACGACCGGCTTCCCTTCCCCCGATCTCCCGTAAGAGGCCTGCTCTGAGGCTTCGGCGGAGTCAGGTGCTACATTGCCCGCAGGAACGGACCCTCAACTCACATGCGGGGCATCGCCAATGGTTCGCTCGCATTGGTTGCTGGATCCGATCCCGGGAAGTCGCATCAGTCCCTTCGGAGTTCTCTGGCGGGCAGCAGTGCTGTATCTGGGTTTGGCCACGGCGCTCCCCACGAGCGTCCGCTCGTTGGGGCCTCACTCGAAGGCTGCGCGCGATTACGCGGCAGCGATGCAGCTCGCGAAGGCGTTTCGACGTGCCGATACGGCGGCCGTGACGGGTGGCGAGTCGATCATCCTAGTTCACGGCACGCGCACGCCGCGAGCGTTCGTGCTGTTCCACGGCCTGACAAACTCGCCACGTCAATTTCGTAAGCTCGCCGCCACGCTCTACGACAGTGGTGACAACGTGTTCGTCCCGAGACTTCCCCAGCACGCGCTCCGGGGAGCAGATGCCGACGACCTGGGGCGCCTGACAGCTGAAGCGCTGCGCGATGTCGGTGACGCCGCGATCGATCTTGCGAGCGGTCTCGGCGATACCGTCGTCGTTCTCGGACTCAGTCTCGGCGGCGACGTGGCCGCGTGGACAGCGCAGTTCCGACCGGAGGTCGACCGGGCGGTGATCGTCGCTCCAACACTCGGTCTTGCGCACGTCTCCTCCATCGTGGCGACTCCGATGATGAATCTCACATTGCGAGTCCCCAACTACTCGAAAAACGATCCTCCTGACAGCCTGCGCCCGGATCGTACACTCGGCTGGAGCACGCGCGCGGTCGGACAGATGTTGCGATTGGGCGCGGCTGTTCGGCGTGCCGCGGACAAACGCGCGCCTGCTGCGCGCGACATTCGCATTCTTGTAAATGCGAACGACCGGACTGTAAGCCGCGACGCAATCGACGAGCTCGCAGCGCAGTGGTCGGCCACCGGTGGGCGCGTGTCGATGTTCGAGTTTCCGGACTCGTTGCGCCTCCCGCACGACGTCATCGATCCAGACAAACTCACGGGCAAACCCAGCGTGACCTATCCGGTCCTCCTCGCGCTCCTCTACGGTTCGACGCCGCCGGCGAACCTCGCAAGGCGACTCCTTCTAAATCCGTGAGCGCGCCTTTCGTTATGCGTTCATGCTCGACGCGGTGGGAATGGCGGACCGCTAGACCGGTTACGGCAGGTAGTCTTCAGTTGGCCTAACGCACTCGTTAGGTTGACTTAACACGAACACCGGCGTGCAGACTGGATCTGCGCCCATCTTCCTCCGTTCTTCTCTGCATTTCAGACTGCGTCCTCGATTGAGACACGCCCCCCGTTTTCTCTCGGCACCGCTTCTGGGCACTGTCGCCGCGATCGCGATGTCCGCACAATCGCGCCCAGCGCCCGCGCCCGGTGAAGGAGTCGTATCACTCAATAAAGGCGCTTTCGCTGCTGGAGAACGTCTCTCGTACGACGTGAGTTTTGGGCGGCTGCATGTAGGACACGGGACGATGCTGCTCGCGGGGACCGACACAATACGTGGCCACACCGCCTGGCGCGCCATTTTCACGATTTCGGGAGGAACGCTCTTCTTCCGCGTCCGCGATAGCACTGTGAGCTGGTTCGATACCGCGACGTTATCCTCCCTCCGCTTTGTGCAGCACATCAATGAAGGACGGTATCACGCAGACAGGGACTACGAGATCTACCCCGAGCGGGCCACCTACGCGCGCCTCGACAAACCGGAGGTCCCGTCGGTACGCGAGCCGCTCGACGACGCTTCGTTTCTCTATTTCCTGCGGACCGTTCCCCTCGAGGTCGGCCACACCTATAAGTTCGATCGCTATTTCCAGCCCGAAGGAAATCCCATCATCATTCACGTACTTCGGCGAGAGCGGGTGACAGTTCCAGCCGGAACATTCAACGCGATCGTCGTGCAGCCGCAGATCAAGACAGCCGGGATCTTCTCAGAGAAAGGACACGCGGAAGTGTGGCTCGCCGACGACAGCACCCACATGATGCTGATGCTGAAATCGGGCCTTTCCTTCGGCTCCCTCAATCTCTATCTCACCAGCTATTCGCCTGGAGTCCGCTCACGGTAACACGCTGGGGGAGATCGCCGGTCGAACAGAAGCATTGGGTGCCTTGGGCAGCGTGGGCACGAACACACGACTCACGCTGGGAAGATCCGTGAATAAGAGTATCGCCACGAGAACCGTGCACGCCACGACCGCCGCCATGAGCGCCGGTTCCCGATACAGCCCCTCCGGCCGCTGCGCGGCGCTATCCGGGCGAAATCCGACGGCGAGGTAGATCGCCATCACGAGCGCTATCAACGGGAACGACACGATAAGCTCAATTCGATACCGCATGGCGAAGGCACCGAAAAAGAGCATCGCAGCGGACGCGTAAAACACGATCGAGATGAGCAGGCGCTCCTCTGTGATCCCCGCAAACGAGCGGCGATATGCTATCGCTCGGCTACGATCACCAATGTGGCGGTACTCGGCGAAGCGCTTGATGGCCATGAAGTAACAGCCAACCATCCAGTAGCTCACGAGAAGGGAAACTGGCGCGAGCCCGCCCGGGCTCACGATGTACCAGCCCACCAGCATCCTCAGCGGATTGTTCACCGCCTCGGAGAGGACATCGACGTACGGAATATCTTTGCTCCGGATCGGAGGAACGTTGTAGACGCAGCCCATCGCCCAGAGTGCGGCGAGTGCCAGGCCGAGCCCTCGTGATAGTAAAGCGCCCATACCAATTCCGATTGCAGCGAGCACCAACCACTCGAGGTACGCGAGCCGAACATTCACCCTGCCTGACGGTACAGGACGCTGGCTCTTTTCAGGATGATGCCGATCGAACGGAGCGTCCATCACCTCATTGAGGACGTAATTGCTCGATGCGACGAGGCATACGGCCACGAGCCCGAGGACGAGCCGCATGAGAAAAGTTCTGATCGCCGAGGCGTCGGCACTCAAGGGAGCAAAGCCCAGGGCAACGACCACGCCGGGCAGCACGAACACATTCTTGAACCAGTGATCCACGCGCGCGATCTCAAAAAGACCGCGGATGGTCGACTGTCTAGTCGGCATCGTTGGCGAGCAGGCGCCCCAGCTCCCTGTAGTCGCGCACTCCCGTCCACCCCGAACCGTGTGCCCCCGCGCGATCGATGATGTAACAGCGCATTCCGGCGGCGCCGGCCGCGCGTGCGTCGATTTCGGGCCGGTCACCCACGTACACTGCCTG
>JADGQV010000059.1 GCA_017881465.1 Gemmatimonadaceae bacterium
TTCGCGCGCTACTCGGTCGATGCGAGCTGGCTCGTCCCGCACTTCGAGAAGATGCTCTACGACAACGCTCTTCTCACGCGACTCGGTGCGAACCTGTGGCAGGCGACCAAAGACGAAGAGATCCGCCGCGTAACGATCGAGACCGTCGAGTGGCTCAGCCGCGAGATGACCGCGCCCGAAGGCGGCTTTTACTCCTCACTCGACGCGGACAGCGAAGGGCACGAAGGCAAATTCTACGTCTGGAGCGGAGACGAGCTCGATTCCCTGCTCGGCGCCGACTCCCCCGCGTTCAAGACTTATTACGGCGTGACGCGCGGCGGAAACTTTGAAGGAATGAACATTCTCTTCGTGAGGTCGGACCGCGCCGCCGTGGCGGCACGCGCTGGAGTGCATGAGGAGACGCTCGACGCCATCCTCGAGCGGGCGCGACGGATTCTTTACGACGCGCGGGCGCGACGTGCCTGGCCCGGCCGCGACGAGAAGATTCTCGCCTCCTGGAACGGCTTGATGCTCCGAGGCGTCGCCACCGCAGCGAGAGCCTTTGGTCGAGATGACTTCGCCAAACTGGCGGTACGAAATGCTGAGTTCCTGGCGCGCGAGATGGTTCGCAAAGGGCGAGTGATGCGCTCGCACAAGGAAGGCGTGACGCGCATCAGCGGATTCCTCGAGGATCACGCCGCAGTCGCGCTGGGATTTCTCGCCGTCTACGAGCTTACCTTCGACGAACGCTGGGTGGATCGGGCGCGGGAGATCGCGGACGCTATGATCGAATGGTTCTGGGACGATGAGGTCGGCGCATTCTTCGATACCGCGCGCGACGCTGAGCAGCTGATAACGCGGCCTCGCGATGTCACCGACAACGCGGCTCCTTCCGGGACATCGCTAGCCGTCGAGCTTCTCCTCTACCTCGCCGAACTCCAGCAGGACAGCGAGTACCACCGCCGCGCCGCTTTTGCGCTCGAGACTCTCGCCGAGCCAATGCTTCGCTTCCCCACCGCGTTCGGCCACCTGCTCGGCTGCGCGGACATGGAGCTCTACGGCGCGATCGAGGTTGCGCTCGTCGGAGAGAAACCACATGTGGGCTTCAGGGCACTGGAGCGCACGGTGGCCGAGCGGTACGTTCCATCACTCGTGCTGGCGGGCGGGGCTCCAGGGTCGCGCTCCACGGTCAAGCTGTTGGAGAATCGCCCACTCGTCGACAACAGGCCGACCGCTTATGTCTGTCGCGGTTACACCTGCGACAAACCAGTAACGGATCCGGATATGCTGTCGGATCAACTGGAGAGCGCGGCAAAGGCCGGAACAATCACCACCGCTTGAAGGAGGGTCATCATGGATCGCATGAACAGTCGTATTGGGCAGGCGTATGGCTACGCGGTTTGCTTCATCACCGTCATCGTGATGCTCATCGCCATCAAGCAGGTCGTCGACTCCGCGATCGACCTGAGCGATCCCATTCGCGCAGAGAGCGGAAGGATGGGACGTACGCTCACGAATTTCGAAGTGTACAAGATGGAGGCGAGACGTCAGCCCGCCATGCGAGTAGAAGGCGGTACGATGCCGGCGGGCTTGGTTCTCGGTAAAGGAGCCCCTGACACCACATCATCCGACGCCGAGCTGCGACGCCTCTACGACGCCGAGCGCGAGACAGCGATTGGAAACGCACGCTTCCGCGCGATCCGCTCGCTCGTCGGAAACCTCCTTCTCATAGTGCTCGCCGGAGTTCTTTTCGGCATCCACTGGCGCTGGCTGAGGCAGCGCGACGCAATGCCCTCTTCGGCGTGAACGGTACCCGAATCTCGTCGTCAGAGCGGCGCATCTGAGCGGATGTATCCCTACTCTGAGGCCAGTGTCGGAATGAAGGTCGGTGCCCGCCGGTGCTTGCTGGCCTGCTCGTACGCATAGGCGAGCTTGATCAGAGTCGGCTCGCTGTACGCCCGGCCGAAGAACGAGATGCCGATCGGGAGATTGTGTGAGAACCCGGCCGGCACGTTGATGTTCGGGTAGCCCGCGACCGCCGCTGGTGTCGAGCTTGCGCCGGAGAAGTGATCGCCGTTGAGCAGATCCGTGACCCACGCCGGACTTCCGGTGGGCGCCACGATCGCGTCGAGCTTGTATTTATTCATCGTCGCATCGATGCCATCGGTGCGCGACATCTTGAGATCCTTCGCCAGACCGTCACGGTACTTCTTCTCGGTGAGCGGGCCCTTTGCCTGAGCCTGGATCATGATCTCCTGCCCGAACCACGGCATCGACGTATCCTTGTGCTGCTCGTTGAAGGCAATGATGTCCTGCAGCGTCCTTACGGGCGCCTTGGGACCGAGTGAGGCGAGATACTTGTTGAGATCGGCCTTGAACTCGTAGAGGAGCACGTCGAACTCGCTGTCGTCGAACTTTCCGGCGGTCGCGATGTTGGCGGGGTCGACGATCACCGCGCCCTGCGCCTTCATGCCCTCAATCGCATCGTTGATGACCTTGTCGGTGACATCGCTGTAGCCGAAGAACTTGGTCCGCGCGACGCCGATTCTCGCGCCTCGCAATCCGTTGGGGTCCAGATACCTGGTGTAATCCACCTGGCCACGCGAGTGGCCGGCTGATGTCGCGGGGTCCCGCGGGTCGATGCCCGCCAGGACGTTGAGCATGATCGCCGCGTCTCTCACCGTTCGCGCCATTGGACCGGACGTGTCCTGACTGTGCGCGATCGGGATGATTCCCGCTCGGCTCACGAGGCCGAGCGTCGGCTTGATTCCGACGATGCCGTTGGCGGACGACGGACAAACGATCGAGCCGTCCGTCTCCGTTCCTATCGCGGCGGCGCAGAGGTTCGCCGATACCGCTCCTCCCGAGCCCGAGCTCGAGCCGCAGGGATTCCGATCGAGCACGTACGGGTTCTTTGCCTGACCTCCCCGTCCGCTCCATCCGCTCGAAGAATGCGTCGAGCGGAAGTTCGCCCACTCGCTGAGATTCGTTTTTCCGAGGAGAATCGCGCCCGCCGCCCTGAGCTTGGCCGCGATGAATGCGTCCTGGAGCGGAATGGATCCCGCCATGGCCAACGATCCCGCAGTGGTCGTCATTCGGTCGGCGGTATCGATGTTGTCCTTGAGCAGGATCGGAATGCCGTGCAGGGGACCGCGAACTTTGCCGGCCTTCCGTTCCTGATCCAGCGAATCAGCGAGCGAGAGTGCATCGGGATTGGTCTCGAGCACGTGGCGCAGCGCTGGACCACTAAGATTTAGAGCCGCGATGCGATCCAGATACAGCTGCGTGATGGATCGCGCGGTCATCCTTCCGGCCGCCATCCCCGCCTGAAGGTCAGACAGCGTCGCCTCCTCGAGCTCGAACGGAGGAACGGCAAACCGGCGCCCGGCGCGAAGCGCTTCGGATGCTTCACGATCGGTCAGCGTCTCACCCGCCACCGGCTTTCCGCGGACTACCATGGCGCCGGCGATGGCGCCCAGGCGCACGAAGTTTCTACGATCCATGTCGATTCACCTCAATTGAAGGCGTGATTGCTCCGAGATCGGCGCAGCTTCTCAAAATCGTCCCACAGTTCTGACAGATCAACTTGCACTTGATCTCCTTGATGTTGGCCGAGCCGCAGACGTCGCAGACGTCCGCCGGCATCAATCGAAATCCAGTGCGAGATCGAGCGCCGGCGCTGAATGCGTCAACGCACCAACCGAGATCCAATCCACTCCAGTCTCCGCGATGAAGCGAACGGTATCGAGCGTCACCCCGCCCGACGCCTCCGTCACTGCGCGTCCATCCACCAGTTTCACCGCCTCGCGAAGATCCATCAACTGCATGTTGTCGAGCATGATGATGTCGGCACCAGCATCCATCGCCGCGCCAACCTGATCGAGCCTGTCGCATTCCACTTCAATTTTGATCCCGGCGGGAGCGACCGCTCGCGCCCGACTCACGGCCAGGGCGATATCTCCATCCACCGCCGCGAGATGATTGTCCTTGATCAGAACGGCCGAGGACAGGTCCATTCGGTGATTCAGCCCTCCGCCCGCGCGAACGGCGTATTTCTCGAGGCGACGAAACAGTGGAGTCGTCTTCCGCGTGTCGAGGATGTGCGCGCCCGTCCCCGCTATCGCCTCGACGTATCGCGCCGTCAGCGTCGCGATTCCCGACAATCGCTGCACGAAGTTGAGCGCCACTCGCTCGGCCGACAATAACCCGCGCGCGTGACCCGACAGGAACATCACCGGCGTCTCCGGACGGATGCGCGTTCCGTCGGCGTGCTCGATTCGCATCGTCACGGCGGGGTCGAGCTGCTCGAACGCCTCGCACGCGAGAGGGAGTCCGGCGATCACCCCTGTCTGCCTGGCAACGAGCCTGCATCTCGCGCGCCGATTCGACATTACCGTTGCGGCGGTCGTGATGTCGTGCCTGGTATCGTCTTCCTGCAAGGCGCCCGAGACGATTGTGGTGAGCTCGTTTTTCGTAAGTGGGAAATGAAGCTCTTCCTCCCAGACGAACCCATGGGCGGCGAGCTCGCTTTCCCGCCGTTTGTTCATTCGCCGGGATCTTGCGAGGCGTCCGGAACCGGCGAGCGTGGCGTCTGTCCGCCGATCGCGACCATCCGCTCGATAGCGCGACGCGCGCGCGCGGCAATGGGCGCGGGCACCGTGATGCGATGCTCCATTTGCTGGAGTGATCTCAGTACCTTCGGCAGCGTGGTCACCTTCATGAACGCGCACACAGCGTCCGGATTCGCGGGGTAAAACGTCTTGCCTGGATTCTCGCGCCGGAGTCGGTGCAGAATTCCGACTTCGGTGGCGAC
The DNA here is from genome assembly GCA_017881465.1 of Gemmatimonadaceae bacterium. Taxonomy (GTDB): domain Bacteria; phylum Gemmatimonadota; class Gemmatimonadetes; order Gemmatimonadales; family Gemmatimonadaceae; genus UBA4720. The sequence continues at coordinate 4,793 of JADGQV010000059.1, forward strand.
TATGAATTCGTCATTGGGGGAATTTTTCGGACGCTTGATCATCCCCTCGGTCGAAAGGATCTGAACACCAATCGGATCGATGTCTCCCGCCGAGACGGCCTCCACGACGCTGGTGGCGCAGCCGCACTCGGGGTGAATCAGGAACTCCGCCCCGGGATGCGCCGCTCTCTGGAGCCTTATGTCCTCGGGGTCGATCCCGGCGTGCACGTGACACTCTCCCATCCACACGTGCATGTTCTTGCGGCCGCTGATGCGCCGCACGTGCGCGCCGAGGAATATATCGGGAAGAAAGAGGATCTCCTGGTCGGCGGGGATCGAGTTCACGATCTCGACCGCGTTGCCCGACGTGCAGCAGTAGTCGCTCTCTGCCTTCACTTCGGCGGTGGTATTGACGTAGGAGACGACGACAGCGCCCGGGTGCTCCGCCTTCCACTCCCGCAGCTGCTCCGCGTTGATGGTCGCAGCCAGCGAGCATCCAGCGGCGAGATCGGGAAGCAGCACGGTCTTCTGCGGCGAGAGAACCGCCGCTGTTTCCGCCATGAAGTGGACGCCGCAGAAGACGATCACGTCTGCTTTCGTCTTGGCGGCTTCCCGGCTCAGTCCCAGCGAGTCACCGACGAAATCCGCGACGTCCTGAACCTCGGCGCGCTCGTAGTTGTGCGCGATGATCACCGCATTGCGCTCTCTCGCGAGGTGCCTGATCTCTTCCTGCAGCTCGGCGTACGGGTTGTCAGTCGTATCTACCATTCGATGTGCTTGCCGCTCCACTTTCGTTTTGCGCGCGGAAAATCACTTCTATAATGGCCTCCGCGCGACTCCTTTCTCAACAGCGCGGCGTCGGCGATGAGGAGAGACGTTTGTACCATGTTCGCCTCCTCGGTCGCTCCTTGCGGGAGACGTGACTCGATCTCGGTGAGCTTGATGTGCCCGAGTCTCAGCCCTTTGGCGCTCCGATCGATGCCGCAGTAGTCCCACATCACCTGCCGGATACTGTCGGCGGCGACCTGCGCCGCGCCGCGGTCGCGCAGCACCGGGACCTCCCAGTTTTTCTTGCGCGGAGGTGTCGTCAGCTTCTTCGTGTCGATCATGTCGCGCGCGACGCGCTCGGCGAAGACGAGCCCTTCCAGCAGCGAGTTCGATGCGAGCCGGTTGGCGCCGTGCACTCCCGTTCGTGAGACTTCGCCGCACGCATAAAGACGGTTGAGACTCGCCCGACCGCGCAGATCTGTGACGATTCCTCCCATCATGTAGTGCGCGGCCGGCGTGACGGGAATCAGATCTTTGGATGGATCGAGGCCGCGTGCACGGCAGATGGCGAAAATTCCGGGAAAGCGCTCCTCGAACGTGGGGGCCAGCATCCGCGCATCGAGCCAGACGTGCCTGCCTCCCGCTTTCTGGCGAAAGATCTCGCGCGCCACGACATCGCGTGGCGCCAGCTCAGCGAGTCGATGCTTCTTCAGCATGAATCGCTCGCCCTCTTCGTTGACAAGGATCGCGCCCTCGCCCCGCACGGCTTCCGAAATCAGTTGCAGCGGATTCTCGGCCGTGTCGAGCGCGGTCGGATGGAATTGCACGAACTCCATGTCCGCCAGCTTGGCGCTGGCGCGGTGCGCTATCGCGTAGCCATCACCGGTCGCGACCTCCGGGTTCGTGGTATAGCGATAGACCTGTCCACAACCTCCCGTCGCCAGGACCGTCGCATCAGCGATGATCTCGACCGGTTTTCCCGCGATAGCGGCCTTCACCCCGAAAACCACGCCGTCCTGTACGATCAGATCCAGGATTCGCGCCTTCTCCAGGACTTCGATCCGCTCGCTCTCCTTCACTCGCTTGATCAGAGTGCGCGCGACCTCGGCCCCCGTTTGATCTCCGTGGGCGTGGACGATCCGCCGCCTCGAGTGCGCGGCTTCGCGACCCAGCTTGAAGTTTCCGCCGGGCTCGAGATCGAAGCGCGCGCCGGCCGTCGCCAGCTCGCGCACCCGCGCGGGTCCTTCCTCGACCAGGACCTCAACCGCCTTCGCATCGCAGAGCGCCGCGCCGGCGGCGAGAGTGTCCTGCCGGTGCAGCTCGGGTGAATCTCCGGCGCCGAGCGCGGCGGCAATTCCACCCTGGGCATACGCCGTCGCGCTGTCGAACAGCGATCGCTTGGTCAGCACCATCACGTCGCTGTCGGCGGAAGCGCGCCATGCGGTGTGAAGTCCAGCAATTCCGCTCCCCACCACAAGAAAGCGCGTCCGTATCCGCTCGGTCATGCGTTGAAATCAATGCGTGATATGATGCGTTTGAAAGGGGGTAGCTCGTCTTGCAACCGGCTGTGTTCTGGGCGATTCTTCTGTTCAGATGAGAAAGCTGATCCTCGTCACGTTCCTCCTGCTCGCCGTACACATTGCGCTCCTCTTCACCCGTCGGAACGCCAAGGCCGAGGGAAAGGAGACGTCGCCGGTTCGCGTCGGAATCGTCCTGGACGTGGGTGGTCGGGGCGACAAATCGTTCAATGACGGCGCCTATGCCGGGGCCGACAGCGCCACGAAGATGCTCGGCTCCAATATCCGCTTCATCGAGCCCGGCGAGGGAGCCGATCGCGAAGCGGGACTGAGACTGCTGGCGGCCGAAGGAATGAACCTCGTCATCGGCGTCGGCTTCATCTTCACCGACGATCTCGCCAATCTCGCCAAGGAGTATCCGAACACGGCGTTCGCGGGAATCGACTACGCGCTAGCGACTGACGCGAATGGCAATGTGATCCCTCCGCCGCCAAATGTCGCCGCGCTCAAGTTCCGCGAGGAAGAAGGATCGTACCTCGTCGGCGCATTGGCGGCGCTCGTCAGTCACTCGAAGAAAGTCGGGTTCGTGGGTGGGATGGACATTCCGCTTATCCACAAATTCGAGGCGGGCTATCGCGCCGGCATAAAGAAGGTGTGTCCCGACTGCGAGGTAATCGTGCAGTACGCTGGTGTGACGCCCGACGCGTTCAAGAATCCCGGCAAGGGCAAGGAGCTCGCGCTCAGCCAGTACAACCAGGGCGTCGAGGTGATCTTCCACGCGGCCGGCTCGACCGGACAAGGCGTGTTCGAAGCCGCCCGCGCGACCAACAAGCTCGCCATCGGAGTGGATTCCGATCAGAACGACGATGCGCCGGGACACGTTCTTACTTCGATGGTCAAAGGCGTGAACACCGCGACGTTCGATGCGATCAGCAGGGTACAGAACCACACTTTCAAGGGAGGCATTTACTCCTTTGGATTGAAGGAAGGCGGCGTCGGATACATTTACGACAGTCGCAATCGCGGGCTCATCCCCGACGGGGTGCGCGCCCGCGTCGAGGAGCTGAAGCAGGAGATAATCGCTGGACGCATCAAGGTACCCAGCACGCGATGACTGGCGGGCCCGCGTCGACCGGCGAATCTGCGCGGGGGCAGACCTCGGCTGTCCCCGCGATCCGGATGGAGGGGATCGACAAATCGTTCGGCGCGATCAGAGCGAATCGCGGCACGTCGGTGGAGGTGATGCCCGGCGAGATCCACGCCCTCGTCGGCGAGAACGGCGCCGGCAAATCGACGCTCATGCGCATACTCGGCGGCCTGATGAAGCCGGACGCGGGGCATGTCGAGGTGAACGGTCGCGATGTGACGGGATGGTCGACCAATGAGGCGATAGCGGCAGGAATCGGCATCGTTCACCAGCACTTCATGCTGGTTCCGACGCTGACTGTGGCCGAGAACCTCGTGCTTGGATGCGAACCGAAGACGCGAGGGATAGTTCTCGATTACAAGCGCGCCGCCGAGGATGTGCGCAAGCTCTCGACTGAAACCGGGCTCGTCATTGCGCCGGACAGACTCATCTCCGACCTATCGGTCGGTGAGGCACAGCGAGTCGAGATTCTGAAGGTGTTGTTTCGCGGCGCCAGGATTCTCGTTCTCGACGAGCCCACCGCGGTTCTTTCTCCCCCCGAGGTGCGCGAGCTGTGGACAGTGCTCCGCCGCCTGCGTGACAAAGGCGACACCATCGTTCTCATCACGCACAGGCTCGATGAAGTCGTGGAGATTTCGAACACGATTACCGTGATGCGGGCGGGCCAGACGGTGGCGCGCGTCAAGACGTCGGAAACGACACCAGCCGAGATCGCCCGACTCATGGTTGGTCGCGAAGTCTCGCTCTCCGCCGGAAAGCGAGTCCAGCCAAGTGGTCGTCCCGCCGGCCCGCAGCCCGATCAGGGTCTCGAAGCGCGGAATCTCATCGTCGTGGGATCGCGCGGCATCCGCGTCATCGACGACGTCAGCTTCAGCGTGAAACCCGGAGAGATACTCGGCATTGCCGGCGTCGAGGGAAATGGGCAGACCGAGCTGATTGAAGCGCTCGCCGGCTTGAGGCCGGTTTTCGCCGGCGACATCCTGATCGATGGCGTGGATATGACGCGCCGCAGCGTCGCGCAGCGTCACGATGCCGGCCTCTCGCACATACCCGAGGACAGGCAGCGGCGCGGACTGATTCTCGAGTACACCGTCGCCAACAACCTGATTCTCGGGGTGCAGAAGTATTTCTCGAGGCGCGGGATCATCGACCGCACCCGCGTAATGGAGAACGCGATACAAGAGATCTCGTCGTTCGACATCAGGCCCCCTAACCCCGTTCTCGCCGCGCGCGCGCTGTCGGGTGGCAACCAGCAAAAGATCATCGTCGCGCGGGAGATGGGGCGTGAGTTTTCAGTCTTGCTCGCGTCGCAGCCGACACGCGGCGTGGATGTCGGCGCAATCGAGTTCATTCACCAGCAGCTGCTGGATGCGCGTGCCCAGGGGAAAGCGATCCTTCTCGTCAGCGCTGAGCTGAACGAAGTGCTCGCGCTTTCCGATCGCGTGGCGGTGATGTACCGCGGCAAATTCGCAGTCATGATGCCCGCCGCCGAAGCGAGCGAAGAAGTGCTCGGCGAGTACATGATCGGCACCAAGAAAGGCAACGCCGCGTGAGCGCGACGTCAATGACGGAAGGCGTTCAGCCGACGTTTACCGCCGCACCCTGGCGTGAGCGCGCCCAAGAAGCGCTTATTCCGCCGCTCGTTGCGCTGCTCGTCGCGCTCATCTGCGGCGATCTTCTGATTCTGAGCTACGGTCAGTCGCCGGCGGCGGTGTATCGGCTCCTGCTCGAGGGGACGTGGGGCAACGCTTACGGATTCGGACAGGTTCTGTACAAGGCGACGACTCTCGCCTTCACGGGCCTGGCGGTTTCGTTCGGTCTGCGCGCCGGACTGTTCAACATCGGAGGAGAGAGCCAGCTCGCCGCGGGGGGGTTCGGCGCCGCTCTCATGGGACTCGCGCTCCCGGTCGGCACACCGCTCATCCTCGCGCTTCTCGTTTGCATGATTGCCGCCGGGCTCGCGGGTGGAGTCGTTGGAGCGGTTCCGGCGTATCTCAAGACCAGATTCGGCGCACACGAAGTCATCGTCACGATCATGCTCAACTTCATCGTGCTGGCGCTGCTCAACTGGTTCATCGCGGGGCACCTGCACGTACCGGAGACCCTGCACACTCCGGAGATCCACGCCGGTGTGCTGCCCAGGCTCGCGGACATCGATCCGCGATTCCACGGATCGGCCGCCAATCTCGCGCTGATCGTGGCTGTGCTGGTCGCGTTCGCGGTTTGGTTCTATCTCTTTCGCGCGCGCGGCGGATACGAGCTTCGGGCGGTCGGGCTCCAGCCACAGGCGGCGGAGTACGGCGGCATCAGCGTCGGCCGAGTCTGGATGCGGGCGCTCACGTTTTCGGGCGTGATCGCGGGGATCGGCGGGATCAACTACGTCCTCGGCTACAAGCACTACTACGAGGATGGCTTCGCGAGCGGCGCGGGCTTTCTGGGAATCGCCGTGGCTCTGGTTGGCCGGAACCATCCACTCGGCGTACTCGTCGCCGCGTTTTTCTTCGCGACCCTCTCGCAGGGCGGCCTGGCGATCCACGCGTTCGTGCCGAAGCAGATGATGGACGTGCTCCAGGGCGTTGTCATTCTCGCGGTCGCCATGGCGGTGCCCGAAGTGAGACGAATCCTGCGCGGCGCGCGCGGACGGAGCGACGCGTGAATCCCATCTCGTTTCTCACGCAGATGATACGGATCGCCGTTCCGTATCTGTTTGCCGCAAGCGGAGGAGTGGTCGCGGAACGCGCCGGCATCGTCAGCCTCACGCTCGAGGGGTTCATGCTGAGCGGTGCGTTCGCCGCAGTGCTCGGCACCAACTATTCGGGAAGCCCGTGGGTCGGCGTCCTTTGCGGGATACTGGGCGGATTGATTTTTTCGCTCATTCACGCCGTTGCCACCATCCGTTATCGCGCCGATCAGGTGGTCGTTGGAGTCGCGATCAATCTGCTCGCGATCGGAGTCACGCGATTTTTCCTCAAGCTGTTCTTCGCCAGCTCGTCCAATTCACCGCGCGTCGCCGGCTTCGGCGGAAACATCAACGTGGCAGGATTCGACAATCCGCTGCTCTGGCTCGGGATCATCGTCGCCCCGGTCATGGCGTTCGTGATCTACAAGACACCGTTCGGCTTGCGCGTGCGTGCAGTGGGCGAGCATCCCGACGCGGCTGAGAGCGTTGGAGTGAGCGTCACGCGTGTGCGTTACGTCGCGGTGGCGATATCGGGGATGCTGGCGGCGCTGGGCGGTGTTTATCTCGCCCTCGATCAGCATCAGTTCACCGACCAGATGACCGCGGGCCGCGGATTCATCGCGATATCGGCGGTGATCTTCGGACGATGGGATCCCATTCGGGCCGCGCTGGCGTGCCTGTTGTTCGCGGCGGCCGAGACGCTCCAGATACAATTGCAGGGAAGTCACGCGATTCCGTCGCAGTTCATCGAGATGATTCCGTACGCGCTCACGATCATCGCGCTCGCCGGCGTGGTCGGCAGAGCGGTTCCTCCCGCCGCGCTGGGCAAGGTGGAGGACTAGGTGGCGCTGCGAGGTAGAGCGTCGGCGATGGGCGGGCACGTGTCGAGGGTCGCGAGCGGCAAGTTGTTCGTGCTGATCATCACGAACTTCGTAGACATGGTGGGATTGCTGATGATCATCCCGCTGATGCCCTTCTACGCGCTGGAGATGGGAGGCGGCGGGTTTGAAGTCGCGATTCTCATGAGTGCGTTTACCGCGGCGCAGCTGCTCAGCGCTCCGTTATGGGGAAGATTCTCCGATCGATACGGCAGGCGGCCCGCTCTGCTCGTCGGACTCACTGCTGCGTGCTTCGCTTACGTGGTTTTCGCGTACGCGACCTCGATCTGGCTGCTGTTGCTTTCGCGCGTCGTTCAGGGCGCGGGTGGGGGGACGGTTGGCGTCATTCAGGCATACGTCGCTGACTCCGTCGAGCCCGACAATCGCGCCAAGGCGCTCGGCTGGCTTTCCGCCGCGACGAATGTCGGCGTTGCGATCGGACCCGCGCTGGGAGGAGTGGCGCTGAAGTTCGGCAGAAGCGGACCTGGCCTCGCAGCCGCGAGCTTGTGTCTGGTGAATATTTTCTTCGCCTGGAAATTCCTGCGCGAATCACGCGACATGACAGAAGCGCACGAGAAGAAGCCACGTGCATCGCGGACCGTCATTGCCCACGTGATCACGCACGCGGGCGAGCCCGCGCCGCGCCTGATCTGGATTTATGCGATCGCGATGGGCGCGTTCTCGGCGCTGATGGCGATTCTGGCGGTATTTCTTCATGACAGATTCGACGTTGGTAAGGACCAGATCTGGATCTTCTACACCTACGTGGGCGTGATCTCGGTCGTGACCCGTGCCGGAATTTTGGGACGCATGGTCGATCGATACGGGGAAGCGCAACTGTCGAGAATCGGACTCGTCCTCCTCGCGACGGGATTGGCGGCGCTCCCTCTCGCGCGCGGCTACTTCACGCTCGCGATCGCGGTGGCGCTGATCCCGCTCGGCACGGCGTTCACGTTTCCGTGCGTGACGTCGATGTTGTCGCGCGTGATCTCGAGCAGGGAGCGCGGGCTATACATGGGAGTGCAGCAGACGTTCGGCGGATTGTCGCGGGTGATCATCCCGCTCTGGGCGGGTTTCTCCTACGATCATTTCGGGAAGACTGTCCCGCTCTTCACATCGGCGGCGCTTGTCTTCGGAACGATCGTGCTCGGCCTTGGGATTGACGACGGAAGAAAGGCAGCGGTGCCCGTTGCTTCTCCCTGAAGGGAGTCGAAAAACTTGTACTCATCACGCATGACCCGGGAAAACCACATGTCGATTCGCGCCCACCTTCGACTTCTCACGATCGTCGCCGCTCTCCCTCTGAGCACGCTCCCTCTCGGAGCGCAAAGAACAGCGAGGTCGGGCGACGCAAGACAATACGCCGACCCTCGCACCGGCCCGACCGAGAAACCGCCGCTCCACGCCAGGCACTGGCTGGCAATCACAGGAAAGCCGCTCTCGGCGAGCGCGGGCGCTCAGATCTTTGCCAAGGGTGGCAACGCCATTGACGCGGCCGCCGCCATGCTGGCCGCGGGATGCACCATGTGGGACACGCTCTCTTGCGGCGGCGAGACGCAAGCTCTGATCTACAATCCACATACCGGCAAAGTCATCGGCATTGATGCGCTCGGTGTCGCGCCTACTGGAGCGACAAAGGAATTTTATAGAAGCAAAGGGTACATGTTTCCGCCGGAGTATGGTCCGCTCGCAGCGGTGACTCCGGGAACCGTCGGCGGATTGCTGACGATGCTGGCCGAGTATGGGAAGATGTCGCTGGCACAGGTGCTGGCGCCCGCCATCCAGATGGCGGACGGCTATCCGATCGAAGCCCAGCTCACCAACACCATCGAGCGGAACAAGAGCTGGATCAAGAGATGGAAGTATTCGCCCCAGATCATGCTCACACACCCGGGCAGCGCGCGCGAAGCGCCGGAGCCGGGCGAGATATTCGTACAGAAGGATCTTGCCGCCACCTGGCGCAAACTGGTTGAGATGGAGCAGCAGTCACTCCGGGCCGGAAAGACGCGCAAGCAGGCCATCTACGCGGCGTACGACCGCTTCTACAAGGGAGACATCGCGCGCGAGCTCGTGCGCGGCGCGCGTGAGGATGGTGGATTGTTCACCATGCAGGACCTCTCCAACTGGAAGGTCCGCATCGAGGAGCCGCTGCATGTGAGCTACAAGGGAATCGAGGTTTACAAGCTCCCCATCTGGCAGCAGGGACCGGCGATGCTCCAGGCGCTCAACATTCTCGAGAACGCCGATGTAAAAAGCATGGGATACAATTCGCCGAAGTACCTGCACCTCATTTATCAGACGATGAGTCTGGCGTTCGCGGACCGCGACTTCTATTACGGCGATCCGTATTTCCCGCCGCAGGAGCCGGTGAGGGGATTGCTGTCGAAGGAGTACGCGAAAACACGCTACGCGCAGATCGACTGGAACAGGAACGACGCGTCGATCAAGCCGGGCGACCCTTACCCATTCCAGGCGGAGAAGAATCCGTACGCCGCACAGCTCGCGAGCTGGAACATCGCCGCCTTTGTCCCCAAGGACTCTGTAAAGAGTGGCCAGCAGGACGCGCCTGCTCCTCCCGCTCCAGCTCGTGATTCCACGTCCCACGATTTGTTATACGCTGGCGCCGCCTCCGATTCTGCGTTCTTCGATTCATTCTACGCCGGCACCACATCAATAGAATCAGCCGACGAAGAAGGCTGGGTGGTGAGCGTGACGCCGAGCGGCGG
>JADGQV010000147.1 GCA_017881465.1 Gemmatimonadaceae bacterium
AGACTCGAGATCCAGTCCCGCCAGATCTCCGCAGCTCTCCACCCCAATCCCATCGAGCATCGTCGACAGAGCGAGTGATGGCTCGAGCACGCCGACGGAATACGGAGCGAGATATTCGCGCTCCGACCCCGGCGCGATTGCGACGAGGTCGCCATTTCCATGACGAGCCGCGACCTCGGCAGAGACTGGAGCAATGGAGATGGCGGCCCTCACCTTCTTCACTCCCTTCTCCTGAAAAACGTCGAGAAGATCTCTCGCCAAAGACTCGGCGCTCATCCCGCGCGCATCGGCCCAGACGATTCCATTCGCTCCCAGCATCACACGCGGAGCTACTCCGAGCAGCGAAGGAACCAGTTGCTGAAGGAGGTCGTTCTCCGGCTGGGCGGTGGTTGTGCCGATAGCGAGAGGGGGAGGAACGGCGGCGGGAGTCCAGAGGCAGATGAAGGTCATTTTCAGCGAGAGGCGGGCACCAACTATGTACCGAATATATACCGAAAGCAAGAATGACGCCCGCAGACGCTTGCGCGTTTCAAGTGACGGAAAAACTCTCGCGACCGGATCGCCATCTGTGTGTAGATTCAGGAGATAGGAGGAACGAACGATGCACGCCAGGCTCGCTGAAACCATGACTTTCGTGGAAGAGAAACGCAGAGAGCTCCTTCAGAGCTTCGAGGGCATCGCTGGCGACCGGCTTTGCCGGCGGGCAGATCCAGCTGGATGGTCGGTGGCCGAGATTCTCGAGCACCTGCGCATGGTGGAATCGGGGATCGCGCGGCTCATCACCAAGCGCGTCGGCCAGGCGAGAGAGGCGGGTCTGGGCGAAGAAAAATCGACGGCGTCAGTGATGCCGACCTTCGAGCGATACAGTGCCGCGCTCGACAGCGCCGTCATGCAAGCGCCGGCAGCAGTGCAGCCGCGCACGAACATAGACATCAGCGAGGCGCTCGATGGTCTCGAGAGCTCGCGCGAAGCTCTTCGCGCCGCCGTAGTCTCGGCGAGTGGACTCTCACTCGGCGAGATCAAGCACACTCATCCCATTCTGGGCGAGCTCGATCTTTATCAGTGGCTTATATTCGTCGGCCAGCACGAGGGCCGGCACAAGAAGCAGATCGAGCGGACACTCAAATCAATTCCCACATGAAAAGACATCCCGTCAGGATCATTGCGCTCGCCGTGGCGTTCATCGCACTCACGCTTACTACCGCGGCGGCCCGAATTTCTCCGCCCGAGACGGCAGCGAAGAAGCCGATCATAACGGTCTATAAGGATCCAGGCTGCGGCTGCTGCAAGAGCTGGATCGAGCATCTCATCAAGCACGGGTATCGCGTGGACGCGAAAGACACTCCCGACATGACAGAGATCAAGCGCACACTCGGAGTTCCGGACGCATTGACCGCGTGTCACACTGCGGTCGTGAACGGATACCTGATCGAAGGGCACGTTCCCGCGGCTGATATCGATCGGCTCCTGGCGCAGAAGCCGCGGGTCGCCGGCCTCGCGGTTCCGGGAATGCCAGCGGGATCTCCGGGGATGGAAGACGCGGGGACCCAGCGCTATCAGGTGCTCACGTTCGACAAGAGCGGGAAGACCACGGTGTTCGCCAGCCACTGACCGACGTCGGGGAACTCTTGCGCCCGGAGGGATGTTTATATATACATTCCTCGTGCATAATTTCCCAACCGCTGCCAAGCCCGGACTGTCTCGCAGGAGAGCCGATTCCGCCTCGTCGCTGACGACGGTGCGGCGCGCGGCGCGCCCCGACGCCGGGCAGATCCTCGAGCTGGTGTCGCAGTACGCCGCGCAGGGATTGATGCTCCCGAGAACGTTCGAGCAGGTCGCTGCGCGCATCGACAGCTATGTCGTTGCCACCGACAGCGCCGGGCGCGTCATCGCCTGTGCCGCGCTCGAGGAGTATTCGCCGTCGCTGGCCGAGGTGTCGTCGGTCGCCGTAGCGCCTACGCACCAAGGAAAAGGGCTGGGCAGCCAGGTCGTGCTCGGCGTCGAGCGGTTGGCGCGGGCGAGGGACATCGAGGAGCTGTTCGCGCTGAGTCTCACCGACAACTTCTTCCTCTCGCTGTCGTACAAGCCGACGACGATCTCGCGCTACCCCGAAAAGCTGGCTCGCTACGACACGCTATCGAAGTCCGGCGTCGAGATCGTTCCCAAGCGCTGCTTCCAGAAGGAACTCGGCAAGTCGTGGAGCGCGCCTCGGCTGGTCGAGCAGATCCCGGCGGCGAAACAGAAAAAGAGGATGGCGGGCTGAAGGCTGCCCAGTAAAGCCTTACGCGCGCGACTGGCCACATGAATACCGAAGCAGGGGGCCGTAAGCTCCGCCAGCGCCTGTCGAATGGAGGGATCAGAGTTACGCGACAGCGCCGAGATGGCGCGACGTTTCAGTTGGGGATTCTGCTCGTTGTGCGCGATCCATACCAGCTTGTCGGTCGCTCCCTTGGTCGGCGAGGCGCGAATAAATACTGATAGTTCGGTGAACGTGGGAGACTGACGTCTGCGGCTGACCGCTATCAGCTTGTTAGCAAGCAGCTCACATCTCGTTCAGTTGCAGTTCCAGTTGGTTATTTCACCCCTCGTCTATCAACGAGCCCCGGCTCTATCGACATCCGTAAATCGTAAGGCACCACCGGCACGGGGAAATCAGCGCTCCGGTTCCAGCCCAGTGATTGGGCGCGGACGCGGATCATCACTTCCTGCGCTTCAGCGGGATCACCGAATGGAGTTTTTCTCCAGCGGTAGCTCTCGCGCAGGATCTGCGATGTCATGCGGAGGCTCGCCATCGATGCGTGCGATGTGAGGGTGACCAGCGCGCCGCCTCCTTCGCTCGCGGCGCGGGAGAGCCGCACCGTCTCCGTGCCCTCGGGCTCCAAGCCCGCGATGACGACGAGTGCGAATCCTCCGCAGCGGAGGAGCTCCTCCGCCCCACGGAGTCCGTGCTTTCGATTGCGCGGGCGCACGAGGATTGGTCCCTCTTCCCAGAATGGACCGGCGACGGTGCCGAGCCCGTCGATCCAGACCGCTCTCTCACCTTGAGCAACGGTGGTGTGACACGCGGCCCGCAGCACCGCCGTCGCTCCACCCTGCGGCATCCAGACGGTGAGCCGTCCACGAGGAAGACCGCGTCCGGGAAGAATTGCATCGAGTACATCGATGCCCGTCGCCACCGGTTCCGCGGTCCGGTGAGTGACCGGTGTCGCATCTGGAAATCGATGCTCGATGAGGGCGCGGAGGGCGGCGTTGCGGTCGGACATGGCTTTGTTAGAATAGCCCGAACATATACCGAAGGCAAGAAGGGTACCTAGGCCTAAATTATGAACTACCGAGCCCAAAGAAACCTGCCGCCCACAAATCAACAACTCTTCAGTCGAGCTGATGCAATACGTTTTTCATAAGTTGTCGTCTATCCCCATGCTCGCCTCATTCGTTCTCATAGCTTCCCTTGCCTGCGCCGCCAGCAAGGACGCCCGGCCCATGCCCGGTGTCGAGGAAATTCCGCCGGCCGGTCCGCCGCTCGCGGCCGCGGCGCCACAAGGTGTCGCCGGCGCCGCCTCATCCACGCCAACAGCTCCCAGAACTGCTTCGAGCACCGCATCGAGTGTCGGCACCGATTCCGCCGCCAAGGATCCGCCGATCACCGTCCCCTCAGTAAAAGGCCGCACCAAGAAGGACAGCCTCGCGCTCGTGAAAGCCGTCAGGGCGGGACTGGAGAACACGAGCTGGCCGGTGAAGACCGTGCCTCCGCTTCCGGGCTCCATTCTCCCCGCGCGCCGGATCATTGCTTTCTATGGGAATCCGCTCTCGAAGAGGATGGGAATCCTTGGAGAGCTCCCGCCCGATCAAATGCTGGCGCGTTTCGACAAGGAAATCGCCGAGTGGCGGAAGGCGGATCCATCTACTCCGGTGCAGCCCGCGCTGCATCTCATCGCGGTCGTGGCGCAGGGGATGCCCGGGCGTGATGGGAAGTACCGTCTCCGCATGGCCGACACTCTGGTCGAGAAGGTCGCGTCATGGGCGGCCACGAGGAACGCCCTTCTCTTTCTTGATGTGCAGGTAGGTCAGAGCACGGTACAGGAAGAGCTGCCGCGCCTCATTCCGTTTCTGAAGCGCCCGAACGTGATGCTCGGAATCGATCCCGAGTTCTCGATGAAGCCGAGGATGGATCGGAAGCAAGGCGCCATGGTAACCGACAAGCCGGGCGCGCGGATTGGCACCATGAGCTCCGACGATGTGAACTACGCGATCGGCCTGCTGTCGGACGTGGTGAAGCAGAACAATCTCCCTCCCAAGGTTCTCGTCGTGCACCGCTTCACGCACACCATGCTCACCGGAGCGAAGAAGATCCGGCTCGACCCGCGGGTTCAGGTGGTGATCAACATGGACGGTTGGGGCCAGCCCTGGCTCAAGTACGATTCGTACCGCGCCTACGTCGAAGCCGAGCCGGTGCAATTCACCGGATTCAAGCTCTTCTACCACAACGACGCGAAGAAGGGTGACCCGATTCTCACGCCGGCAGAAGTGCTACTGCTGAATCCGAAACCGCACTACATCCAGTACCAGTAGGGAGTCGCGAGTCTCGCTGCGTGAAGAGCAGCGTCATATTATTGAGCGGCCGTCATTCATTGTGACGGCCGCTCTTTCCTTTGCGGCACTGGAGGCTTGATGACGACGAGACGGGAATTTCTGTCGAGCATGGCCGTGGCGGGACTGGCGGCGCAGCCGGTGTTTCGCGAGCGCGCAATCAAATCGCTTTTCCGCGCGAACGCGATCGCCGGGGACCGCACTCCTCAAGCCGTCGCCGACGACGAGACGTACTGGGCGGAGATTCAGCGCGCCTTCGACTCCGACCGCACGATGATCAATCTCAACAACGGTGGCTGCAGTCCGACGCCGAGTCATGTGCTCGAGGCGATGATCAGGGACCTGAGGTTCTCGAACGAGCTGCCGGTGGAGCACATGTGGCGAGTGCTCGAGCCGCGAGTGGAGAGCGTGCGGCGTGATCTCGCCAGCGAGTTCGGATGCGACCCGGAAGAGATGGCGATCACCCGCAACGCTTCGGAAGCGAATGAGATCATGATTTTCGGGCTCGATCTCAAGCGCGGCGACGAAGTCGTGATCACGAATCAGAACTATGGCAGGATGATCACGTCGTGGGACCAACGCGCGCGACGCGATGGGATCGTCGTAAAGCAGGTGTCGTTCAAGGTCCCGCCGCCGTCGGACAATTACCTCGTTGAACAATTCAGAGCGGCAATAACTCCGCGCACGAAGGTGATCGAGGTCACGCACAT
>JADGQV010000060.1 GCA_017881465.1 Gemmatimonadaceae bacterium
CCCACGAACGCCACGATCGGATTCACGCCGTAGACCACTAACGGCTTTGTCCACCACTTCACATTGCAGTAGTCCACGATCCACATGATCGTCGCCAGCGCAATGCACGCCATTCCCGCGGTGAACATCACGTACGAGCTCGTCCACAGACTCTTGTTGATCGGGAAGGACCAGTTCCACATCAGCCCGATCATCATGGCGATCGATCCGGCGGCAAAAAGTCCGCTGATCCTCTCGAGCAACGGCTTTTCCTTCAACGCAATCCAACGCCCCGCGATGACGCCCAGCATCGCCGTCCCGATCGCCGGGATCGTGGACATCGGACCTTCAGGGTCGAATGTCACGCTCCCGATCCAGGTGTGATTCGTTCCCAGGATCAGCCGATCCAGATACGCCGCGAGATTCCTATCCTTGGTGTGGAGCAGCAGCGCGCCGATCGCGTTTTCACCCGGGACCGGGATCAGCGTCATCGCGAACCAGTACCCGAGAAGCAGCGTGCCGATGATGATGACCTGCTGTTTGAGTGTCGTCCTGAGCGTCACCAGCCCCGCGCAGATGTACACGATCCCGATCCTCGGCAGCACGCCGAGGATTCTGACGTGCTCGATGCGAAAGATGATCCGGTCCCACGCCGTCGCGTTCGGAAGCGAATCGATCGTTCCCCATTGATAGAACGGGAACATCGCCATCGCGAAGCCAAGCAGGTAGATGATGATTCCGCGTCGGAGGATTTGTTTGACGAGAGCCGAATCGTCGTCGCCACGCGCGCGCCGGGCCGACATCGAGAGGTGCGTCGTAATGCCGACGATGAACAGGAAAAACGGAAAGATCAGATCGGTTGGCGTCCAGCCATCCCACGGGGCGTGCTCGAGGGGCGGAAAGATCGCGCTCCAGGTGCCGGGATCGTTCACCAGCAGCATACCCGCGATGGTAATGCCGCGGAAAACGTCGAGCGAGATCAGACGCTCCCGCGCCGGCTTAACTGGTGCGACGGTCGAGGTCGCCGCGTCGTAGCGCGGCGAAATCGGGCGCGGTGCCGCGGCTGTGCTCATACGTCCTCTGAGTATCTGAGTAATGGTCGCTTCCATATATATACGAGCGGCCATTGCGGCACGTTACGACTCCGTCTCTTCCCTGCCCCCGACTAGTAGACCGGACGCAGCGGCGGCGACCAGTCTGATAGCCGCGCATCGCCCGTGACTGTAAGCTGACGCAGCCGCCCCGTGCGCTCATCGAGTACCCAGATGCCCCTCGGATCTCCGATCGCGCCCAGCCGCCGCGTGATCGACAGGTGCCGACCGTCGGGCGCCCACGCAGGATCCTCGTTCTCGCCTTCGTTCGTGAGCTGCGTCATCACACGATCCTTCACGCGTATCGTCCACACCTGGAAGTCGCCGTTCTGCTGCTGGAACGCGATCTCTTCGCCGCTCGGCGACCATTCCGCTCCCGTCCGATAGCTGCGCTTTCCGACGACAACCGGAGTAATCCGCCTCAACCCCGTGCCGTTGATGTTCATGGTGTATAGCTGCGGCGTCAGCGGAAACGGCGACATGAAGACCACCTGCTTTCCATCCGGGCTGAAGCTCGGCGACGTCGTCTCGAATCCCGTGCGTCCCGCGAATGGCCTCGGCACCGAGTCGTCGCCGGCCGCGCTGGCGAGAACCAACTCCGCCGGAGAATCTCCGCCGCTCGCCCAGACAATGTTCTTTCCATCCTTGGTGTAGGCAGGCGTGATGTTGAGTCCGCGGTTCGACGCGGCGAGAAGTCGCGGCTTCATCGTACGAAGGTCGACCTGCGCGATGCGCGTCCCACGGTCGTCCGCATCCGAGTACACGAGGTATCGCCCCGACGGATGCCAGGCAGGAGAAAGGGCCGCGCCCACCGTCGGGATCGTGCGCTCGTTCGCGCCATCGCTGTCCACGATCTTGAGCTTGGTCCCATCGATGAACGCAATTCGCGAAGCGGCGATTCCGCGCGTGCCTGTGATCCAGCGCTCGATCTCGTCGGCCACGACGTGAATCCCGAGCCGCCGCTCGCGCTCGAGCGAATCGCGCACGACAGAATCCTTCAGGACGAGCCGCGCGTACACCGAGTCGGAGTGGAGCGTGTCCCTCACCGCGTTCGCGCGGAGCAGCACGTCGCGGCGATCGAGCTCGCGTGAAAGAGAGTCGCGCGCGGCCTCAGCGCTGCGTGCGTTCGCGCGGTCGCGTGTCGTCTTGACTGCAACGCGCTTCGCCGCCGCTAGCGCGAGACTGTCTCTCGTCGAGGAGTCCGCCGCCAGGGCAACAATCGTCGCTTCGGTTTTCTTGCCGAGGAGCGTCGAAAGAGAATCGCGCATCGCCGGCAGCCTGTACGCTGGAACCTTAGGCAGTCGGAAATAATCCTCCTGCCGCAGCCGGCCACGCGGCACGTCGTAGACTTCGACGTGCAGTCCCGTCGCGGTGAGGCGGACCCTCACCACGAAATTCGCCCGCGTCTGGGCGAGCGGCGCGAAGTTGATGTTTTTCTGACCAGGCCGCCATATGTCATCCAGCGTCGCGCTGTCGAGAATGAGCGGCTGCATGCGATCGCCGAAGTCGAAGTCGCGCTGGATGATGGTGCGTGTCGAATCACCCGCCGCCGTGTCGACCTGCAGCACGACCACCGCCGGCGGAATCTCGACGGGCTTCTGCGGCTTGGGCCGGCCCACTACAGGGGGCTGATTGCGATTTTGGCCGTGCATCGACGGAGCTAGCGCGAAAAACGCCACCGCTCCGACGAGGAGCTTGCGACATCGAATGGTCATGAGCGGTTGAATCTAATTCGATCCGGCAATCATACACCGCCCTCTCTTTGCCGATTGCGGCCCGGGCAACGCAAAGCCGCGGAGGGATTCCCTCCGCGGCTTTACTCGATCGGGTTGCTCGTTAATGAGTGATGTGGAACTGAAACGGCATCTGCACGAGCTGCTGAACCTTTTTGCCCCCGATCTGCGCCGCCGAGAACTTCATGCGGGGGAGCGCATCCTTGACGGCGGCGGTAAACGCCGGATTGCTCGACTTCAGGATATTCAGAGTGCCTGACTCGTAGCGGCCGCTCTCGTTCACGACGAACTGCGCCAGGACCTCGCCCTCTACACCCAAGGCTTTGAGAGGCAAAGGATACTCCGGGGCCTCGTCGCCGATTTTCTCGACGGCCTTCTCGACCTGGAATTCCATATAGGGGCCGTGCTCTGCATCACCCGCGGCCTTGCCCGTGTCTCCTTCATTGCCGGTACCGCCCTTCACGCCTCTCGACGATCCACCAGCGACGCCCTTGCCGCTGAAGTCATTCTCGTTCGTGAGCGCCTTGGACAGATCCACCGTCGGCAGACTCGTAGGAATGTTCACTACCGGCGCGAGGACCTTGAACCCCTGCGCCGGAGCTAACGGAACGTTCCTGGGGAGCTGGGGCACATTGACGACCCTCAGCGCCTTTGGCTTGGGCTTCGGGGCTTCCTTGGACGGTGGAGGCAGCTCCTTCTTTGGCGGAGGCGGCTCATCCTTCTTCATCTCCACGAAGCTGACTTTGGTCTCCACTTTTTCGGTCTTTCGCGAACCGGCCCGGGCGGTGGCGAAGACCGCCAGGAAAACGATCAGTGAGTGCAATATTATGCTGACGATGGTCCCGCCTACGGACCGTCCTTTCTTGTTGGATTTCTTCGATTCGAGTAGTCGCATCATGGATTGCCCCCCTGATCAAAAAACCACTTCCTTATAAGGCAAACATCCGGCCAAATCGCTGGGTTTTAGGGGTAGTAGAAATACAACTTTTGGCATGAAAAAGCTTGGGGAGCGAGCGCCCCTAAATATAAGGAGGGCGCGGACTTAGCCGCGCCCTCCCCACTGCCGAGCTCGAGCCGCAGGCTCGCTATCGTCTGGCCGCTTTTTTCTTGGCCGGAGCCTTCACCGAAGTGGCCTTTCCAGGGGTCGCTTTGGCTGGAATCAAAGCTGAGCTGGAGCGTTTTCTGGTAAGAATGCCGCACACCGTTTCGAACGCATTCTTGCCCGCGCTGCCAGGATTCGGGCGGTCCCAGACCATGTGGGCCTGGTCGCGAGGATCGACCTCTCCTTCGTCACGGACCAGCACGTTGTTGACAGCGTAAACGGTGCTGCGAACTCGCTTCACGCGCACGGGCGAGCAGCGTACATAAGCCCTTTCAACGAGGCGGGTGTACTGCTTCTTGTTCTCGATAATACGCGGTCTCGCGTAGTCCCAAGTGGTCACGGTGCTCCATGTGCCCGGAGACTGAAGGGCGACATTGGCCGTGTCGAAAACCACGGTGAGGTCGGCGTCCTTGTACACCTGGCGCCATGGGGCCTGGGCGCCTGCGACGCACGGAACCGCAACACACGCGACGAGTAAAAACCGACTGGCGTAACGAATCATGAAATCTCCTCTTGGCCTTCTTCGCATTACACACGCCCGGTTTGTAATCGGTGTGACAGCGCTACGGGCGAAGCATGTAGGCTTGGATTATAAACACCCCACACGCGGCATCGCCACTCCGTGGATAAGATGAAGTTCAAAATCTCCCGTGCGATCGGGCCGGCCGCGATGGCCGTTGCGGTGGCCATCGCGCTGGTGTTGCTGGAGCACGAGCTGAAGGCGTACCACTACGGCGACTTGATGCGCCAGGTGTGGACCCTTCCACATTTGCACCTCGCGCTCGCACTGCTTCTTACGGCGGTCGCCTACGCTGTTCTCCCGGGATACGACGTGATCGCCCTCGCGTATGTCGATCATCCGCTGCCGCTCCGCCGAATTGCCTTCGGATCTTTCATCGCCTACGCGCTAAGCCACAGTCTCGGCTTCCCGCTCTTGAGCGGCGGGCCGGTTCGCTATCGGTTCTGGAGCGTCTGGGGATTGTCGACGTCGGAGATCGCCCAAGCGATCGGCTTTGCCGGAGCGACCTTCATCATCGGCATGATCGCTGTCGCCGGGTTCGTCTTCGTCCTCGAGCCAACGTCGACGATCCAACTGCTTCGATTGCCATTCAGTTCGCTCAAGCCGCTCGGCGCACTCTGTCTGGTCGTCGTTGCCGCCTATCTCGTACTCAGCGCCACGCGCTACAAGACCTTCCGCTTCTTCGATTGGGAATTCCCCGTTCCATCGACGCGTCTCGCGCTCGCCCAGCTGCTGGTTGCGGTCGTGGACTGGACTGCCGCCGGGGCCGTGCTCTACGTGCTGCTGCCGCCCGGATACCATCTCTCCTTCCTTCCGGTGCTCGGCGTCTTTCTGCTCGCGCAGTTCGCGGGAATTCTTAGCCACATTCCGGGCGGTCTCGGCGTGTTCGAGGCGATCGTGGTTCTTCTCCTCAAGCCCTACCTGCCCGCCGCCTCGATCATTGGATCGCTGCTGGCATATCGGGCCATCTACTACCTGCTCCCGCTGGTCGTCGCTCTCGCATTCCTCATCGCGTTCGAGGTGCAGCGCAAGCGTGACCGCGTGGCGGAGGTCGCGAGCCTCGCCGGTGGAATCGTGGGACGCTGGATGCCGGCGCTGCTTCCCCAGATTCTTAGTGTCACGACGTTCGTCGCCGGCGTCATCCTGATCGTCTCGGGCGCCACTCCGGCGGTGCGGAGCAGAGTGACGGCGCTCGACTCGGTCCTTCCTCTCGGGATCATCGAGCTCTCGCACTTCGCGGCGAGCGTCGCCGGCGCGGGACTGGTAATTCTGGCGTGGGCGATCAGGCGCCGGCTCGACGCCGCCTACACTCTTACCATCGCGACCCTCGTGATCGGGATCGTCGCGTCACTGCTCAAGGGACTCGATTGGGAGGAAGCGCTGGCGCTCACCCTCGTGCTCGCGGCGCTGATTCCGTCTCGGCGGGCGTTCTACCGCAAGGCGGCGATCACCAGCGAGCCGTTCCCCAACGGCTGGATCGCGGCTGTCGTCGTTGTTGGCGTGGTGACCACCTGGCTCGCGTTCTTTTCTTACAGAAACATCGACTTCACCAGCCCCGTGTGGTGGGAGTTCAGCGGTCGGGGCGACGCTCCCCGCTCGTTGCGCGCGATGATCGGCGTGCTCGGTGCCCTGCTGCTGTTCGCGCTTTCGCGCAAGCTTCGGCACGCCGAGGCAGAGCCCGATCTTCCCTCTCCGCGGCAGCTCGAAATCGCTGCGCGCATCGCCGCCGGCTCCCCCGACGCGATCGCCAACCTGGCGCTGCTCGGCGACAAAGCGCTCCTTTTCAGCGACACGGGCCAGAGCATGATCATGTACGGCGTGGCCGGGCGTAGCTGGATTGCGCTCGGCGATCCGATCGGCCCCGAGAGCGAGCGCGGCGAGCTCGCCTGGAGATTCCGCGAGAGCGCCGACCAGCACGGTGGATGGCCGGTGTTCTACGAGGTGAGCGCGAAACACCTCCCCATATACATCGACTTGGGCCTCACGCTCTTCAAGCTGGGCGAAGAAGCGATCATCCCGCTCCCTGGCTTCTCGCTCGAGGGCGGCGTCCGCAAAGCGCTCCGGCGCACGCGCAAAGACGCCGTGAAAGCGGGCGCCACTTTCGAGATGATTCCGCCCGAGGACACGCACATCTTCCTTCCGGGACTCAAACAGATCTCGGACGAATGGCTCGCCACCAAGCGCACGAAGGAAAAGGGATTCTCACTCGGCCGCTTCGACGAGCACTATCTCAGCAGCTTTCCGGTTGCGTTGGTTCGCGTCGGCGACGCGGTGGTGGCGTTCGCCAGCGTCTGGCTCGGCGCCGACCGCACGGAGATATCCGTCGACCTCATGCGCTACACGTCGGTCGCACCTCGGTGCGTGATGGAGTTCCTGCTCATCGAGCTCATGCTGTGGGGCAAGGAAAACGGCTACCAGAGATTCAACCTCGGCATGGCGCCGCTGTCGGGGATCCAAAATCGCAGCCTGGCTCCGCTCTGGAACCGGGTGGGAGCGCTACTTTTCAGTCGTGGTGAGCCGTTTTACAACTTCCAGGGTCTCAGGCAATACAAGGAGAAATTCGACCCGATATGGGAGCCGAGGTACCTCGCATCGCCGGGCGGAATGGTGCTGCCAAGAATTCTTACGAACGTCGCGTCCCTGATCTCGGGCGGACTCGCTGGAGTGGTGTCAAAGTGAGGATCCGCTTGCTGTTCGCTCTGCTCGCGCTCGGCTGCGCGCCCGCGCACTCCGCGTACATCCCGCGCGATCCGGAGCTCCGGCGGGAACCTCTTTACTTCTATCCGGGGGTTGGAACGTCGCGGCACCCCAAGGCCGGCGTCTTTTTCCTCGGCAACGACCTGGGATTCTGGGAGCCGCACCAGAAGCTGGCCGAGCGTCTTGCCGCGCACGGTTACGCCGTCGTCGGCTTCGATGTGAAGAAGTTTCTCGACCGCCTTCCCGATTCCGCGCTTCTGCGCGACAGCATCCTAGTGCACGATCTTCCGGGCCTGATTGAGCGCTCCCTTCATGAGCTCGGAGCGGACTCAGTGCCTATCGTCATCGCGGGACATTCGTTCGGCGCCGACCTCGCGCTCTGGGCGGAGGCGAACGCGCGACTTCCAGGCGTCGTCGGAGTGCTCGCGCTCGGCCCCACCAGAAGAGACCATCCCACCGTCACGCTTAAGGATCAGATGAACACCGGCGAGCCGACCGAGCCGGGCAGCTTTGCCGTCGATGAGCAGATCCGCAACACGCCAGCGAACGTTCGGATCGCTCTTGTGCGCGGCGCGAGCGACAAGGAGCGAAGGTCGGATCCCGATTTCATCGCGGCGGGCGGCGCGCGAATGAGCTATACCGTGATCCCATTCGCGTCGCATTCGCTCAAGTCGCTCGTGATCGCGGGGCCGATGATCGAACGCGCTCTCGATCGCCTGGTGGTGGGCAAGTAGCGCGCAGCTCGGGCGCGCGTCTCGCAGGCCACCGCTACAACGCTCCGCGCCGACGACTTCATCCTCGGCCGCCCGACGCCGCAACCGCCTTGTTAGCCTCGGCAGAAATCTCCCGCATGTCATTCGGGTTCATCGCGCGGACGACGGTCAGGATCGCGGCGAGCAGCGGCACCGCCACGAGCAGGCCGAGAAACCCGAACAGGAGCGCCATCAGCGCCTGAATTCCGAGAGTGAGCGCCGGGGGAATGTTCACTCCGTGCTTCATGAGAACTGGCACCAGCAGGTGATTCTCGACGAACTGGATCACGAGGTACCCGACCGCGACCACGAGCGCCTTGTGGGGCGAGTCGATGAACGCCATCGCGATCGCCGGGATCGCGGCGAAGATCGAGCCGACGATCGGAATGAACTTCAGAATTCCCGCGAGAATTCCGAGCGGCAGAGCCGCCTTCACGTTGAGCACGAACAGGAATACCGTCGTGACCGCGCCGATCAGGAGCATCGCGATAAGCTGAGTCACCAGCCATCTCCTGAGCGTCGTGGCGAGGCTCGAGAGCGTGAGCGCCGCTCTATCACGGTGGCGCGGCGGAAAGAGCTCGAGCAACCCGCCATGATAGAGTGCCGGATCGACGCCGATGTAGGCGGCGATGAAGAGAACGAGCATGAACGCGCCCGACACCGTGAAGGTCGACGTGAGCACGCGCAGGAACGAGTGCTGGGCGCCGCTGACCTGTTTGGTGATCTCGCGGCGAAGATTTCCTCCAGCCGCGACTTCGTCCGCGCGCGTCGCCGGTTTGCGGACGACGATGCCCGAGGCTGCCGCTGTCACCGTGTCGGCGGCAGCCGAATCGGTGACGACGACGGGCGCAAGTGTCGGCTCGGCGGGAGCTGATCGCTGCGCGACGGCGGCCCGCAGAGTGTCGCTGCTCTCCTCGTTGAACAGGATTCCGAGCACGCCGTTGGCGCGGTGTCCGAGCCAGGCGTCGATCTTGTCCGTCGCTTCGGGGAGACGCTGCTGGAGCTCGCGCGATTGGGCGCGAAGAATCGGCGCCATTCCGATGGCGCCGATGGTCAGGAGACCGAGGAAGACGGTAAGAACTATGGCGACGCCGAGGGCGCGCGGGATCTTCCGCTTCTCGAACCAGTCGGCCCCCTGAGCGAGGGGCAGGCCGAAGAGGACGCCGAGGAAGAAGAGGAACACGACGGGGTGCGCGATCCAGAGGAGCCGCACTATGATGTAGAAGCCGAAAATCAGCGCGAGAACTCGCACGACGTCCCGCGTAGGTAGCCGGATCGGTTGGCGTGAATCCATGACTAGATGCTAAGCCAGACGTGTGCCCGCCGCGAGTTTCGTTTGTCGCAGAGCTCCTGAAGAGGACATCCCTCGCCGACCCCGCCCGCGATGGACTATAGGAAAACACGCACCACGATGCCGGACCGGCTTGACCGGCGCGTGCAGTGCGATAGGTTCAATTCCATATGCCACGAATGCTTATGTGTTGTTGGACCGACCTCCCAACCGAGAGGAGCTGAGCATTTCGCGCGCGCGTCATAACGAATATGCATAGCTAGGAGCGCAACGCTCACGCAGGCCCGCAGCAAGGCCGCGCCTCTCAACGAGACGCGGTCTTTTTCTTTTCTCTTTTTTCGACCTCAGCGCCGAGAGGATGAATGCCCGCAACACCCAATGGACCGATCGCGATCTACTACGAGCACCCCGACTGGTTCAGGCCACTCTTCGCCGAGCTGGACCGGCGGAGGGTTCCCTACGTGCGCGTGGACGCCTCTGCGCACTCGTACGATCCGTCCGAGCGCCAGTCTCCATATTCGATGGTCTTCAACAGGGCGAGCCCGTCCGCGTACCTCCGCGGCCACGCGCAGGTCACCTTTC
This sequence comes from Gemmatimonadaceae bacterium, assembly GCA_017881465.1. GTDB lineage: Bacteria > Gemmatimonadota > Gemmatimonadetes > Gemmatimonadales > Gemmatimonadaceae > UBA4720. Next base: position 9,748 of record JADGQV010000060.1, read on the forward strand.
ACACGCTGAGCTGGCTGAGGCACCTGGAGCGCATCGGCGTTCCCGTCGTGAACGGATCCGCGCCCTATGAGATGGAGACTTCCAAGGCACTCCAGCTCGACATCCTCGACGAGCTGGGACTCCCGTATCCGAAAGCGAGGGTTATCAACAACGCGGCGCTCGCTCCTCAAGCCGCGAAAGGTCTCCGCTTTCCCGTAGTCGTGAAAGCCAACGTGGGAGGAAGCGGTGCCGGCATCACCCGCTTCGACAATGCTGAATCTCTGTCGGAGGCAGCGAAGGCGGGAGCGATCGACCTGGGCCTCGACAGAGTCGCCCTCGTTCAGGAGCTGGCGCCACTTCACAACGGGTACATCACCCGCGTCGAGGTTCTCGACGGAAAGTTTCTCTACGCCATCAATGTTTATCCGGCCGAGGATTCTTTCAATCTGTGCCCGGCCGACATCTGCCAGACCACCGACGGCCAGCAGCTGTCGCGCACCGCGTGCGCGGTCGATGCCCAGAAGAACGGCATGCGAGTCGAGCAGTTCAAACCGGCGCGCGAGATTGTCCGCGAGGTCGAGCGAATCGCCGCCCGCGTGGAGCTCGACGTCGGAGGCATCGAGTACCTGATCGATGATCGCGACGGCCGTCACTACTTCTACGACATCAACGCGCTGTCGAATTTCGTCGCAGATGCGCGGAACGTGATCGGATTCGATCCGTTCGAGCGCCTCGTCGACTACCTGGTCGAGAGAGTCGCCAACTCCTCCCTCGTTGGCGTGGAAGCGGACGCGGCCGGAGCGGATGCGCCAGCAGCTGCGGCAGTCGCGGGAGCGGCCTGATGCGGTACGGATACTGGCTCCCCGTTTTCGGCGGCTGGCTGCGCAACGTCCCCGACGAAGACATGACCCCGACCTGGGATTACGTGAAACGCCTCGCGCAGCGCAGCGAGCAGATCGGCTACGACATAACGCTGATCGCCGAGCTGTTCATGAACGACATCAAGGGGATCGATGCCGATTCGCTCGAGGCGTGGTCCACCGCGGCGGCGCTCGCGGCGGTGACGGAGAAGCTGGAGTTGATGGTCGCGGTGCGCCCGACTTTTCACGAGCCGGCAATCTTTGCCAAGCAGGCGGCGAACATTGATCACATCTCGGGTGGACGCCTCGCACTCAACGTCGTATCGTCATGGTGGAAGGACGAAGCCAGGCGCTACGGCATCAACTTCGAGGAGCACGACGACCGCTACGCGCGCACCGACGAATGGCTACGCGTCGTAAACGGAGTGTGGACGGAGCCGCGGTTCAGCCATGCGGGCAGCCACTACAAGGTCGAGGAGACGATCCTCGAGCCAAAGCCGCTCCAACGCCCGAGGCCTACGATCTACGCCGGCGGCGAGAGCCCGGCCGCCAAGGAGCTGATATCGCGCACGTGCGACGCGTATGTGATGCACGGCGATCCAGCCGACCGCGTTGCCCCCAAGATCTCCGACATGCGCGCTCGGCGCGAAACTATCGGGTTAGGTCCGATGCACTACGGCGTCGCCGCCTACGCGGTCGTTCGCGATACTGAGGAGGAGGCACAAAAGGAGCTCGCGCGGATAACGAACGTGCAGCCCGGGACGCCGGGTTATCAAAACTACCAGGACTGGATCTCGCACACGGCACTCGAGCAGCAGGTAAGCCTGGAGGACTACTCGGTCTCGAACCGCGGACTTCGCGCGGGTCTCGTCGGAACGCCCGAGAAGGTCGCCGACCGCATCCGGGATCTGGAATCAGTAGGGGTGGATCTGCTGCTGCTTCAGTTCAGTCCGCAACTCGAAGAGATGGAGAGGTTTGCTGAGACGGTCATGCCGCTCCTGGAGGGCGCGGCAATAGGGTGATGGGCGGGCGGACACTGGCATCCACGAAACCGAGGCAGGGAGCTGTAGGCGAAGCACGCTACTAGGCCGGGAGCTTTCATACAGGCGTAGTAGCGCCGCCCAAATCCGAGTTTCAGGCGCGTCGAATTGGCCGCTCCTGTGCGGCGAATTCATTCCGCGGAATCTCGAATGCCACCTGAAAAGCCCCTAGCCTGTGAGCTGCAAGGCATTCAGCTCCCTGCTTCGGTTTTTCAGTGGCAAGTAAGCCTCACGCACTCTACGTCCAGCCAAACAACTCACCCTGCCTGGCCCTGATAATCCGGTAGCACTCGCACGCCGCTTTCTCGAGGCCGACGCGGTCGACCACGGTGATGTTGCCGCGGCCGTGCGCGATGAGGCCAGCCTTCTCCAGAACCCCCATTGCCACCGTCACGCCCGGCCGCCTCACTCCCAGCATCTCGGCCAGGAATTCCTGTGTCAGGTCGAACTGGTTGCGCCCGACGCGGTCCTCCGACATCAGCAGCCAGCGCGCGGCCCGCTGCTCGATGACATGGAGTCTGTTGCACGCCGCCGACTGCGAGACTGTCTCGAACACGAATTGGCTGTAGCGATGCAGCAGCCGGCTGAGACCTTCGAACTCCCGCGCCAGCTCAAGGAAATCATCCGTGACGAGGCGCCTCGCCTCACCTGAGATCTGACCGATCGCCTTGAGGCGCGACGAAGAGACACCGTGAAAAGCCGCCATCCCCACGAATCCATCGTTCCCAACGGTCATCGCCTCGACCGCGTCGCCATCTTCCATCTCCGTAACGAGCGAGATCACGCAGTTGTCCGGGAAGTAAGCAAAGGGAATTGGCTCATTCCTTCGGAAAACGATTTCCTCGGATGCGATTGTCACCATCTCGCATCGCTCGAGCACCGCTTCCAGCTCTTTCGGAGGCAGAAGATTCAGGATCTTGTTGCGAGGGAGGGCCGCGGAGGCGCGCTTCGGGGCTGACCCTCCCTGATGAACGTGACCCGCAGTCTGGATCGATGGAACTGTCATAAAGAGCCGGAAACCGCCCCATCGGGACGTGGTGAGATTTCAGGACCGCGGCGATCCGCGACGATCCGCGACGAGCGTGATCCTGGTTAGGCGGGGTCGGTTTTGCAAGTACCTAACCGAGGCCACCTTACGACCTGCGCGCCTCTCAAAACGTCTTTCCGCGCCTCTCAAAACGTCCCTCGGCGCCCCGCGGAACGTCGCTCGTCCCGGCCTCGGCTCCCGTCGCCTCTCAGGTGTTATCTTCGGAGGGTCAGAACAGTCATTTAGACGGCCTGCCGTCTATAGAGTAGCAGGATAGCAGTGCCCCAGAAGTGCCCCACTGGAAGACATGACGATACCCGCTGACCCACAGCCCAACGAGCGAACATTCCGCTTCAAGGACGAGTGGCTAGTCGCCCTCGTTGGGACTATGCCAGGCGTCACGCCCGAGTTGATCAAGCGTTGGCGCTTTCAGCAGAAGCCGTACGTCGCGCAGGCCCTCATCGACGGTGACGTCCTGTCGTTCAAGGAGATCGCCGAAGTCGTCAAGGAAGCCTTCAGAATCGACTACGTCGATCTGAATCCCAGCGAAATCGACAAGAACGCGATGCAGATCCTGCCTGAGAAGCTTTGCCGGGAGCACAACGTGCTGCCCGTAAAAGTCGACAGTCGCATGGTCTGGCTCGCCATGGCCAACCCGCTCGACCAGGAAGCGATCCAGCGCGTGAGCTGGGCGACGAGTCGCGAGGTGACGCCGCTGTTCTGCCCGCCGGGGCAGCTCGACAAGCTGGTCTCGGAGACGCTCCGCCCTGATGCGATGATCTACGGCCTGATCGAGAAACTCGACCAGGCCGTAGGCGTCGAGCAGGTCAAGGAGGAGGAGCAGAACGAAGCCGCGCTGCTGCGCGTGCATGCGCCGGTCATCAAGCTCGTCGACGCGATCATCGCCAACGCGATCAAGCTCCGCGCTTCCGACATCCACATCGAGCACGACGAGACATCAACCCTGGTGCGCTTCCGCATCGACGGACTGCTGAAAAACATCATGGTGCTTCCGCGCTTCATCGGCGTCGGCCCGGTCGTCTCGCGCATCAAGATCATGTCCGACCTCGATGTCGCCGAGCGCTTCCGCCCGCAGGATGGTCGCGCGAAAGTGCGGGTAGGCGGAGAAGAGGTGGCGCTCCGCGTCTCCGTCCTCCCGACGCGCGTCGGTGAAAAGGTCGTGATGCGTCTTCTCAACGAGAAGTCGGTACAGGTCTCGATGGCAACGCTCGGCTTCATGCCGGGAGTGCTCGAGAGATTCCAGGCGCTACTCATGCGCGAGCAGGGAATTCTCCTCGTGACCGGGCCGACGGGCTCCGGAAAGACAACGACCCTCTACGCCGCGCTCAACACGCGCCGCGGCGAATCCGTGAACATCGTCACCGTGGAAGACCCGGTCGAGTACCGCCTGAGCGGCGTCAACCAGGTGCAGGTGAATGAGAAACAGGGCCTCACGTTCGCCGGAGTGCTGCGCTCGGTGCTGCGTCAGGATCCGGACGTACTGCTCGTCGGAGAAATCCGCGACCAGGAGACAGCCAACATTGCGTTCCAGGCAGCTATGACCGGACATCTGGTGCTCTCCACGCTGCATACGAACGACGCGATCGGCGCGATCCCGCGTCTCTCCAACATCGGCGTCGAGCCGTTCCGGGTCGCGGCCGGTCTCATCGG
>JADGQV010000148.1 GCA_017881465.1 Gemmatimonadaceae bacterium
CAGGGTCAGACGATTCCGATGGATCTCACGCGCACCGTGAAGGATACGGCCGGCACGTGGGTCGTGACCGAGGCAACCGTGATGCCGATGATGACTGGCAACGATGTAGCGACCATCGACAAGGGAACGCTACTGCTGCGGAATCGCGTGGTTCACCAGGGACCCGCTACGGTCGAGGTCGCGTTCGCCGACAACAAGGCGACGGGCAAGATGACGATGAACGGGCAGGAGCGGCCGATCGCCGCGGATCTGGGCGGCGCTCTATTCGCCGACGGACCGGGAGCAAGCGATGTGGTCGCGGCGCTGCCACTGGCCGAGGGCTACACGACGAGCTACCGCAACTTCGATCTGATGGCGCAGAAGGTAAAGCCGCGCCAGCTCAAGGTCACCGGCAGCGAGAAGGTGACTGTGCCAGCGGGTTCCTTTGATGCGTGGAAGGTCGAGATCACGCCGGCGGATGGCGGTTCCGGTGAGAGCACGACGCTCTGGGTGGACAAGGCATCGCGCCAGGTCGTCAAGATGTCGACGGTCATTCCTGCAATGAATGGGGCAATCGCTACTGCGGAACTTGTAAAGTAAGGATCGGGGGTTTTCCTCGAGCGCGTCGAATAGTGACAGTTCACTTCGCGGGCGGGTCGTGAACTCACGATTATTTCTTGGACTGCTTGTTAATCACGACGACCAGCAGGACCACCACGAGTACGCCGATCACCGTCCAAATCCACATCCCTCCGCCCATCCATCCGCCTGAATAGTTCATCATGAAGCTCCTTCGTCGCGCTGCGACGTGTGTTAAACGGGTCCTCGTATGTATACCTGGGTCAGAATCCCCACTGCCAGGCAATATGCAGCATATAACTCCGCTTCAACTGCGGACCGTCCAAAGATTGCATGACTGGAACATCGCCCTGAAGGAGAAACTGCTGACCTTTGAGGAACCCGTTCTCAGGCTGAAACGTAACTCCCAACAAGGCACTGAGACGCTTCCCGCCCTGTAGGTTCGGATCCTTTGTAGGCTCATCGGTAGGATCGAGCAGAGAGTCCGAGCCATGGATATTTTGCCACAACTCGCCGCTCGTGCCTGCTGACAGGCTCACGGAACTTGCCAACTGTCGCACCACCCAGATTCCCGGTTCGTACCGGTTCCCCAGCCTGTATCCGTGCTGGTTCCTGCCAAGCCGCACCGTTGAACTAAACTCTGCTCCCCAGCTCCACGGCATTGACTGGCCGAGATAGGTGAAGCCTGGCAGCAACGAGTATGTTCCCGACCCGCTTTGCATCGGATATTCCGTTCGCACTCCTTCCGCATCGCGCTGGTTGACAGAGCCCGTGGGAAGGCCGACCCCGAAGTTCGCCAAAATCCTGTGGCGAAGCTCCTTCGCGGCGCGCAGGGAATACAGGCCGCGCAATTCGAGGTCACCGATCCCTTTGCTTCGCTCAGTAGATCGCGTGCCATCGCGGTGGAGCTCGCCCATCGACATCTCAACGTACGGGAGCATCGCCATAAGAGTGGAACTGGCGGTCGGGGCGTACATGATCATCCCCATGTGTGCGTGCATCGTCATGTCGGTCGGCGTCGTCGCGAATCGGGTAAGAACATTCGCCTCACTGATGGCATTGGTTCCGTCGAGGATGCCGTCCAGCTTTTCAAACATGTACTGATAGCCGACCATCCATTGTTCTGCCCGCCCGATCATGATCCCGAAGGGGAGAGGAGCGCGCATCATGTCTCTCATGTCCGGACGCCGCGAAGGGGCGCCGGCTTTCTTCATGCCGGTCATCGAGGTGTCTCCGGCTTGAGCGGTCAACACACCGGGATAGGCGCTTGCCAAAATCGCGACCATCGCCAACGCGAACGCCACGCCGGGGCCGCGCAATATTTTGTACACTGTTTTCATTGTCAGGATAAGTACGGTCATGCGCCATGTCGGAGAAGATGCGTTTGACAAAGGCATAAAGCGTGCACCGCGATCTCGCGACATTCTCTCTATGGCAATCCCAATGAATCGTTTGCGCTGGTATGCGATCGCGCTGCCATTCGTCTTCGCTGCGGCAGCTCCGCGGCCCTGCGTCGCACAAGGGCGTCGGCCGATCACCGAGACGGACCTCTTCAAATTCGTGTGGGCCGCCGATCCGCGGATCTCGCCGAACGGATCGCAGGTTGCTTTCGTGCTCGTGAACGTGAACGAGGACAAGGACCGGTACGAGACACAGATATACGTCGTTCCGTCGGACGGGAGCGCGCCTCCACGTCCGCTGACATCCGGCCGCAACGACAGGTCGCCCCGCTGGTCGCCCAACGGGCGGGAGATCGCGTTCGTCCGCACGCCCGAGCCGGTGGATGGAAAGCCGAAACCGGCGCAGATCTACCTCATCTCGATGGACGGCGGCGAGGCGCGCTCTCTCACCGACGCTCCGAAGGGCGCGTCTTCTCCAGTGTGGTCGCCTGACGGACGCACGATTGCTTTCGTCTCCACTCCGGATTCGTCGTCGGCGCAGGCGAAGGCCGATTCAGCGAATAAACCACTGGACTCAACGCGCAAGAAACATATAACCGACGTCCGCGTCATCACGCGCGCGCAGTACCGCTGGAATGGCGGCGGCTACACTGATCCGACAGCGCACAGCCATATCTGGACCGTGCCCGCATCATTTACTGTCACGGGTGGTCTCCCGACTACCAGGCAGATCACCTTCGGCGAGTTCGACGAAGGAGAGCCGGTGTGGTCGCCAGATGCCTCGCGTCTCTACTTCACGTCGAACCGGCGGCTCGAGCCTTATTACGAATCCAGGGGCGATGAGCTGTACTCGGTTCCGGCGAATGGCGGCGCGAGCGTGAAGGTCGCGAGCATTGACGGTCAAATCGGCACCATCGCTCCGTCGCCGGACGGCAAACGAATCGCGTTCACCGGAGCAGCGAACGCCAAGCCGCTGCGCTTTTACGATCAGGCCGATCTTTTCGTGATGGACGCGGCTCCGGGTTCTCAGCCGCGCAACCTGACCGCCAGCTACGACTTCGATGTCGAGGGCGGACTCACCGGGGATCAGCATCCGCCGCGCGCGGAGGCGGGCGGCGGTATCCTATGGAACCGAGATGGTAAGAGTGTTGTGCTGGTGACGACTGAGAATGGCCGCGCCAATCTCAAACGCTTCTCCACCAGCGACGGGAAGGTCGACTCGGTAACCACCGGCGACCACGATGTGGTTGCCTACAGTGCCAGCGCCGATGGATCGAGGGTCGTCACGCTCATCTCGACGCCCACGAACATCGGCGATCTATACGTCGTGGATGCCAGCACTGCTCGGCCGGCGCCGAGGCAGATCACACACGTGAACGATGGGCTCTTCAGCACGCTCGATCTGAGCGCGCCGGAGGAATTCTGGTACAAGAGCTTCGACGGGCGGCGCATCCAGGGCTGGATCCTCAAGCCTCCGCACTTCGACGCGTCAAAGAAGTATCCGCTCATTCTCGAGATCCATGGCGGCCCGAACGCTGCTTACGGCCACACGTTCACGCACGAGTTCCTCTGGATGGCGGCCAAGGGTTACGTCGTGCTCTACACCAACCCGCGCGGCAGCACTTCGTATGGGCAGGACTTCGCCAACATCATCCAGTTTCATTATCCGGGGGACGACTACAAGGATCTGATGGCGGGCGTCGATGAGGTGCTCAAGCGTGGGTACGTCGAGCCGACCCGCATGGGAGTGACGGGTGGAAGCGGCGGCGGCGTGCTGACCAACTGGACGATCACGCAAACTCACCGCTTCGCCGCGGCCGTTTCGCAGCGATCAATTGCCGACTGGTCGGGCTTCTGGTATACGGCGGACTTCACGCTGTTCAATCCAACATGGTTCCGCGCTGCGCCGTGGGAAGCTCCCAAGGATTTCGCCGAGGTCTCGCCGATCACGTACGTCGCGAACGTGACGACTCCGCTGATGCTGATCGAGGGGGAGGCGGACATGAGGACCCCTCCCGCCGACGGCGGCGAGCAGATGTTCCGCGCGCTCAAGTATCTGCATAAGCCGACGGTGATGGTGCGGTTCCCGGACGAGACGCACGAGCTCTCGCGCTCGGGGAAACCGTGGCACCGCGTCGAGCGGCTCCGGCACATCGTGGGCTGGTTCGATAGGTACCTCCAGCACATCTCATCTTCTGCCTATGATGTGCGCTAACTAGTGCATCGCATACTGAAGCAGGGAGCCGTAAGCCAACGACGCCGTTTCAAATCTTCAGCTAAGTGATCGTCAACACACCCGTCGTCGCGTCGTAGCTCGTGGTGAACGCCGCGAGATTCGTCGTCGGCTGCCCGCCGATCCAAGTGCCGGTCGAAGCGAACTGGGCTCCGTGACAGGGACACAGGAAGGCCCGGCCATTGATCCCCACCGTGCACCCGAAATGGGGACAGATGAGAGAGAGCGCTGCAAATGTGCTGGCGCCGGTGCGCACTACAGCAACTGGACTACCGCCGGTGTCGACGCGCGCTATTCCTCCGACGTTCGCCAGTGCGGGGTAGTTTGATATCTTCACCGAGAGAGAGACCGGTCCAGTGACGCCCGTTGCGCCCGTTGCGCCGCCGCATGCAGCCACGAGCAGCGCCGCCACCGCCGACGCGGCGGAAGCTGTGATGAATTCACGCCGGCTCGTACCGGCTTTCTCCGCGCAATGAGCGCAGCCGCGGGCATTGACCTCAATGCGTTCCATTTGTCTCTCCTCTTCGATCGAGTCGCTCAAACCGGAATCACTCACAACTTCACCACCGCCGCCTGCCACTGAGCTGCATCCTCGTCGCTCCGGTAGAGCGTGTCAGGATCGACAACGATGTTGTTCGCCGCATCGCGCCTGATCGCCAGGCGGTCCATGTTGCGCGTCGCGCGTCCGGTGATGAACTCACCATCGGGCTGATACTGAGAGTGGTGCCTGGGGCACTGGAAGCGCAGGTCCGTCTCGTTCCACCGTAGAGCGGTGTTCTGATGCGGGCACGAGAGATTGAAGGCGAAGACCTCGTTCCTGTAGCGAACGAGAATTACCTCGTTGCCGCGGTCGATGTCGGCACCATCTGTCGCCGGAACCGGATACGAGAGCAGCTTCCGCCCGGTAACGGCAGACGACAACACCTTGGCCGTCGCACTCCGGATCGGGAGGCTCAGCGAAATTGCGGCGAGAGCAAACGCGGACACGTTGCGCAGGAACTCCCTTCGCTCGGGAACAAGGGGACAGGCTTCGCAGTCGGCG
>JADGQV010000149.1 GCA_017881465.1 Gemmatimonadaceae bacterium
CGCTTTCGGCTTCTTGTATAGAGAGCGAATCACGTTTTGGGTGCGGGGTAGATGAGCTGTCCTTTCCTTACTTTCAAGAATGGAGTCAAGCGATGCTTCGCGGGAGACGTGCGGCTAATGATATCCCGTACGAGCCATCCCTTCTTGGCAAGTGCATCAGCAATGAGTGAACGATGGCAGCGCCATGGCACGGCTTCAGCGCACATGATGGCAGTTTCTCTCAAACTGGCAATCTTTGTAAGCGCTTCCAGGCCCTCGGAGAATTCCGGAGTCGCCATGTAATCCGCGAATCCCCTGAATGAGGCATTGCGCCAACCAAGGTTCATAGAATCCTTTTTTGAATGACGCAGGCCGCCAAGTTTTTTCAAATGCTTATACCGAATACTGTTCTGTTTTAAGGATTGTTTTAGGAAATCCCCGTTGAATTGTGGATTATGGCGGGACATGGGTATTGATCTAACATCAATCACTTCCTTGACACCATTCATTTGTAGCAGCTCGACGAATTCATCAATTCGTCTCGTAGAATGGCCGATAGTAAAAATGGAAGATTGTTTCATAGTGTTTATGGTTCTCGAGGATATTAGTTGGCTTCCTCCGGCGTCGCCTCCGCGTCGCGCCGCGCAGTTCACGGACGAGCCAGCGCGGCTGAGCGCCGGGCCGGTTCACAGGTTACCGTTCAATAGAACGCGATAGACTATATCGGCTCGTCCAGCGAGCCGCGGATGCGTGATGATGCACAAACGTCAAGCGAGAGAAATCATGACGGATGCAAAGCGTCCCGAGCTGATGGAGTGGGCCGAATACTATTGACCGTGGTGCTATATCGCGGCCGTGCGCCTGCATCGGATCGGAAAGGAGTACGAAGAACGGGTGGCTCTACGAACGCGGTCCTTCCCGCTGGAGCTGTTGCGCCCCGGTGGCCCGCCGCGGCTGCTGCTCGAGCAGGAGTGGTGGTTGGCCGCCATCCAGGAGCCGGCAGCTGTGTTCGCGCCATATCCCGAGGACGACTGGCCAACGACGACGCTGCCCGCGTTCGACGCGGGCTGGGCGGCGACGAACCAGGGTCTCGCGATCGGCACAGACTATGATCTTCGCGTGCGTCGCGCGTTCTTCGGGGAGGGAAAGAATATCGGGCGCCCCGAGGTACTGCTCGACATCGCGCGCGAGGCTGCTCTTGATATGCCGCGGTTCGAACGGGATGTCGCGAGTCCGGAGGCACGCGCGGCGGTGCTCGAGGAGAGTCGGATCGGCCGCGAGCAATTCCAGGTACGCGGCACGCCGACGCTTACTTTGGCCGACGGCACCCACCTTCATTTGCCCATCGCCTATCCGCGTATTCGAGCCCACCGGATCGTGGGAATGGCGCCGCTCGAGTGCGTCGGCGAGGCGTGCTCGGACGCTGTGCGAGCGCTTTTCGAGCGCGCGCTCGGGGGCCAGGGAACGTGACATCCATCACGCACGCGCCGTATCGATTGGCCGAGACTTCAGCGCACCACGGCGCGATTGGAGAGAGGGAATGACTCGCATTTCGTACAAGGAAATCGCCCCCGGCGCATACCAGGCCATGCTCGGTCTCGAGCGCTACGTCGGGGAGTCAGGGCTGGAACACTCGCTGTTGGAACTCGTGCGGACGCGTGCGTCGCAGCTCAACGGCTGCGCATTCTGTCTGGACATGCACAGCAAGGACGCCATCGCCGCCGGCGAGACGCCGCAGCGGCTGTTCGTGCTTTCCGCCTGGCGGGACGCCCCGCTCTACACCGAGCGCGAGCGCGCCGCGCTCGCCTGGACCGAGGCCGTCACTGAACTCGGCCCGAGCGGTGTCCCGGACGAGCTATATCGCACTACGCGCCAGCAGTTTGACGAGCGCCAGCTCGTGGACCTGACGATGGCGATCGTCGCCATTAACGGCTGGAACCGTCTGGCAATCGCGTTCCACTCTCCCGAAGCCGGCAGTCATGTTTCCATCGCTCGGAAACACCAACAGGAATAGGAGGCAGCATGCAGAGCACCAGCCAGATCGACATCGTCTCGACCGTCAACGAGCTCGTCGCGCGGTATCCCGCGACGATCGACGTGTTCAACCGCTTCGGCATCGATAGCTGTTGCGGTGGCGCCGTGCCGATCGCGGACGCCGCACGGCGCGACGGCGCCGACTTCGATGCGCTGCTCGCCGCGCTTCGAGCGGCGGTTGAACATCGATGAACGTGTATCACACGCCCGATTTGGCCGCCGCCGCCATAACGGCCAACGCGGCCCGGCCGGCTACCGCGCTCATCCACGACTCGGCCGACGCCCGCGTCGTAGTGTTTCGGATTGAGCCGGGCCAGCAGGTTCCCGTGCACTCGAGTGCGTCGACCGTGCTGCTGATCGCCATCTCGGGCGCCGGCGTCGTGGCCGGTGCAACCGGCGATCGCGACGTGCGCGCTGGTGACATCATCGCATATGATGTCAATGAGCCGCATGGCATGCGGGCGAACAAGGAGCCGCTCGTCATCGCGGCGGTGATCGCGCCGCGCCCGACGGCACACTGATGGCGCCGCATAGGCCGCGATTCGTCTTATTTCATGACCGTTGACGACTGCAGTCAATTGCGCAGAGCGACATCAACGGTGTACCCGTCCTTCGCCAGCAGCATCCGCAGCAGCTCCACCGCGCTCTCGTTGGCGTGAGCGATCAGAGCGAGCTGTCCACCCGCCGCCGTAAGCTGCGCTCTCGCCTGACGTTGAATGGCATCCCTGTCTTCGCGCGTAAACGGGTTCCACAGTCCGCCGCGCTCGTCGTAGGTCTGCATGTCGCGAATCTCCACCGCGATGAGCTTCGCCGGAGGGATGCGAATGGTGATCTTCTTTCTCTCGTGATCGATCACGACGTCGGGGTTGTCGCGCAGGTCGATCCCTGCCAGAAGGCGTCCCGTGACTACTACCAGAGAACGCTTGGTCGAGCCGTACCAGGTATTCTCGTAGACGATGACGTCGCGAACGGTCGCTTCGCTCGAGACGAGTTTCGCTACCGCTTTGATCTGATCGACGACGACATCGTGGGTGATGTTCGTCTCATTGCGGCCGAGCAGCGCGCCGGGCATAAACCGGCTCGCGCAATAGCCGAAGCCGAGGAGGATGAGCAAAGCAGCGGCGACGAGCAGTATGCCCGGGCCGACTCTTCGGTCCCTCGGCTCCGTTGGCAACGGCGGAACCTCACCAGTTCTCTCCAGTATCGATCCTCCGGTTCCGGATAATGCTACGGGCTCCCGAGAGGGTGCAGCAAGTCCCATCGCAGGCGATCCGATCAGCGCTAGCGGTAACGCGATCAAGCAGGAGCAACATTGTGCTGGTGTGGGATTTCTTCCGGCCTTAGGTTAGTCGAGACATATGTTCGCCACCCCGTCACAATAACGAGCTCTGAGAGGCATATGAGATCTTCCGTCATCAGTCGGACCGCCACTTTATGGTCCCTTGCCATCGCGATCGTCTTCACCGCGCCGGTCGCTGCCGTGGCGCAGAATGGCAAGCTCCCGCCGATCATCGATCGGGAGCTCTTCTTCGGCAATCCGGAGATCTCGGGCGCGCAGATCTCGCCCGACGGCCGCTACATCTCCTTCCTCAAGCCGTACAAGGACACGCGCAACATCTGGGTCAAGCGCACCGGCGATCCGTACTCCGCCGCCAAGCTCATCACCAACGACACGAAGCGTCCGGTTCCCGGGTATTTCTGGAGCCGAGATGGGAAGTACATCCTCTTCGTCCAGGACCAGCTCGGCGACGAGAACTACAACGTCTACGCGGTCGATCCCGCATCTTCTCCCGCTGCCGGTCAGGAGGTTCCCGCGGCGCGGAATCTCACCGCCGCCAAGAGCGTTCGCGCGGTCCTCTACTCCGTGCCGAAGAAAGACCCCGACATCATGTACGTCGGCATCAACGATCGCGACAAGGCGTGGCACGATCTCTATCGCGTCCGCATCTCGACCGGTGAGCGCACTCTCATGCGCCAGAACACCGAGCGCATCACCGGGTGGGTCTTCGACAACACCGGCACGCTTCGCCTCGCCGTTCGCACCACCGACAAGGGTGACACCGAGATCCTGCGAGTTGATCCGACGGGATTCACCAAGGTCTATTCCTGCAATGTCTTCGAGACCTGCGGTCCCGATCGCTTCAGCAAGGACAACAGCAAGGTCTACATGGAGACGAACAAGGGCAGTCCCAACCTGACGCGCCTCGTGTTGTTCGATCCCTCGACACAGACGGAGCAGCTCGTCGAGTCGGATCCACTCAATCGCGTCGACTTCGGCAACGCCACCTTCTCCGACCTCACCGACGAGCTGGTCGCGACGTCTTACACGGACGAGCGCACCCGCATCTACTGGAAGGACAAGGAGTGGGAGAAGGACTACAAGCTTCTCCAGAGCAAGCTTCCGGGCAAGGAGATCACGCCTACTTCAACGACCAACGACGAGCGCGTATGGATGGTGGTCGCGTCCAGCGACAGGGAGCCGGGCGAGAGGTATCTGTTCGACCGCAACACCAAGGATCTCAAGTTTCAGTACCGCGCGTTCGAGAAGCTGCCGCGCGAATCGCTGGCCCCGAAAAAATCCATCAGCTACAAGGCGTCCGATGGACTCGTGATTCCGGCGTATCTCACGCTTCCCGTGGGCGTCGTGTCCAAGAATCTTCCGCTCGTGGTCTACCCGCACGGTGGGCCGTGGGCCCGCGACGCCTGGGGCTACGATCCGATCTCGCAGTTCCTCGCCAACCGCGGCTACGCCGTCCTTCAGCCTAACTTCAGAAGCTCCACCGGGTACGGCAAGAAATTCCTCAATGCCGGCAACAACGAGTGGGGACAGATGATGCAGGAGGATCTCACCGCCGGCGTCCGCTACCTCGTCTCGCAGGGAACAGTCGATCCGAAACGGGTCGGCATCATGGGCGGATCATACGGCGGCTACGCCACGCTCGCGGGCCTCGCCTTCACGCCGGACGTGTACGCAGCCGGCGTATCTATAGTAGGTCCCTCCAATCTCATCACGCTGCTCCAATCGATTCCGCCGTACTGGGAATCGATCAGAATCATCTTCCACGAGCGGATGGGAAATCCGACTACCGCGGCCGGACGCGCGCAGCTCGAGAGGCAGTCGCCGCTCAACTCCGCCGGGAAGATCAAGGCGCCGCTCATGGTGGTTCAGGGCGCCAATGATCCCCGAGTGAACAGAGCGGAGAGCGAGCAGATCGTGAT
>JADGQV010000150.1 GCA_017881465.1 Gemmatimonadaceae bacterium
TGCTCATGTCGTTCGCCGAAAAGGTTCGCGGTCAGTTCATCAATCGGGTGTGAGGCGCAGCTTCTTCCTGTCGAACTTCGCGTACGTCACGCCCAGTTTGCTGAGCGCGGCCGGAGGGCATCCAGCCCAGTCGGACGCGAACAGGTTGCCCTCATACTTGAGATCCTTCACGCCGATTCTGCTCGACCAGAATCCGGATGACGTGAGATCGCGGAAGCGATTGAAGAAGTTGACGCCATCCGTCACTGCTGCCGTCGCGCGGGCAGGCCACGCAATGTCGTTGAGGATTGCTTCGCGCTGCGGCTCCGTGGCATCGGCGAACGGCTTCCCGAATCTGGTATTCGATTGCGCATCGATCCAGGCAAGTCCGGGTCGCATCCACTGCTGGCCGTTCGGCCGATCGATCATCATGAAATCCATGAACTCGGGGACGCCGGCATCGCTGGCGCTGCCCGATCGCTCGTCGCGCGGGATGATCATGTCGGCGAGGATACGCGCGGTCCTTAATTCCGCCGGCGTGAAGAACTTCGGTGCGAACGGAGTGCCATCCGCGGCCGAGCGCAAGGCGTTGTCGACGAAGCGCCGAGCTTTCTCCTGCTCCGCGGTGGGCCAGCTCAGAAATGCGGCGACCGGGAGCGCCGCCAGAAGTTGAACCGCGTCGCGCCGGCTCATGTCCTTTGCTGGTGCTTCGTCCTCGGGGAGCGGCGCGCCCTGCACTGGATTCTCGTTATCGTTCGACACTAGAGTGCCCCCCGCTTCCGCTCTTGCGCTATGTACTCGCTCGTCCGCATCGAGAGCGCGAGTATCGTCCAGGTCGGATTCTTGTCGGCCTGCGAGACGAACGGGCCGCCATCGGTCACGAAGAGATTCTTGACGTCGTGCGCCCGGCAGTTCGCGTCGAGAACGGACTTCGACGAATCGGCGCCCATGCGGACTGTTCCAAGCTCGTGGATGATGGAACCGCCCGTCGCGATGCCGTAGCCCTTGGTCTGATCGGGCATATTGTCGAACACCTGCCCGCCCATCTCCTCCACCAATGCGCGGAAAGTCTGCTGCATGTGGCGAACCTGGTTGTTCTCGTAGTCGGTCCACTGCCAATGGAAGCGGAGCACGGGAATTCCGTACTTGTCCTTCACGACCGGATCGAGCTCGCAATAGCTCTTGTCGTTCGGAATCATCTCCCCGCGACCGGAGAAGTAGACGCTTGCGCCATAGTAGCGGCGGTAGTCTTCCTTGAGGGACTTGCCATACCCGCCGCCCGACGGATAGCGCTGGACTCCGCCCATGAAACCGTAGCCGGGCGGATTCAGCCCGCCACCGACTTCGATGTGGTAGCCGCGGGGGAAATCGAGCTTCTTGTTGTCGACCCACCACGGCATATAGATGTGCATGCCGCCGACGCCGTCCTCGTTGTGTGGGACGTGATCCATCATCTTGGGGATGAAGCCCGAGACGTCACTCCCGGTGGTATCGGTGAGATATTTCCCGACGACCCCGCTCGAGTTGGCGATTCCGTTCGGAAACTGCGGAGACTTGGAGTTGAGCATCAAACGCGCGGTCTCGCACGCGCTCGCTGCCAGGACGACCACTTTCGCGTCCGCGTGCCTTTCCGCGCCGGTCTTCGTGTCGATGTAGGTCACTCCGCTGGCGAGCCCGCGATTATTCAGCGTGACTTCGTGAGCCATCGCGTTGGTCACGAGCGTCAGGCGTCCAGTCTTGAGCGCCGGTGCAATCAGCACGTTGGTCGAGGAGAAATTCGAATTCGTCTTGCAGCCGCGGTTGCACTGGCCGCAATAGTGGCAGGCCATACGTCCGTTGTGCGGCTTCGTGATGATCGATAAGCGTGATGCGACGCAGGTGATGTTCAGTCGGTCGGCCGCGTCCTTCACCATCAACTCATAGCAGCGCGGCGGTGGCGGAGGGAGAAAGTATCCGCCTGGATGGTTCGGCAGATTGTCGTTGTTCCCGAAGATTCCGATCAGCTTGTCGATGCGGTCGTAGTACGGGGCGAGATCCGAATATGCGATCGGCCAGTCGTCACCGAGACCGTCGCGGCTCTTTGCCCTGAAGTCGTCGGGACCGAAGCGGAGCGAGACACGCCCCCAGTGATTGGTGCGGCCTCCCACCATTCTGGCGCGCCACCACATGAAGTCGGTTCCTTCGGCTTTTGTGAATGGCTCTCCCTGAAGCTCCCACCCGCCGACGCAGGCGTCGAATTCACCGAACGGACGATCCGGCGTTGACGCTCCTCGGCGCGGCGACTCATATGGCATTTTGAGCATCGCCGAGTCCTTCGTGTTGTCCCACGGTCCGCCCGCCTCGAGGAGCAGAACGTTCGCGCCGGCGCGGGTGAGCACGTAGGCAGCCATTCCACCGCCGGCACCGGATCCTACAATGCAGACGTCATACGTCTTCCGCTGTGGCAATGGCAGGGAGGAGAAGGAGCCCGAGGTCATCGCAAATCCGCCGTTGAGGACACGAGAAACTACGACCCGCTATGGCTAGGCACTAGACCCGGCCGATATCATCTTTGTGATGGCGACCTGAGGGTCTTTACCCGTAGAATCAGGAGCCGGCCTTTGTTCAGAAAGGTGACGGAACAGCCGCGAAGCAGTCTTTCTACCGAGCGAAGTACTCACGCCCAACCCCGTTCGCGCGTGCCCCAGCCCTACACAAGTGACAGCGCGAATCTCTACCGCATCGAGACCACCCGAAAGGCGGTCATTCTCACGATGCTGGGCGGCGAAGAGCTCCGGGGAAACGTGTTCATCCATTTCTCCTCGTACCGGCCGTTCGAGCTGGAAGACGTGTCCGAGCTGTTGAACGCCGAGACCCCGTTCTTTCCCCTGGAGCTCGAAAACTCCGAAGTCATCCTGGTCCCGAAGGAGCGCGTCGCGGAAGCCGCAGCGGATCGTGGCGCTGACACCTCCGACCAGCCTCCGCGCGAGGCGCGAACCCCCACTGCTCTCCTGCAGGTCGTTCTCGTCGGAGGCGAGGTTTGCCTCGGCTCCATTCGACTCGACGCGCCGCCGGACCGGGCGCGGGTGCTCGATTATCTGAACGCGCTCACATCGCGGTTTCTCACTCTGTATACCTCAAACGAAGCGCGGCTGATCAATCGTTCCCTGATCGATCGCGTTCGTCCACTGGACTGACATGGCCCAGTTAGATCGCTTTCTCAACCTGCTAGTAACCAACAACGGCTCCGCGCTCATACTTGCCGAGGGCGACGTCGCGACGGTTATCATCAAGGATTCCGCTCGCCCGGTGATGAAGCAGCAGCTTACCAGCGCGCAGATACTTACGCTGTTGCGCGAGATCGCACCCTCCGATAAGCCGCACGCCCTCGATGCAACAGGCGCGGTGCGTTTTGAGTACTCGTCCGCGGACGGGACGTTCGACGTGGCACTAACCCAGACCGGAAAGATCTTGGCCCGAATCGAGCCGAAAGCTGTTTCGACAAATGGGGTCAAGCCCAACGCGGCGCCCGCAAAGGCTGCTGCTCCTCAGGCTGCACCTCCGCGGGCAGCGTCTCCGCAGGCGCCCGCTCCGCAAGTTGTAGCGCCGCGTGTCGAAGCCACTAGCGCCGGGACCCCGATGACGCAGGCACGACGCGTCGCCGCAACGGGCAACCCCGCGTTCGACAAGATCGAGTCCCTGCTGCGAATCCTGGTGGACAACAAGGCCTCGGACCTGCACCTGCGCGCCAGCTCGCCGCCGTTGCTGCGGTCGAGCGGAGAGATCGTTCCGATTCCCAATGAGCCGGCGCTCAGCTCGGACGAAATCGATGCGATGTTGAACACCGTGATGCTCGAGCAGAACCGCGTTGAGTTCAAGGAGCTCAACGACACGGACTTCGCGCACGAAATCCCCGGTGTCTCCAGGTTCCGCGGCAACGCTCTTCGGGAACGCAGGGGAACGGGCGCGGTATTTCGCGCCGTCCCGACGTCGGTCGTGACGGTCGAGGAGATGGGCATCTCTCAGGAAGTGCAGCGCCTTTGTCATCTGACGAAGGGGCTCGTTCTCGTCACCGGTCCCACGGGCTCGGGAAAATCGACGACGCTCTGCGCGCTGATCGACCTGATCAACCGCACGCGTTCGGATCACGTCATCACGATCGAGGATCCGATCGAGTTCGTCCACGAGAGCAAGAAGTGCCTCATCACGCAGCGCCATGTGGGCGTGCACACGTCGTCATTCAGGCACGCGCTTCGCGCCGCGCTTCGCGAAGATCCGGATATCGTGCTCGTCGGCGAGCTTCGCGATCTCGAGACGGTGTCGATGGCGATCGAAACCGCCGAGACGGGGCACCTTGTCTTCGGCACCGTCCACACGTCGACCGCGGTCAGCACCGTCGATCGCGTCATCGATCAGTTCCCGCCCGACCGTCAGGCGCAGATCCGCGTGATGCTCTCCGAGTCGCTCAAGGGAGTCATCTCGCAGGTTCTCTGCAAGAAAATCGGCGGCGGCCGCGTCGCGGCGCGCGAGATTCTGCTCTCGACGCCCTCGGTCTCGAACCTGATTCGCGAAGGCAAGACCTTCCAGCTGCCCTCGGTGCTCCAGACATCGCGCAGACTCGGAATGGTGACGATGAACGATGCACTGATCGAGCTCGTCGATTCGAAGCAGGTAGAGCCGCTGGAAGCGTATCTCAAGGCGACCGACAAGGTCGGCATCCTGCACATGCTGAAGCAGCGCGGCAAGGATATCAGCTTCGCCGATGTCGAAGACGCAAAGGGTGCAGCAGCCGCAAACGGACCGCCCGCGAAACCGGCGGGTCGAACGGCCCCCGCTCGCTAGCGCTATCGTGCTGATAGAAAAACGCCCTCCGCAATTCGGAGGGCGTTTTTTTGTTGTGCCTCGAAGCGATCGAGGCGATCGAAGAAGTCTTAACCGGTACGGCGAAGGGGATCCTCTTCGGCGGCTACGCAAGCTCTGGGCACTCCCTGCTTCGGTATTCTCGTAACAATTGAGCGGCGCGATCCAGGCCTTGGCGATTCTATTCCATAATGTGCTGCGCTCCGGCTGCTCCTCGTGTGTGCCGGACCAGAACAAGTAGCGGAATAAGCGCGAGAATCAGCACTGCGCTCAGAATGTAGATTCGGCTGTAGGCGATGACACTGGCCTGTCCCATCAACTGCCGGTCGAGAAGCTCGAGCGCCCGCTCCCGGGCGGTCCACGGATCCGCTCCTCGGGCGACGAGCGCGCGCGTCAACATCTCCAGTCTG
>JADGQV010000061.1 GCA_017881465.1 Gemmatimonadaceae bacterium
ACCCAGCGCGAGATTTCGTTCGCGCGCTCAGTGGGATTTTCACACCGCGACATCTCGACGCGGACGAGCCCCCACAACACATCATGACCCGCCGGATCACGGAGGCGCAGATACCAGCTCATCACTTCACTGCGCGACCGCGGCGACACCAGGAACACCGACGATCTTTCGCCCTTCGCGAGGCCGACAACTGTCCTGAGCGCATCGCCTTCGACGTAGAGCGTGCGGTGGCTCTTGATCACACCGATCGCTTTCGCTGAAGACGCCACGCGCTCACTGCGGCTGATGCCGCCATCTATGAAAAGCGGCGCTCCACCAATGGCGCACCAGGCTTCCGCGAGCTCATCCTCGAGAGCGTCCCGCTGCCGATCCACCGCGCGAATTGCGCGCTCGAGCAACACTGTTGGATGCTCGATTGGATATTCGCCGCTCGAGTCAGGAGTCGATGTGTCCACGATCTGGAACTGACCGTACTTCGTTTGTGAGCTCGGGCGCAACGTCTCAGTCAAAGGACGCAAGTATCTGAGGGGCAGATAGAGCTTCTGCTCCAGCCTCGGCGGCTGGTGTTCCCAGGTAACCAGCCGCCGGTTCACGCGAATGCGCACCGCCGCCGACGTGGTACCGAGGACGAGCGGCACGTTCAAGTCGCGCCCGATCACCCGCACCTTCTGGGCGCCATCGAGAAATGCGCCGAACCCGGAAGCCATGGTGCGAGTGACGTCCGGCACGTTGACAGCTCGCAGCGTGCTACCTTCGACTATCTGGGCGGATCGAAGCTGCGGTTGCTCGGCTCTCGAGCTGAGGTCGAGATCGGTGCTTCCCTCCACCGCGCTCGCGCCCGGCAGCCACTCCATCAGCAATCGAATAGCGGCCCGGCTCGCCGCGTCCGGACTGGAGTTGCTCACCAACATCCCGCGCTACTCCAGCCCGATGTCCCAGGCCTGCTCGAGATCCTTTTTCGAGTACGCCCGGAATGCGGTGAGGGTGTGCGTTGACTTGATCCCGGGAACCACTGTCACTTCCTCGGTCACGATTCGGGCGATCGCCTCGTGCTCGGCCACTTCGACCATTGCCACGAGGTCCCACTCTCCCGAAACGGAATAGACCTGAGAGACGCCATCGATTCCAGCAAGCTTCGTCGCGCACTGGGCGATTCGCTGTGGCTCGGCCTTTATCAATACGATGGCGGTAATCATGGGTGCCCCGATGCTGCTATCTTTGGTGAGCGGCGACGCCGCGCGGTGGGAAGACATATAACGATACCGGCGGGGCGGACACTGCGCCACGTTGCGAAATAGAGGTCGAGGATGCCGGAATTGGAGGAAGTTGGGGAGCGCGCCTCCGGGCAGGCTGGGCGCAGTCAGAGTCTGGTCTACACGCTTCCGCATACGACCGAGTCGATTGCAGAATTTCTGACTCCCGCTCTTGCCCGCGTCGATCCATCGGCGGGAGGCACGCAAGTCGTGGTGGTGACTCGCGATGCGGAAACGGCTCTCGCGATTTCTGAGTCGTTTCTCCGTCTTTCCGGGCCGACTGGAATCGAGGTCGTGCCCATCACGAGTGCCGCGCGCGCGGGGCGAATCTTCAAGACCCGTCCGGTTCTTGCCGTGGCGGGAACGCCGGCGGAGCTCCTGGAGCTGGTACGTGCCTCACTCCTCAAGCTCGACACGGTGCGCATTGTAGCCATCGCCTGGGCGGATGACATTCTCGAAGAAGGCGCTGACACCGTTACTGCACTCGAGGGAGTCCTCGGCGAGCTAAGTGATGCGGGACGCATCATCGTCGCCCGCAAGCTGACCCCGGCGGTGGAGAATCTGGTCGAGCGCTACGCCCGGCGCGCCCGGCGCGTGGGACCCGCGGATATGGAAGCGCCGCAGATACCCGCGGATTACGAGATGCCGATCATCAAGTACGTCACCGTCGCTGGAAGTGCCCGAACCAGCGCGCTTCGGAGACTGCTCGATGATCTCGATCCTCCGTCGGCGGTGATCGTGGCGCGCGACGAAGCCGCCGCCACTGAGGCAACGCTCACCCTGAGAACCCTTGGCTACCACGAAGATGACGAGTCGATCACCGTGACTCGCGGCTATGTCGGGAGCGCCGCCACGCATACGGTGATTTTCTATCAGTCACCGGTGACCCCGGCGGAGCTGCACCGAATCTCGCAGGCGAAGCCGGTTCAGGTCGTCGTCGTGGCAGCGCCGGGCGAAGTCCCCTGGCTGAGGGAGCTGGCGGGTGGAAGACTCGCCCCGCTGAATCTTCACGGGCCCGAGCGGCGCGCCCATGACCGAGAGGAAGCGGTGCGCCAGGAGCTGCGCGCGGTGCTCGCGCGCGGAGTTCCCACCCGCGAGATCATAGCGCTGGAGCCGCTGCTCCTGGAATTCGACGGGACGGAGCTCGCGGCCGCCGCTCTTTACGTATTGGAGCGCGAGAGGGCCCAGCGACGCCAAGCCGAAGCGAACCAGGCACCGGCCGCTCGGGCGAGGCCTGCTGATGGCGAGCGCCCGCGAGCCGGGGCTGGTGCCGGTGCCGGTGCTGGCGGTATGACGCGTCTCTTCATGACGATCGGCACGCGCGACGGCGTGAAGGTCGGAGATCTCATGGGCATCATCGCCGGAGAGGGCGGGATTCCCGGAGATCGCGTCGGAAAGATCGATTTGCAGGAGAGCCACGCGCTCGTCGAAGTGGCGGAGGGCGACGCGGCCGGTGTGATCGCCCGGGTGAACGGCTCGATGATCAAAGGACGGCGCGTGGTTGTGCGCGGCGAACGGGATCGAGAGGATCGCGAGCGCTCCGCGGGGCCGAGGGAGCGTCCGGAGCGAGGTGCGCGAAGCGATAGGCCGCGAAGCGATAGGTCGCCAAGCGATAGGCCTCGTCCTCCGCGTCGCCCGGGATCGTCCGACAGACCAACCCGCGGGAGCTCACCGCGTAGAGATCGCGATCGCTCGTGAGTGGGCCGAGCGGACCATTCCACCAGAGCGGTGGATGGATCGAAGTGATTGCCGGCGTGATGTTCAGCGGCAAGAGCGAGGAGCTGATCCGCCGTGTGCGGCGCTCCATCATCGCGCGAAAGCGGGTGCAGGTGTTCAAATCGCACTTGGACGCGAGATATGCCGGGATTTACTCGATCTCGAGTCACGACGGACGGACGGTCGAGGCGATCCCCGCCGATTCCGCGGCCCAGATCAGCCAACAGATCGACCCCATGGCGAACGTCGTCGCGATCGACGAAGCCCAATTCCTGGATGACGGGATAGTCGCCTTGGTCACCTCGCTGGCCGCCAGAGGACGCCGGGTTATCGTAGCCGGAACGGACACGGATTTCCGCGGAGAGCCGTTTGGGGCGATGCCGGATCTAATGGCTATTGCTGAGGTTGTGGACAAGCTGCACGCGATTTGCGTACTGTGCGGAGGCCCCGCCAGCCGCAATCAGCGGCTGATCGGTGGCCGGCCGGCTCCCTACAACTCGCCGCAGATCATGGTCGGTGGTACGGAATCGTACGAAGCGCGCTGCAGGATGTGTCACACCGTTCCCCCGGGCGACGCGGCTCAGGTCCCGCTTCTCTAGCAGCTCGACTGACGGCTGAGATGGATCCGCACAGCTCCAAGCAGCTGTTTATGCGTGACATAGGTGGGAGAACTCCCTATCTTGGCCACGCACCCGGCTGACTTCCACCTCGATCCAGTGAAAGATGATTCTCATCGGACTGACCGGAAACATCGCCAGCGGAAAATCAGAAGTAGCGAAGATGCTGGCCGATCGCGGCGCCACCATCATCGATGCGGACGAGCTCGCGCGTGAAGCCGTGCGCCCAGAGACTCAGGCGCTCAGGGACATCGTGAAGCGCTGGGGCAAAGACGTCATCAAGCAGGATGGAAGCCTCGACCGGGACGCGCTTCGTCGGATCGTGTTCGCCGATCAAAGTGAGCTCGACGCGCTGAACAGAATCGTCCACCCGGGCGTCACGCGGATGCAAGATCGCGAGGTCGCCCGCGCCAAGGAGCGTGGTGATCCGATCGTCGTCTGCGTGATTCCGCTGCTCTTCGAGAGGAGCCTCGTCGATGAGTTCGACGCGATCGTGCTCGTGGATGCTCCTCGGCCCGTCCGGCTGGAGCGTCTGGTGACCACTCGCGGTCTGGAAGAGACCGAGGCGATGAACATGATCGCCTCGCAAATGCCCGCCGAGCTCAAGCGCGCACGGGCGGATTACTGTATCGATAACAACGGGTCACTTGAAGAACTTGAGCGCGATGTCGATGCGCTGTGGAGCTCCCTTCAGCGAGATGCGGTCGATAAAGTGAGCGACGTCCGCCCCATGGTGAGCGATGTCCGCGCTATGCACAGCGATGCCCGCACTATGGAGAGCCAAGTCAGCGTTTCTTGACTCTCTTTTCGGGTGCGGATAGACTTCCGCCCGGCGGTCCTCGCACGCATCACCATAGCGGAGCACAAGTGGCGAACATCCCGAACGATCTCCATTACACGGAAGAGCACGAGTACCTCCGCAAGGGCAAGGACGGCAACGCGGAGATCGGCATCACCGACTACGCCCAGGGCGAGCTCGGCGACGTTGTCTACATCGAGCTGCCGAAAGTCGGGACGAAACTCGGCAAGCACGATGTGTTCGGGACGATCGAAGCAGTGAAGGCGGTGTCGGAGCTGTTCGCGCCGATCGCGGGCGAGGTCGTGGCGATCAACGGGCGGCTCGACAAGGAGCCCGCCTTAGTGAATACCGATCCCTACGGCGCGGGCTGGATGATCAAGGTCAAGCCGAGCAACGCGTCGGAGATCGACGGCCTGATGAAGTCGGACGCCTACACCAAGCATGTCGGGCACTAGCATCGGTTGGCTGCTTGAGCAGGTCTCCGCCGTCGGGCGAATAAGAAACGTGTACCAGCACCACTAGTCCGCCCGCCGCTCGAAACCGCTGGGCGAGACGCACCGAGCGCGCGAGCACATCGGAAGCGGAATGTGGCGCAGAGCGTCAGCCATGTCAGCTCGCTCCGATTACCGCCTCTACGTACGCATCGGTCGGCGGGCACGAGCAAATGAGGTTCCGGTCCCCATACGCGCTCTCAATTCGCGCCACCGTTGGCCAGACCTTGAAGTCCAAAGTCCACGGCGCCGGGAACGCGGCACGCTCCCTCGTATACGGATGCGTCCACGTGCTCGCCGTCACGCGCCCGATCGGGTGCGGCGAGTTCTTGAGGACGTTGTCCTGCTTGTCCGCTTCGCCGGCCTCGATCTCCCTGATCTCCTCGCGAATCGAGATCATCGCCTCGCAGAATCTGTCGAGCTCCTCTTTCGGCTCGCTTTCCGTCGGCTCGATCATCAGCGTTCCGGGCACCGGAAACGAGACCGTCGGCGCGTGGAAGCCGTAGTCCATCAGCCGTTTCGCGATGTCCTCGACCTCGATGCCGCTCGTCTGCTTCACCACCCGCGTGTCGACGATGCACTCGTGCGCGATGGTTCCGTGCGCGCCCTTGTACAGCAGCGGAAAGTGCGGCTCGAGACGCTTCGCGATGTAGTTCGCGTTGAGGATCGCGATCTTGGTCGCGTATTCCAGTCCATCTCCGCCCATCAGCTTGATGTAGGCGTGCGAAATCGGGAGAATGCTGGCACTTCCCCACGGCGCCGCCGATACCGCTCCGACCTCGTGCCGTCCGTCCAGTCTGACCACCGGATGGCCCGGCAAAAACGGGACGAGGTGCTTCGCCACGCCGATGGGACCCATCCCCGGCCCGCCACCGCCGTGCGGGATGCAGAACGTCTTGTGGAGATTGAGGTGGCAGACGTCGGCGCCGATGTCCGCGGGCCGGCACAAGCCGACCATCGCATTCATGTTCGCGCCATCCATGTACACCTGCCCGCCGTACTTGTGGACGATGTCGCAGATCTCGACGATCGATTCCTCGAACACGCCATGGGTCGAGGGATACGTCACCATCAGCGCGGCGAGGTGCAACCCGTGCTCCTCCGCCTTCGCCTTCACGTCGGCAACATCGATGTTCCCGCGCTCGTCGGTCTTCACGACCACGACCTGCATGCCGGCCATCACCGCGCTCGCCGGGTTCGTCCCGTGCGCCGATTGAGGGATGAGGCACACGTTGCGGTGCGCCTCGTTGCGCGACGCGTGATAGGCGTCGATCACCAGCAGTCCGGCGAACTCTCCCTGGGAACCGGCGTTCGGCTGGAGTGAAACCGCCGCGAACCCGGTGATCTCCGCCAGAGCGCTCTCGAGCTCGTCGAACAGCTGGCGGTAACCGTCCGTCTGGTCGAGCGGCGCAAAGGGATGGATCTTCGCGAATCCCGGCCACGTGATCGGCATCATCTCCGCCGTCGCGTTCAGCTTCATCGTGCAGGAGCCGAGCGGAATCATGGAGTGGATGAGCGAGAGATCGCGCGACTGGAGCCTGTTCATGTAGCGGAGCATCTCGGTCTCAGCATGGTGCTTGTTGAACACCGGATGCGTGAGGAACGGAGTCGTCCGGTTGAAGCGCTCGTCGTAGCGGGGATCGGCTCCCGAAGCGAGGTCCTCGATCCCAAAGTCGGGGTCCTTCCCGCCGTTGAACGCCGCCAGAAGATTGGTGATGTCGTCGTTGCTGACGGTCTCGTCGAGAGCGACGACGATGCTTCTGTCGTCCATGACGCGCAGATTGATGCGCCGGCTGCGCGCCTCGTCCAAGATCGCATGCACATTTCGCTTGCCAAGCGCGACACGGATCGTATCGAAATAGTCCTCGTGCACGATCGTGTAGCCGAGCTTGCGCAGTCCTTCACTGAGCGCTGCGGCAAATCCGTGCACCCGCCTCGCAATGCGTGTGAGACCCTGCGGCCCGTGGTAAACCGCGTACATGCTCGCAACCACCGCCAGCAGCACCTGGGCCGTGCAGACGTTGCTCGTCGCCTTCTCGCGGCGGATGTGCTGCTCTCTCGTCTGGAGCGCCATACGCAGCGCCGGCTTCCCGTCCGCATCGCGCGACACGCCGATGATGCGTCCCGGAATGTGCCGCTTGAACTCATCCTTGGTGGCGAAGTACGCCGCATGCGGACCGCCGTACCCCAGCGGAACCCCGAAGCGCTGCGTGTTGCCGACGACGATGTCGGCGCCCCACTCACCCGGCGGCGTGAGCAGCACCAAGCTCAGGAGATCGGCCGCGACCGTGAGCAGCGCGTCAGCCGCGTGCACCTGCTGGACGGTCTTCGTGTAATCGATGACCGCGCCATCCGTTGCCGGATACTGTACGAGAACGCCAAACACATCGGGACTGATCTTGAAATCGGCATGGCTCGCGACGCGGACCTCGATTCCGCGCACTCCGGCGCGAGTCTTCACCACGTCGATCGTCTGCGGATGGCACTCGGACGCGACGAGGAAGACTTCCTTGCCTGGCTTACCCTTGAGCCCGTAGCTCATCGTCATCGCTTCCGCCGCGGCCGTCGCTTCATCAAGCAGTGATGCGTTCGCGATCTCGAGCCCGGTGAGGTCTATAACCATCGTCTGGAAGTTGAGTAGCGCCTCGAGCCGTCCCTGCGAGATCTCAGCCTGATACGGCGTGTAGGCCGTGTACCAGCCGGGATTCTCGATGATGTTTCGCTGAATGACGGGCGGCGTGACGCAATCCGAGTATCCCATCCCGATGAACGAGCGGAACACCTGGTTCTTCGCGGCGAGGGCGCGGAAATAAGCAAGGACCTCCGGCTCACTCATTCCTTTCGGCAGAGCCAGGCCATCGCGGAGCCGGATCCTTCGTGGAACGGTCGCGTCTATCAGCGCGTCGAGCGATGAAAATCCGAGAGTCTTGACCATCTCGGCCACATCTCGCTCGTCGGGTCCAACATGTCGGGGTACGAAGGACTCAGCGGGAGGAATCGCGGCTTCAACGTGCTTGATTGTGGTGCTCATAGGAGTGACAATTTAACACCCTATGCACCCCCAGCGAAGTTACGGCAGCTGGCGCCTTCTCATCGCGGCGCCTCGCTCGGGCGCCGAGAACATGGCGCGAGACACCGCGTTGCAGGCGCGCGCGGCTCGAACGGGCGAAACAGTGTTCAGCATCTATTCCTGGAGCCGGCCGACGCTCTCATTCGGGCGGAATCAGCCCGCATCGGGTCGCTACGACCTCGGGAAGATTCGCGCCGCCGGGATCGATGTCGTGCGCAGACCTACGGGGGGCCGCGCGATTCTTCATCACCGCGAGGTAACGTACAGCGTCACGGCGCCCGTGAGGGACGCCGCGCCCCTTCGCGAGACCTATTCGCGCATCAACCTGATTCTCCAGACGGGCTTGAGCCAGCTCGGCGTTTCGGTCGAGCCGGCTTCGCCATCCGAGCGAGCAAGCGCGCCAAGCGTACGGCCGTGCTTCGAGACGCCCGGTGAAGGAGAGCTGGTGGTGCAAGGAAGCAAGCTGGTCGGGAGCGCCCAGTGGCGGGACGATGGCGCGCTGTTGCAGCATGGCTCGATCCTCGTCAACGATGACCAGTCGACGCTCCCGGTTTTTGCCGTCGGGGCACAGGCGATGCGTGAATCAATTCCGGCGCCAGCCACGCTTCACGCGCTGCTCGGTCGCTCTCCCGACGCCAAAGAGGTCGCTTGCGCGATGTTCGACGCGGTACGGTCGCTCGAGGACGCGGACGCGACCGAGCTGGCCGAGGACGACGTCCGCGACGAAACGCTGAAGCACGTTCCGCACTTTCTCGATGAGGATTGGACATGGCGGCGATGAGATACGCACGGCTCCTTTGCGCGCTCGTGGTATGCGGATGCGTTGGAACCGAGTCGCCTTCGGCGAATAACACGGGGGGCACGCTCGCGATCTCCACCGGCGGTGATCCCGATGTTCTGATCCCATCGCTCGTTCAAAGCGTTCAAGGGGCGCAGATCACCGACATGATTTACGATCGCCTCGCGGACATCGGTGATTCCCTCAACATCGTGAATGACAAGGGCTTCACGCCGCGCCTGGCCGATCACTGGACCTGGAGCGCTGATTCGCTCAGCATCGCGTTTCACATCAATCAAAAAGCGAAGTGGCACGACGGCCTTCCGGTACGCTCGAGCGATGTGCGATTCACCATCGCCAGCACGAAGGACTCCGCGCTCGGATCGCCGGCGGCGCCACTCATATCGAGCATCGATTCTGTCAGCACCCCCGATTCCGCGACCGCCGTCTACTGGTTCCACGCTCGGAGCCCGCAACAGTTCTACGATGCCGTGTATCAGCTGCCGATCATTCCGGAACACGTCTGGAAAAATATTCCGCCGGCCGGCTGGCGCGCCTCCGACGCAGCGAAGAACCCCGTTGGCTCTGGCCAGTACAGGTTCGTTCGCTGGATTCCGCGTGCCGCGGTCGAGCTCGTCGCCGACACGACAAACTATCGAGGCGCACCGAAATTCAGTCGGCTGATCTGGAGCATTGCTCCCGACTTCTCCACCGCGCTGACGAGATTCCTCTCCGGCGAGACCGATTTCCTGGAGCAGCTGCGGCCCGAGAACCTGGCCGAAGTGGCGAAGCATCCGGAGCTCCGCACCAAACAGAATCACGCCCTCCAGTATCAATTCACCCAATTCAACCTGCGCGATCCGGCGAACCACGCTCGCCCGCACCCCATCTTCGGCAACCGCGAGCTTCGCCGTGCACTCACGATGGCGACGGATCGTGCGACCCTGGTGCGAAGCGTCTTCGACACGCTCGCCTTGTCCGCACTGGGTCCCACGGTACGTGCTTATCCGACCACCGACCCCAATCTTCCGCAGATCCCCTTCGATCTTCCCCGGGCGCGTCAGATCCTCGACTCGCTCGGGTGGCGCGTCACGACCAGCGATAGCGTGCGCTCGCGCAACGGACGTCCGCTAGAGTTTACTCTCTCCGTTCCAAGCTCGAGCAAGGTGCGGGTGCAATTGGCGGTGCTCCTCCAGGAACAGCTCCGGCAGGCCGGCGTCAAGGTGAATGTCGAGCAGCTCGATTTCCCGGTGCTCGTAGAGAAAATGAGAAAGCGCGCATTCGATGCCTCGATCGGACAGTGGAACACGCAGCCGAGTCCGGGCGCTGTTCGCGGATCGTGGGGGACGGCGGGATCGCGCGCGACAAGCGGAAACAACTACGGCTCCTACGAGAATCCGGTGTTCGATGCATACGTCGACAGCGCGCTCTCGTCGTTCGAGCCGGCCACACGCAAGGCGTACTTCACCAAAGCGTACGAGACGATCATCCAGGACGCGCCGGCGATATGGCTGGCCGAGCCGATTCAGACGGTCGGGTATCATTCGCGTCTTCAGCTGGCGACGATGAGACCGGACGCCTGGTGGGCGCACATCCCCGAGTGGTGGATTCCGGCGGACAAGCGGATCCCGCGTGACAACGCGCCTCCCTCGGCAACGCCAGCTCCCGCTCTACCGGCGGGTCAGAAGACCCCCTAGCGGGTGCTCCGCTACATCGCGCAACGGCTGGCCCAGGCCGCGGTGATCGTCGCCATCGTCGCGGCGATTACCTTCGCGCTGATTCACCTCGCTCCCGGCGATCCGTTCAGCGCGGTGATGGACAACCCGAATGTGAGCGAGACGGTGCGGCAGACGTTGCGCGCGCAGTACGGCCTCGACCGTCCGCTTCCCGAGCAGTTCGTCAGATACGTGAGCTCCCTCGCGCACGGTGAGCTGGGCTGGTCTTTCTCGCACGAGCGCCCGGTACGCGAAGTCCTGGGCAGAGCGCTTCCGAACACGCTCCTTCTCATGGGCGTCGCGCTCGTCGGAAGCTTCACACTCGGAATCCTCATCGCTCTCATCCAGGTCGCTCGTCGCGGCTCGGTGACGGACCAGGTGTTGAGCGGACTTTCGCTTTTTTTCTTCTCGATGCCGGATTTCTGGCTCGCCATTCTGGCGCTGCTCACGTTCACCTATTGGCTGCCGATCTTTCCCGTTGGGGGCGCGGTCGATCCCGTGATGCACGAGTACCTGGGACTGGGAGGGCGGCTCGTCGATCGTCTGCGGCACCTCGCGCTCCCCGCGCTCACTCTCACTGTGCTCGCGTCCGCAGCGGTCGCGCGATATCAGCGCGCGGCACTGCTCGACGTTCTTCCCGCTGATTACATCCGCACCGCGCGTCTCAAGGGACTCACCGAGCGGGAGATTCTGCGGCGTCACGCGCTGCGCAACGCGCTGCTTCCGATCATCAGCCTGGTCGGACTTTCATTTCCCGCTCTTCTCACGGGCGCTTTTTTCGTCGAGAAGATCTTCGCCTGGCCGGGGATGGGATACGCGGTGGTCAACGCGATCGGCACGCGCGACTATCCTCTCGTGGTGGGCGGCGTCATCATCGGCAGCATCATGGTCACGCTCGGAAGCCTTCTCTCCGACTTGCTCTATGCCTTGGCAGACCCAAGACTTCGCAGCCACTAGCGGTCCCACGTGGCCGCGCGAATCGCCGCTCGCGCTCGGAGTGCGCCGCATTCTGCGCAAGCCGTCCTCGCGCGTCGCGTTCTTCGTGCTCGGCGTCATCGTGCTGGTGGGACTGCTCGCCCCGCTTGTCGCCCCCTACAATCCCGCGGCGCAACCGGACATTGTCGGACTCAAGGATCTTCCGCCGTCGCTCGCGCATCCGTTCGGGACCGATCCATACAGCAGGGACGTGCTGAGTCGCGTCATCTTCGGCGCGCGGGTTTCGCTCATGATCGGGGTTCTGGCGACGATCGTGAGTCTCACCGTCGGCGTCGCGTACGGCGCGATCGCGGGCTACGCGGGCGGAGTGCTGGACGCGGTCATGATGCGAGTGCTCGATGCATTCCTCTCGATTCCCCGGCTTCTGCTTCTGATCGGAGTGCTGGTGGCGTGGCCCAGACTGTCGATCGGCGCGCTCGTCCTGTTTCTTGGCCTCACCGGTTGGTTCGGGCTTAGCCGCATTGTCAGGGGTCAGGTTCTTGCGTTGAAGCACGCGGAATTCGTGACCGCTGCCCAGGCGCTCGGCGCCAGCCGGAGACGGATTCTGTGGAGGCACCTGCTCCCGAATCTCGTCTCCCCGATCGTCGTTGCGGCAACACTCGGCGTCGCGCACGTGATCGTGCTCGAGGCCGGACTTTCGTACCTTGGGATCGGCGTCCCGCAACCGTTGGCAAGCTGGGGAAACATCATTCAGGACGGTGCCGATCAGGTCGCAACCCTGTGGTGGATGTCACTCTTTCCGGGTCTCTTCATGGTCCTCACGGTGATGACGCTGAACATCCTGGCCGAGGCGCTGAGCGACGCGTACGAGCGACGCTGACGATTCGATGACCGCACCGCTCCTGTCGATCCGCGATCTGCGCACCTGGTTCTATACGGAAGCCGGCGTCGCGCGCGCCGTCGACGGCGTCTCCTTCGACATTGGCTCTGGAGAGACACTCGGCATTGTCGGAGAATCGGGTTGCGGAAAGTCCGTGACGGCGCTTTCGATACTTCGCCTCATTCAGCCTCCCGGGCGAATCGAGCAAGGCAGCGTCATCGAGTTCGAGGGAAAAGATCTGGTCACGCTCGGCGACGATGAGATCCGCGACATCCGTGGCAATCGCATCTCGATGATATTCCAGGAACCGATGTCGGCGCTCAACCCGGTGTTCATGGTTGGCGATCAGGTTGCGGAGGTGGCCCGCGTGCACGCGCGAGTGAGCAGAAAGGACGCGTGGGATCGCGCCGTGGAAATGCTCGCGCTCACCGGCATTCCCGATGCGGAGGCGCGGGCACGACAATACCCGCACCAGCTCTCCGGCGGAATGCGCCAGCGCGTGCTCATCGCGATGGCTCTCATGATGAAACCCGCGCTCGTCATCGCCGACGAGCCGACTACCGCGCTCGATGTCACGATTCAGGCGCAGATCCTCGATCTGCTGGTCGATCTCCAGAAGAAAATCGGCACCGCGATATTGATGATCACCCACGACCTCGGCGTCATTGCCGAGACGGCGTCGAGGGTGATCGTGATGTACGCGGGCGAAGTGGTGGAGCAAGCGGAGGTCGACGAGCTCTTTGCCAAGCCGCACCATCCCTACACCGAGGGATTGATGCACTCGATGCCGCACATCGGGCACGATCAGGAGCGGCTCAACGTCATTCCCGGCACCGTGCCCGCGCCGACAGAATGGCCGGCCGGCTGTCGCTTTCGTGAGCGCTGTCCCTATTCGTGGGATCTCTGCGATAGGGAGCATCCACCGCTCTATCAAATCGGGTCGGGCCACGTGTCGCGCTGCCATCTGGCAATCGAGCCCGGGAGACGGAACCATCCGCATCCTCCTCTCGTCGTCAAAGCAGGAGTCGCCGCCGCATGAACGCGATCGAGCCGCTGGTATCCGTTCGGAATCTCCGGAAGGAGTTTCCGATCAGGAAGGGCGTTCTGTCGCGGCAGGTGGGCGCGGTGAAGGCCGTGAACGACGTGTCTTTCGACGTTGCGCGCGGCGAGACGCTCGGCGTAGTCGGCGAATCCGGCTGCGGCAAGACGACGACCGGCCGGGCGATCCTCCGCCTGATCGAGCCGACGTCGGGCGAGATCAGATTCGAGGGGCGCGACGTGAGGTCGATGGGCACGTCCGAGCTGCGCGCGCTGAGGCGGGAGATGCAGATCATCTTCCAGGATCCCGTCTCGTCACTCAACCCGCGCATGACTGTCGGAGCGATCATCCGCGAGGGGCTCACCATTCACAAGCTCGCCGAAGGCGCCGCCGCGGACGCGCGCGTCAGGCAGCTGCTCCAGGAAGTGGGCCTGCGGCCGGAGTACTCGAATCGGTACCCGCACGAGTTTTCGGGCGGACAGCGTCAGCGCATCGGGATCGCGCGTGCTCTCTCGGTGGAACCCAAGTTCATCGTCTGCGACGAGCCCGTGTCGGCCCTCGATGTCTCCGTGCAGGCGCAGGTGATCAACCTGCTCGAGGACCTGCAGCGGGACCACGACCTCACGTACATGTTCATCGCGCACGACCTCTCGGTCGTGGAGCACATCGCCGATCGTGTCGCCGTCATGTATCTGGGGAAGATCGTCGAGCTCGCAACGGCCGAAGATCTCTATAGTGATCCGCTCATGCCGTATACGCAGGCGCTCCTCTCCGCCGTTCCGGTCGCCGATCCAAACGCGAGGAAGGAGAGAATCATCCTGCAGGGAGATGTCCCCTCTCCGGCGAATCCGCCCTCGGGGTGCGTCTTCCACCCGCGCTGCCACCATCC
>JADGQV010000011.1 GCA_017881465.1 Gemmatimonadaceae bacterium
ATAATAAGTGCTGCCCCGCGAGCGGACGTACGGATTGATGATGTCCGCCGCCTGCTGCGGCGAAAGACATGAGAGCGGAATCGTTTCGGTGCGCAAAGTCGAGCTCGTGTTGGCGTCAGCGCGGTTGAGCGCCGGAATGATCGTGGTCGCCGCGGCGATCCAGATCGTAATTACGAGCGCGGCACCGCTCAACATCACAACGACCCGACCGATGCGCCGGCGTTGCGCCGTGCGCACGGACGTCTCCGCCACGGTGATCGGATTGCTCATCGGCGGAAGGTTGTTGAGCACGTTCGCGGCGTTGTATTCCCTCTCGCGGAGAAGCGTCGTGAGCTGTGAGCAATCGGGACACGTCGCGCAGTGCAGCATCACCGCGGAGTCGGACGGCATCTCCCTCAGCGAGCCGGTGGCGAGCTCTGAAAGGCATTCTTCGCACGTCATCGGGACAGCTCGCTATAGCCCGGGTGGGTCGCGAGCAGGCCCTCTCGGATAGCCTTGCGCGCCTTGAAAAGATTGGCCCTCACCGAGACCGGCTTCATGCCGGTCCGTTCGGCGGCTTCAGCGGGCGAGAATCCCTGGAGGTCGACCAGGTCGAATATTTCCCGCTGGCGACGCGGGAGCTCGGCGAAAAGCTCGCGAATCACGCTGGCGGCGCGCTCGCGATCGACGCGCCCGCCGGGGTCGGTCGTGTACACGTCGCGCAGGGGCTGAGCGCCGGGCGAGAGCGCGAGGCGGCCGCGACGTTTCCGCGTTCGCCGCATCTGGGTCGCCGCTCTTCTCGTAATCCTGTACAGCCACGCCTCGAGCGATCCGTCAGAGCGATACGTGCCAAGCTCGCGATAAGTACGAACGAAGACTTCCTGCGTGATGTCCTCCGCCTCGTCGGGATCGTGCGCGAACATCAGTGCCCACCGGAACACCGCCGGCTGAAAGCGCGTGACGATAGTCGTGAACGCGGAATCGTCCCCGGAGGAAGCAAGCGACGCCAGCTGCGCGTCGAGCGCGTACGCCGCGCGATCGCGATACGACACGCTCGGGGGTGGACTCACGTCGCGGCCTCCGCTTTTGCCGAATCGGTTGAGGCTCATGGCCAGGCTAATATATGGTTGCATGGGCATTGCGCCCGAGTGCACGGACACGCGACATCTCCACTGGATCGTCTCTAAAATGATGTCACCACTTGTCCGAGCGTTTACTCGCTTTCCGGTTTTACTGAAGACTACCGGCCGGGGGCGCTCAGCTTTTGAGTGGTTGGCTGCGGGCTTACTCGGGCAAAGTTTTTCTGCGCCGGTTTAGGCGACGCCGTTCTATAGGAGCGAGCGGATCCAGCCCCCATCCACCGCGATCGAGCTGCCGGTGATATAGCTCGCGCGCTCCGACGCGAGAAATGCGGCGAGGGCGGCGAATTCGCGCGGCTCGCCGAGCCGGCCCATTGGAATCTCCTTTTCCCACTTCGCGAAAGTGTCCTTCGCTGAAGCGCCCGATCTCTCGCCGGCGGCACGAGCCAGCTGCTCGACACGATCCGTGCGAGTGTAGCCGGGGAGAATGTTGTTCACGGTCACCCTGAACGGGGCTACTTCATTGGCGAGTGTGCGCGCGAATCCGGTGACCGCTGCGCGCAGGCTGTTCGAGAGCATCAGTCCCTCGATCGGCTGCTTGACCGCGATCGACGTCACGTTGAGAATCCTTCCCCACAGCCTCTCCTTCATTCCTGGCAGGAGAGCGCGCGCGAGTCCGACGGCGCTCGTCAGAAGCAGCCGCGTGGCCGTGTCCCACATCTCTGGAGTCAGGCTCTCGAACGCTCCGCTCGGCGGTCCCCCCGAGTTCGTGACGAGGATGTCGACCTTTCCGAATTTGTCGAGCGCCGCTTTTACGACGCGATCAATTCCCGATTGCTCGGAAACGTCGGCCGCGACGTCCACGACGGTGACACGTGAGCTCTTGCGGATCGATTCCGCGGTCTGGCGCAGCGCAGCCTCTCCCCGCGCGCAGACGACGAGATTCGCTCCTTCAGCCGCCAGCTCTTCGGCGATCGCGCGGCCGAGCCCTTTGCTGCTGGCCGATACGAGCGCGACCTTGCCGCGAAGACCGAGGTCCAAGGGTCAGCGCCTCAGGTAGTCGTCTTTCTTGTCCAGCCAGTCCTGCCGTGGGGGACTGAAGATATCGACATCAAGAGTCTCCTCGAGCGCCTCGGCCTTGTGCGGCACTTGCGAAGGGATGAGCAACACTTCGCCGGCCTGAACGACGATCTCCTCGGCTCCGTCATCGCCGATCCAGAACCTCAGCGCGCCCTCGAGGATGTAGGTGAGCTGCTCGTTATCGTGCGAGTGCTTGGGCACGATGCACCCCTTCTTGAGGTACACCTGCGCGAGCATCATGCGATCGCCAGTGATCAGCCGGCGCTCGAGCATGTCTGAGACCCGTTCCTTCTTCATCGAGTCCCAGCGGTAGAAGGTGCATTCGTTCTTTGCAGCCATTCAGGGCTCCTTCGTCTCAATCATCGTGATGCGGCGTTCGTTCGTAATGGACCACAGGCCGGCGATCCTGAGGTCGACCTTCGCGTCGATAGAGACGCACCGCCAAAACTAGCGACAATCTTTCCAGGTGCGCGAGCTCTTCCCGGGAGAGCGCGGGTCCGTTCAGGGCCGATTCGGGGTCGCTGTGCGGGTCTGTCTGAAGCCCCTGGTACGTCCGGAAACTCTGCCGCCCCCTTTGCCTCGGTACCGGATTTGAGTTTCGGCGTTTCTGGCCGCGCGTCCTACTAGAGGATTCACGCGCGGATCGCGCGTCATGAGTCGAAGGGACAACAAACCGAGAGAAGACAGATGAGACTGAAAACACATCAGAATGCGGTTATCGCGCTTGCAGCAATTGCGGGTCTGACGACGTTTGCGCGAACGGTGGAGGCGCAGATATCTGTATCGGATCTTCACCCGTCGTTCTACGGCTCGGCCGAGCTCGACACGCGCCACAGCCAGTTTTATCTGCTCGGCATGTACGTCGGCATGGGAGGACTAGGCTGGTCGCCATACTTCAACGTCAACGCCTATTCGCTGCACTATCGGTTTGACAGCAACGTCGCGAACTCGGATAGCACCCTGTCGGCGATTTCGCCGACGATCGGGATGGCGTACGCGGGCCGCAACCATGGGGTGTCGTTCGGCGCTGGATACACATGGGTTAACAATCCGGACGCGGGTGCACCCGGAGCTGAAGGCGGCGGAAGCAACGGCGCTACGGTCAGCTTTGGCGCGTACAACAACGGAACGGGCAGGAGCCGGATGCACACGCAGCTGCTGTCGAACTACAACTTCGGCAGCCAATACCTGTGGGCGCGCGGCCGCGCATCAGTCCCGTTTCGAAACTCGACCAGACACCCCGCGCGCATCGGCGCCGAGGTGGTCGGCCAGGGTGGCGGAAAGGACCTACTGAAGAGCAATTCCTTTCAGGGGGGACCGACGCTCGAATACACCTGGACTCCGCAGCTCCGGACGACGGGAGCCGTTGGCTACAAGTCGGTTGGCGGTTCCCGCTTCGCGAGCCGAGAGTCTGCTGGGTACCTGAAGCTCGAGTTCTCGTTCTCGCCGTGACCGGCTAATCGAAAGCCGCTAAGAGGCAACGCGCACGAGCATTTTCTCGAGGGCGGGGCTGCCTCGCGCCACTCAGCCCGCCGGGGTAGGAGCAGGAGGAGGCGGAGCAGGAGGAGTCAGCGGAACGACCGGATGCTTCAGGTGGAATCCGGTCGCCTCCTGATACGCCCGCGCCACCGCCAGCATCTTCGATTCCTCGAACAGTCCGCCCAGGAAAGTGAGTGAGACGGGAGTGCCATCGTCGCGGAATCCGTTCGGGACGATCACGGCGGGATGACCGGTGAGATTCGTCGCGACCAATTGCGAGAGATTTGCGGCACCAGTAGGCGTAACGATCACATCGACAGTGCGCATGAGATCGTCCCACTTCCGGATCGCGATCGACCGCAGACGATTGGCGTTCACATAGTCGACGGCGGGAATGAAGCGCGACGTCCGGAACGTGTTCGGCCAGTCGTACTTCCCCTGCTGGACGAGCTCATTGTCGCGATTCGATCTCGTGAGGTCGTCGAACGCTGCCGCTGCTTCCGCGGTCAGGATGATTCGCATTGCGTCGTACGGGACATCGGGCAGATCGACTGGAATCAGGTTGATTCCGAGTCGCTTGAACACATCGAGCGCGGCGTCGTCGAACTGCTTTGTCGCGTGCAGCGTCCGTTTGGCGTCGCTCGGGTCAGTCTGCGGTGTATCGAACGCGGATTTCACGTATCCGACGCGCAGCTGCTTCGGCGACAGTTGTGCGTTCCAGTGATATCCCGCCGGAATGACGCTGTTGTCCTGACCGTCGGGTCCATAGATCGCATCGAGCACGATCGCGCAGTCTTCGGCGCTTCGGCACAGCGGACCGAGCTTGTCCATCGTCCACGAGAGGGCCATCGCGCCGGTGCGCGGCACCCGGCCGAACGTCGGCCTCAGCCCGGTAGTCCCGCAACGCGTCGAGGGAGAGGAGATCGATCCGAGCGTCTCGCTTCCAATCGCGAAGCCGACGAGCCCCGCGGCCGTCGCTGAGGCGGGGCCAGCGGACGATCCGCTCGACCCTTGATCCACCTTCCACGGATTCTTCGTCGTGGCGCCAAACCAGATGTCACCCTGCGCCAGCTCGCCGAGTGTCAGCTTCGCCACTAGCACGGCGCCGGCTGCGTCGAGCCGCTGCACGACCGTGGCGTCGGCGTCAATCACCTGCTCCTTGAACGGCCCGGCGCCCCACGTCGTCTTGTAACCTCGGACGGCGAGAAGATCTTTCGCGCCCCACGGAATTCCGTGCAGTGGTCCGCGATAGTTGCCGCGTCCGATCTCGGCGTCCGCGGCGTGCGCCTGTCTGAGCGCGCGGTCCTCCGTAAGAGTTATCACGCACTTGAGAACCGGATCGTATTTCTTCAGTCGCGCGAGGTACATCTGCGTCAGTTGAACGGATGTGACGCGCTTGCGACGCACCAGCTCCGACAATTCTGTCACCGGGAGAAACGCGAGCTCGTCGAGGTCGGCCGGTACGGCGCGGGGGGCGACCTTGCTTCTGACCATCGGCCGGCGCGCCTCGAGCGAAATCTTCTTTCCCGGCGGCAACGGATTGAACACGATGGCGGGGCTCACCGAATTCGGAAGCGCAACTTTGTGCAGAGCCTCGATTCGCTGTTCCTGCTGCTTGAGCCCATCGAGCATCAGCTCCCGCTCGGCTGTATCGAAACGGATCCCCGCTACTTCCTCCGCGCTGGCAATGGTATCCACGGTGATGTCCGCGCCGGCGGCGATCTTCGCCCACAACACGCCTGGAAAGAGAGTCGAGCCGAGCCCGACACCCGCGAAGTAGCCCATGAAATGACGCCGGTCGACCGTTGTGATCACGATGCCTCCTCTTACGTACAGGATGTCTCAACTGCAACTGAACGAGATGCGAGATGCCAACTGCAACTGAACGCGCTAGACCTGCGATCTGGAGAATGCGGGCTCGCCGTCGAACTCCTGGAGCTTCTCGATGTGCATCCACCGGTGCTGGGCGCCGACGGTGCCGAGCAGCGAGAGAATCTCGGAGTCTCCAAAATTCCCTTCTGTCCCCCGGAGCACGAACCTGCACCGGAAGTGATCGACAAGGGACACGCGCCGGCCGCTCGCCGGAAAGACCATCGCGCCGCGGTTCGTGATCATTTGCAGCTTGAACGGGGACATCCGGGTCAGCTTGTCCAGATCCTCCGCCAATTTCGCGGGATCGAGATCCGACTCGATGTAAACGTCGAGCCCGGTCACGCGCCGGCTCTTTGCTGGGACCACGTTCACTCCGAGCTGCGACGGAGGCAGCTCGACCTTCTTGTACTCTTTGGGCGGGCTGACCTTCGAGCGTTTCCCGAGGTTGGCGATCACGGCCTGCGTGAATTCGGTCGTTGTCGTCGGCTTCTCCACGCCTAGCATG
The DNA here is from genome assembly GCA_017881465.1 of Gemmatimonadaceae bacterium. GTDB lineage: Bacteria > Gemmatimonadota > Gemmatimonadetes > Gemmatimonadales > Gemmatimonadaceae > UBA4720. Next base: position 5,995 of record JADGQV010000011.1, read on the forward strand.
TCGCTAGTGCGGATTCCGCTCTCGAGCGTCACGAGCACCGCCTGCTCGACGTCGTTCGCCGCTTTGCCTTCGCCGATCTGGCGCAGCATCATCGCCGCACTCAGGATGAGCGCGGTCGGGTTCGCCTTGTTCTTTCCGGCGATATCAGGCGCCGAGCCGTGCACCGCCTCGAAGATGGAAACGTCGTTGCCGATGTTCGCTGAGGGGGCGAAGCCGAGGCCGCCGGTGAGGCCAGAGGTGAGATCGCTCAGGATATCGCCGTTCATGTTCGTCGTGACTATGACATCGAACTGCTCGGGACGCATGGCGAGCTGGTGAGCACAGTTGTCGATCAGAATGTGCCTTGATTCGACGGAGGGATATTTCGGAGCGAACTCCTCGAAGGTGTGCTGAAGCAATCCTTCGGTGAGCTTCATGATGTTCGCCTTGGTCGCGCAGTGAACGCGCTTGCGTCCCTCGGCGAGCGCGAACGCAAACGCGAGCTTGACGATCTTCTCACATCCTTCGCGCGAGATCAGTTTGAGGCTCTCGGCCACTCCGGGCGTCTGCATGTACTCGATGCCGGCGTAGAGATCCTCGATGTTCTCGCGGACGATCACGATATCGAGCTTGCGTCCGGTGAAGGCTGTCTGCACTCCGGGGAGCTCGCGCACGGGGCGGATGTTGCCGTACGTCTCGAACAGGGTGCGAAGGTTGACGTTGGCGCTTCTGTTGCCATAGCCGATCGGGGTCTCGAGGGGGCCCTTGAGCACGACGCGGGTGCGCTCGATCGATTCGATCGTTTCTTTAGGGATTCCGGTGACGATTCCCTTCTGGAACGCGCGTGCGCCCGCCTCACATTTCTCGAACTCGACGGCGACGCCGGTAACCTTTATGATTTCGAGGGCTGATTCAACGACCTCCGGGCCGATTCCATCGCCCGGCAGGACGGTTATCTTTCGTTTTGGTGGTGTCATCAGAGGAAGTTAATCCCTCTGGGTAGTCGTTACACTGCGCGCGTAGCTCAGTTGGATAGAGCGTCGGCCTCCGGAGCCGAAGGTCGTGGGTTCGAGTCCCGCCGCGCGCACTCCTCGTCTTTCCCCCGTTGATTCTGCGATCTCGGCGCCGGTCAGTCGGGAGGACGTCCTCTCCGGCGCTACGCTCGCTTGCGGGCAGCGTGCGGAGAGGATACCGCGACTCGACCCGAACCGAGATGCAAGGGCAACGCGCAAACGAAGACGCGTCCGAGGACCAGCTGACAGCGCAGAGCTAAACGTTCTTGAGCGCCTGACCGATCTGAGTCAGCGACTGACGCGCGTCCCCGAACAACATCCGTGTGTTGTCGTTATAAAAGAGCGCGTTGTCGATTCCCGCGAAGCCGTGGCCCATGCTGCGCTTCAGCACGATAACGTTGCGCGCGCGATCTACATCGAGAATCGGCATTCCGTAAATCGGGCTCGATGGATCGTCGCGCGCGGCTGGGTTCACGACGTCGTTCGCGCCCACTACGAGCACGACGTCAGTCTGCGGAAACTCTCCGTTGACCTGATCCATCTCGAGGAGCTGGTCGTACGGCACGTTCGCCTCCGCGAGGAGGACGTTCATGTGCCCGGGCATGCGACCCGCGACCGGATGAATAGCGTACTTGACATCGACGCCTCGCTTCTCCAGATCGGTGGCAAGCTCTCTCACGGTGTGTTGCGCTTCCGCGACCGCCAGGCCGTATCCCGGCACGATCACCACGCTTCGGGCGTAGGCGAGAGCGATCGCCGTGTCCTCAGCCGTCGTCTGTCGAACCGTGCGCCCAACCGCGCTGGCGGTGGCCGTGGCATCACTGGCGGCCGCCCCGAACGCGCCAAACAAAACGTTACCAACAGATCGATTCATTGCCTTGCTCATGAGCAGCGTGAGGAGCGTGCCGGACGCGCCGACGAGAACACCCGCCACCACCAGCATCTGATTGTGAAGCACGAATCCGGTGAGAGCGGCAGCGAGTCCGGTGAGCGAGTTCAGGATCGAGATCACGACCGGCATGTCTCCGCCACCAATCGGGAGCACGAACATCGCGCCGAGCATCAGCGCCGCGGCGAAGAGCATCCAGAGCGGGGGGGAGCCGCCCCCACCGACGACGACGAACGCACCAAGCGCCAGGACGGAGAGCAGAATGAGCGCGTTGATCAGGCGCTGAAGCGGAAACTGGAGCGGTCTCCCCGGAAGAATCTCCTGAAGCTTTCCAAAGGCGACGATGCTTCCCGTAAACGAGATCGCGCCGATCGCGGTCCCGAGCACGATCGATGTCGCCTCGCCCGATCCGATTGCTTCGCCTGCCCGTGTGAGCCGGAGGAACTCGGCCACCGACACCAGCGCCGCCGTCGCTCCGCCCATGCCGTTGAAGAGCGCGACCATCTGCGGCATCGCGGTCATCTGAACGGTCCTCGCGAAGTACACGCCGATCGCCGCGCCGATCAGAGTTCCAATCGCGATCGTCCAGAAGGATACGATCTGCCGATCCAGCAGCGTCACGCCGAGCGCGAGCGCCATTCCGATCGCGGCGACGCGGTTGCCCGATCTCGCGGTCGCGGGCGAGCTGAGCCTTTTGAGTCCGAAAATGAAGAGAACCGCAGCGACGATGTAGCTGAGGGCTATCACCGATTCGCGGAGATCAAGCATCCTTTTTCTCGGCCTCCGCCTTGGGCGCGACCGTCTCGCGCTTCTTGAACATCTCGAGCATCCGGTCGGTCACGACGAAGCCACCAAAGACATTCGCGGCGCCGAATACCACCGCGATGAATCCCAGCACGTGCAGCAGCGGGGTGTCGGCTGACCCGGCGACGAGGAACGCGCCGAGCACCACGATGCCGTGGATCGCGTTCGTGCCCGACATGAGCGGCGTGTGCAGCACCGAGGGGACGCGACTGATCACCTCGAAGCCGACGAAGATAGCCATGATGAAGACGTAGATGCCGAGGATCAGCTCCTGGCTCACTTGGCGGACTCCACGGTGGATGGTTTGAGAGGTGACATGCCCAGCAGCCGGCGTGTGGGCTCGTGCCGGATTTCGCCATTGGCGGTAACGACGACGGCGTCGATGATGTCGTCGCCGAAATTGAGATTGAGCTCGCCCTTCGGCGCAAGCAGCGTCGCGAGCGCGGCGATGTTCTTCGAGTACATCTGGCTGGCGTGATAAGCGAGTTCGCTCGAAATATGGAGCGGCGCTATGATCGTGACATCGTGCCTCACGACTGTTTCGCCCGGCACGCTCAGCTCGCAGTTGCCGCCCTGTTCGCCGGCGAGATCGACGATCACCGAGCCGGGTCGCATAGCTTTGACCGTCTCCGCGCCCACGAGCACCGGCGCCGCCTTTCCCGGCACGAGCGCAGTGGTGATGATCACGTCCGCCTGCAACGCGTGGTTGTGGATCAGCTCCTTCTCGCGCCGGATGTGCCGATCGCTCAGCTCGCGCGCGTAGCCGCCCGAGTCCTGAGCGTCTTCGAGGTGCACGTCCAGCTCGACGAAGGTCGCCCCCAGACTCTGCACCTGCTCCTTGACGACCGGCCGCGTGTCGAAAGCCTCGACGACCGCTCCGATGCGACGCGCTGTCGCGATGGCCTGGAGTCCCGCGACTCCGGCTCCGATGACGAGCACACGCGCGGGACGCACCGTGCCCGCCGCGGTCATGAGCATGGGAAAGAACTTCTGAAGCGCGTTCGCCGCGAGCAGGACCGCCTTGTAACCGGCAACGGTGCTCTGCGAGGACAGCGCATCCATCATCTGAGCGCGCGTCGTCCGCGGCACCAGCTCCATGCTGCAGGCGATGATCTTCCGCTCGGCCAGCTGCTGAAAGAACGCCGGATCGCCGGAAGGCTGGAACAAGCCGATGAGAACCGTGCCTTCCGTGAGCATGTCCAGCTCCGCCTGGCCGCTGGATTCCGCGCGTCCGGGACGCTGGACCTTGAGAACCATCTGCGCCGTCGAATAAATCTCCTCGGACGTGTCGACAACGTCGCAGCCGACCGCGCGATAAGCGTCGTCGGTAAAACCTGCTCGCAGTCCGGCGTCGCGCTCGACGACCACGCGATGACCGGCGCGCGTGAGCACGGGGACGACTTCCGGCACGAGCGCAACACGCCTCTCTCCGCTCGCAATCTCTCGCGGGACGCCTATCAGCATTCCGAAGGGTTATTGGCCGTCATGTATGCGCCATAAGATAAGCGGTCCCGATAGCTCGTGTTTATATTCGCTCAATGCCCCGCCAACTTCATTGGAGCGAGCTGAGGGGAGGTCTGATCGCGGCGGCGGTGATCACGACGCTGACCGTCGCCGTCCTGCTGTTCGCGCGCGTGGGCGGACTTCACGGCAAGAAAGTAACCCTGTACGTCGTGGCTGCCGAAGCGCCCGGCATCCTCTCCGGCACCGAGGTGTGGCTCGCCGGCGAAAAGGAGGGAATCGTCAAGGACGTCTCCTTCCGCCCGGCCACCGTCCCCGAATTGGAGCGGATCCTGATCAGGACCGAATTCCTCACGGAGGCGCTTTCCAGCGTGCGCCGGGATTCATACGCGCAGATCAAGCCAGGCGGGAGCCTGATTGGAACGCTCGTCGTGTCCATATCGCCGGGGACGATGGCCGCGCGTCCGCTTCACGATGGTGACACGATTTACGCGCGTCCAAGAGCCCAGGTGGCAGATCTCAGCGAAGACGTGGCGTCCATCGGACCCGAATTCGCCGCGCTCGGCTCCGCCACAAAAGAGCTGGCCGACAAGATCGGCCGACCAGTCGGCACGTTCGGAAATTATCGGGCGAGCGGGCTTCCCGATTTGGCGGACGTGAGCGCCGGCATGTCGAGTCTGAGCAGGAGAGCGACGGGTGGAAACGGCACCATAGCCCGCTTGACGCGCGGCAACCTCCGGGCGCGGGCATCACACGCGATGGCGGCAGCTGACTCGATTCGGACGCTGATGTCGTCGAACAAGGGAAACCTCGGTCGCTTCAGGCGCGATACGACGCTCGTTACGAACGCGAATCACGTCCTCGCGGAAGTCGATACATTGCGCGCCCTTCTCTCGAATCCCGTCGGCACGATTGCCGCCGCCCATTCGGACAGCGCTCTCACGCGACAGCTGGACCGCACCCATGCCCTGCTCGCCTCGCTCATCAAAGACGCCAAGAGTCATCCGCTGCGCTACATCAGATTCTGACTTGACCGCGTTTTTCGGCACCGTTACCTTCGAGGTGAATCGCGCGCAGTGACGCGCGACCCTCCTTCCTCCCCCGCACGCAGCTCCGCACCCAACCCCCGCACTTTCCGAGCTCCATTTGGCTCGGGTTCCCAGCAGGCTCCTACCTCATTTCTCTCCCCACAGCGTGGATATCGCCGAGTTAAAGCGAAAATCCGTGACCGAGCTCCAGGAGATGGCCGACGGGCTCAAGATTGACGGCTCGTCGGGCCTCCGGAAGCAGGATCTCATCTTCCAGATCGAGCAGAACCTGCTCGATACGGACATCATGCTGCACGGTGATGGCGTACTCGAGATCCTGCCCGAGGGCTATGGATTTCTGCGGAGCCAGGACTGGAGCTACCTGCCGGGTCCGGACGACATCTACGTCTCGCCGTCGCAGATAAAGCGCTTCGGACTGCGTACCGGAGACGATGTGCGCGGGCAGGTGCGACCGCCCAAGCCGTGGGAGCGGTACCTCGCGCTGCTCAAGGTCGAGAGCGTCAACGCCGAAGATCCCGAGAAGGCGAAGGATCGCATTCCGTTCGACAACCTCCGTCCGAGCTATCCCGACGAGAGACTCCGCCTGGAGACCAAGGATGGTGATCTCAGCATGCGCGTCGTGGACATCATGGCGCCCATAGGGAAAGGCCAGCGCGGAATCATCGTGTCGCCACCGCGCGCGGGAAAGACGATCCTCCTCCACAAGATGGCGAACGCGATCGCCGAGAATCATCCGGAGGTCACGATCATCGTGCTGCTGATCGACGAGCGGCCGGAGGAAGTGACCGAGATGATCGCGAGCATGACTCGCGCGGAAGTGGTGAGCTCCACTTTCGATGAGGGTGCCGCGCGTCACGTGCAGGTGTCGGACATGGTTCTGGAGAAGGCGAAACGTCTGGTCGAGCACGGCAAGGACGTGGTGATCCTGCTGGATTCGCTGACGCGGTTCGCACGCGCGCACAACACCGTCGCGCCGCCATCGGGGAAGATTCTCTCCGGCGGTGTCGACGCGAGCGCGCTGCACAAGCCGAAGCGCTTCTTCGGCTCGGCGCGCAACATCGAAGGTGGCGGCTCGCTCACGATCATCGCGACGGCGCTCACCGAGACCGGCTCGCGCATGGACGACGTGATCTTCGAGGAGTTCAAGGGCACTGGGAACATGGAGCTCGTCCTCGACCGCAAGATCGCCGACCGGCGGATTTATCCGGCGATCGACATCTTCAGATCGGGCACGCGAAAGGAGGAGCTGCTTCTCAGCCAGGCCGAGATCAACCGCTTGATCCTGCTCCGGCAGTTTCTCGCGGACATGCCGGAGACCGAGGCCATCGAGTTCCTGCTGCGCCAGATGGCGAAGTCGAAGAACAACAAGGAATTCTTCACCCAGATGGCGCAAGGATAGGCCCCGGTGAACCCCGCGCTCGCTCGTTATCTCGCGGTGGACTACGGCCGGAAGAGGATTGGCCTCGCAATCAGCGATCCGCTGGGCATGATCGCCTCGCCGGCGGGGTTCATTGAGCGGCGGGAAGGCAAAAGACCCCCGATCACAAAAATCATCGCACGCGCTACGGAACTGGGCGCTCTGGGGTACCTAATAGGCCTTCCGCTCGACGGAGAGGGCAACGAGACGGCTTGGACGGAAGAAATTCGTGCTTTGGGGGCCGAAATCGCGAAACGTACTGGCATGCCTGTTCGTTTCTTAGATGAACGGTTTACCACGGCGGCAGCATTGCGTACAGTCAAAGAGATGGGAGAATCCACCCGCGGCAGGAAGGGCGACGTTGACTCGCTCGCGGCGGCGATTCTGCTACAGCAGGCGCTCAATGTTCAGAGCTGATTCGCGCTCCGCGCTCGTCGCGGCGTGCGTGTTTGCCGCTGCCTGCGCGGGCGAGCCGCACGGAGCGCCGACGCGCGTGATCGTTCCCCGCGGAGCCAGCTTCGCGCAGGCGGCGGACTCGCTCGCGCGCACCGGCATTGTCGGTTCGCCGCGAATCTTCCGCCTCTACGGCCGTTTCACCGGAGGCGATCGCAACATCAAGCCCGGCACGTATCTGCTCAAGCACGGCACGCCCTGGAAGGACATCATCAGCGCGCTCAACGGCGGACACGGGCTCGTCAACACGATCACGATACCCGAGGGCTACACGCTCTCGCAGATCACGCCTCTGCTGGCGCGCACGCTCAAGGTGCCCGCGGAGTCGGTGCAAGCCGCCGTCCGCGACACCGCGCTGCTCGCGAGACTCGACATCCCCAATCCAACTCTCGAGGGGTACGTCTTTCCCGATACCTACGCTTTCCCGGTCGGCACCACGGCTCGGCAGGCCGTGCGTGAGATGGTCTACTCGTTCGAGCGCCGCTGGAAGCCGGATTGGGATTCGAGCCTCGTAGATCTCAAGATCAACCGCAACGATCTCGTGACGATGGCATCAATCGTCGAGAGAGAAGCCCGGCTACCCGAGGAGCGCCCCGTCATCGCGGCGGTCTACTACAATCGTCTGCGCAAGGGGATGCTCCTCCAGGCGGATCCAACGATTCAATACGCGCTCGGACATCACGTCGGGCGGGTGCTGTACAAGGATCTGGCGGTCGCGTCGCCGTACAACACTTATATACACAAGGGTCTTCCACCGGGACCGGTTGCCTCCCCGGGCGCGGCGAGTCTCGCGGCGGCGGCGAATCCGGCAAACGTACCCTATCTGTACTTCGTCGCGAGCCCGGATGGCCACCACGAATTCCGGATGACGCTCGAGGAGCACACGAGCGCGATCAAGCAGGTCCGCGCCGCGACGCCCGCGAAGAAGAAGCCGGCGCCACGGATGCTGGCGATGGCCTCGACCGGAGCATCTGGTCGAAGCGCAGCCAGCCGATCGGCCAAGACGCCTTCGCGTTCAACGAGCAAGACTCCCGCGAGGACAGTGGGCAAATCGACCTCCAAGTCCAGCGGCACGACCGCGAAACCGACCTCGAAGAAGTCGACCAGCCATACATCGAGCACGAGGAAGCGCGCCTCCAGCAGGACGACAACCGCAAGTCGGTAGCGAGTAGATGCTCGATCCAAAGATCCTGCGTCTCGTCGCCATTACGGACGACGCCGAGGATCGGCGCGCGACGCTGGCTGATCGGGTGGCGGCAGCGGTTCGGGGCGGCGCCACGAGCGTCCAGGTGAGGCTCAAGAGCGCGACGTCACGCGAAGTCGTTGAGATCACTCGAGCGATCATGAGCAGAGTATCGGTGCCGGTCATCGTCAACGACCGCGCCGACATCGCCCTCGCCGCCGGTGCGGCCGGGGTTCATGTGGGTGAAGCGGATCTTCCTGTCGCGGCCATTCGCAGATTTGCTCCGGCGGATTTCATAGTCGGCGCATCACTCGGGAGTGATGCCGAGCTGGCGAATGCAAAGGAGGCCGACTACGTCGGCATTGGACCCGTATACGGCTCGGACTCGAAGAGCGACGCCGGCTCAGCGATTGGTGTCGATGGATTCAAGCGACTCGCGGCGCTGGTGGCGCATCCCGCGGTGGCGGTGGGAGGGATAACCGCCGCCCGCGCGCTTCAGATCACAGTCGCCGGAGCGGCGGGCGTCGCGGTCATCAACGCGATATTCAAGACTGACGATCCGGAGAGCGCGACCCGCGCGATCGCGGACGCCATCGGAAAGTGATGTCGGGGGCGGGCTGAGCCTCTCCGCGCCTCCGGTTCCCGCGTGCCTTCTTCCGTGGCATGTGTGCGTGGCGCATTGCCTTCTCGATTTTTGCCAGAACCGGGGGACTCAGCAACAGCTCGACCAGCTCGGGGTCGAACTGCGTTCCCTTCCTTTCGGCGATCGCGCGCCTCGCGTCGCTGAAGCTGCGCGCGTGGCTGTAGCGGCGGCGATGCGTGATCGCGTCGAAGCTGTCGGCGATCGCGACGACACGGGCCTGTAGCGGAATTCGCTTCCCTTTGAGTCCGCGCGGATAACCGTTGCCGTCCCAGCGCTCGTGGTGCGCGAGGACGCCCTTCCCGAGGTCAGGATAGAACGCGTTGAGCGGCTCGAGCACCTCGGCGCCCCGTTGAGGGTGCGTCATCACCGCTCTCCGTTCCTCCGGAGTGAGCTTGGCCGTTTCGTGGAAGATGTCCGTGAGGGCTCCGTGCAACTTGCCGATGTCGTGGAAGAGCGCGACCCGCTCGATGCTGTGCAGAGTGTGCTCGTCCAGTCCGGCCGCTTCGCCAAGTATGAGCGCGTAGGTCGCGACCCGCCGGACGTGGCCGCCGGTCTGTGCGTCGTTGGCATCGATCGCGTTGAGCAGCGTCTCCAGCGTGGCCGCGCTCAGCCGCTGGGCAGTGGTGCGCATCCTGTGCTCGTGGTAGAGCAGCCCGGTTGCAGCCGCGCTGACCGAGAGTGGGAGGATGCCTTTCATATCTGATGGGCTTCGCAAGAAGCGTACGGACTCAGGGCTGCCTAGGCCGGGGACGGTGCGTTTTGACGAATAGCGACGCTGGTCGAAAGTCGCGCGATCTGTACTGCACGCGACACACCCTGGCCGTGCCATTAATTTTACGCATGACTGTTGCCCGCGTGAACGTAAAAGGAGCACGCCGGTGGCTGAGCGGACATCCGTGGATCTATCGCACGGATGTGACGGAACGGCCGATGATGGATGCCGGCGCTGTTCTGGTGCACGACAATCGCGGGAAACCGCTCGGCTGGGCGCTCTGGAGTCCGCTGTCCGAGATCTCGCTGAGGCTGCTCGATGCCAATCCCGATGCGGTGATCGACCAGGCGTGGTGGGACGAGCGCATCGCTTCAGCGATCGCGCGACGAGCGCCCCTCGAAGATCACACCAACGCGTTCCGCCTCGTGCATGGCGAGGCGGATGGATGTCCGTCGCTCGTCTGCGACCGATACGACGAGTGGCTGGTCGTGCAGTTCATGAGCGCGGGACTCGAGCGGTTCAGAGAGGAGATACTTGCTTCGCTTCGCTCGCTGGTCGAGCCTTCGGGAATTCTGGCGCGCAACGACGTGCCGCTGCGCGCCAAGGAAGGCCTGCCGCGGGAGACGGTCGTTCTCGACGGCGAAGTTCCGCGCGAGATCGAGGTGCACGAGTACGGAATCAAGTATCTGGCGGCGCCCTGGACCGGACAGAAAACGGGCGCGTTCCTCGACCAGCGGGAGAACAGGCACTTCGTCGGAACCGTGGCGCGAGGGAGAGCGCTCGACTGTTTCAGCTACCACGGCTCGTTCGCCCTGCATCTGGCGAAGCAAGCAACACACGTCACGGCGCTCGATGCATCAGGACCTGCGCTTATGAGAGCCGCCGAGAACGCGGCGCTCAATGCGCTCAACAACATCTCGTTCGTGGAAGCGAACGCATTCGATTATCTGCGGGAGAAGGAGCGCGAAGGAAGCACCTACGATACGATCGTCCTCGATCCTCCGGCATTCGCGAAAACACGGGCCGCGCTGCCGGGAGCGATGCGGGGGTACAAGGACATCAATCTTCGCGCGATTCGCCTGCTGGCTCCGGGCGGGCTCTTGTACACCGCGAGCTGCAGCTTTCATCTGACGAAGCCACTCTTTCTGGAGATGTTGCAGGACGCGGCTTCAGACAGTGGGCGGCGCGTCGCGATCCGCGCGCTCACGGGGCAGCCGCTGGACCATCCCGAGGTACTGACGATCCCAGAGACGGGCTACATCAAGGGCGCACTGCTCGAGGTGATGGACTAACGCGGACTCGTTCGTGCTGCGACTGGCCACAAGAATGCCAAAGCAGGGAGCCCTCAGCTTTGCAGCCTATAAGCTGAGCGCTTTCATACTGGCGTAAGATCAGCCACGCTGACACGACGGGCAGAAGTACGTAGACCGTCCTGCCTGAGTGATTCGGTCGATCGTGCCGCCGCAGCGCCGGCACACCTTCCCCTCGCGATCGTACACGGCGAACCGGCTGGCGCCTCGTTTGTCGGTGTATCGCCCTGGGAGCCGCTTCTTGGGACTCAACACCAGCCGGATCGCGTCGACGAGCTTCTCCAGCTTTGCCCGACTTATTTTAGCCGCGGATTTGCGAGGATCCATCTCCGCCTCCCACAACGCCTCGGCAGCGTAAATGTTGCCGAGCCCGGCGACGACGGACTGATCCATGAGGGCCGGCTTGACGGCGATCTTCTTTCGGGCGAGAGCTGACCGCAGGTAATCCGCGTCGAGCGAGGGATCATTGGCCTCACGTCCGAGCTTCGGGAGTGACGACGTGCCTTTCTTGTCGAGTGTGATCGAGGAGAGAGCGCGCCGATCGACGAGCGAGATGCGAGTGCCGTCGACGAGCTCGATCGCAGCGCGCGCGAACCGATCGAGAGCGTCAGCAGTCGTGCCGATCTCCCAATCGCCATTCATCCGGAAGTGCACGACGAGCGTGTCACCGCTGTCGAGGTGAATGAGCTGGTGCTTTCCGCGCCGCTCGATGCTCTCGATGCGCTTTCCCTTCGCGGCGCGCGACTGCGATGGTGACAGCTTCCGCTTGAGAGCCGGATGGATCGCCTTCACTGACGCGATCGATTTTCCGAGAGCCGCGCGCGTGAGCTGCCGTGCCGCTCGCTCAACCTCAGGAAGCTCGGGCACGATGGCGTGGGAATCTCAGGTTATGCGAGCGCTCTCTCGAGAGGATATCGAAAGGTGTCGCGGTGCCCCTTGAGAGCGTTCAGTACCTCCACTCCGGAGAATTTCCGCGCGTCGTACACACAGAGCGTTACGACCGGATACGTTTGAGCGACGAGCCGGTCGTAGTCGGCTTCGTACTCGACCAGCGATTCCTCAGTCGTCTTCGAGCGCATGCCCCACAGATCACCGATTACACGGAAGGACTGGGCACCCTCGGCAGCTTTTTGGTCGAGTAGCGCGCGAAAGTATTTGACCTGTGCCCGTGGGCCGAGGTGATAATCCGAGTGGATCAGGCGCCCTGCGTTGATGTCGGCCTGCAGCGAAGGGCGCTTTCTCTTCAGGTTCTTGAGAATCTCCGTGCGGGCGCGGAGCGGTCCCACGATAAAGCAGACACTCCCCGCGTTCAGCCCGTCGAGCAGAAAGGAAACAACGAGCGTGATGCGGCCGAGATCGGTGGCGTAAATCCCACAGAGATGGCTCCCGTGCGTAATCGTGACTGGCCCCTCCAGCAGATCCGAGACCTTATCCGCACCGGCGCCCCGGACGGATGGGGCACTCTCCGACGTCTCCAGGAATCCAAGGAGATCATCGCGCCGGAATCTCCGCTCTCGCCGCTGTCCCACGCGCAGACAGACAAGCCGTCCCGAGTTGGTCCATCGTCTCAGCGAAGCCTCGCTGACATTCAGGAATGCGGCGGCCTGACCAATATCCAGCAGCTCGTTCGGATCGGCTATCTCATGCGGCCTCAGGGATTTAGCCAATAGGCCCCCCACACTGGACTGGTGATAATCTGCCTGCCCGGACGCCGAAGATTCTGAAGCTCTGCCATGCCATCGGCCGGAACGTTGCCTAGTAAAATATAACAAAGTATAGTAAAAGGAAGGTGTGGAATGGTATATTCCAAAACGAATGGGACCGTGCGGCTGCGCCGGGATCCCGTTCGCGTAACGTCCGGTGAAGACGTAAGTGCGTGGCGAGTGTTTCCCTTTTTGCGACCAAGTCATTTGCGTATTCTGATGTTGGAAAGCAGCGAGGCCGACGCCGAGATGATAAAGCACGAGTTGGGCCGCGCAGGTCTGGCCCCCGTGACCAAGAGCGTCGATTCCGAAGAAGCATTTATTTCCGCTCTTCGCGAATTCGCTCCTGAAATAGTTCTTTCGGACCACTCCCTCGCGCAATTCGATGCGTGTGCGGCGCTCCGTCCGGAAAACCTTCTCGGGCGATTCTCATGAGCGGGAAAGGCCGCGCTGGAGAGAGTTTCACCCGCGAGCGCGAACGGGCGAACGTCGAGCTGAACCGGCACTGGCAGAATCAGGAGGCACGTGACCGGGAAGAGGGCTTCCGTCAACTCGCGGACAACATCGACGAAGTATTCTTCATAATAGACGCGCAGAACAAAGAGATGCTGTACATCAACTCCGCTTACGAAAAGATATGGGGACGTAGCCGCGAAAGCCTCTACGATGATCCCCAATCTTTCCTAGAGCCGATACCCGACGATGACCGAAGACGCTTGCTCGAGCATATGGGTCGGGTTCAGCGCGGCGAGCAGCCTGGCAAGATCGAGTTCCGCGTCGTCCACGCGAATGGCAGCATCAAATGGCTACTATCGCGGGCGGTGCCGGTTCGTAACGAGAAAGGTGAAGTGTATCGCATCAGTAGCCTGTCTCTGGACATTACCGAGTTTCGCGAGGCGCAGCTCGCCCTCCAGGAGAGCGCAGAACGCTATCTCAAGCTCTCCGACGCGTCATTCGACGCGATCTCCATTTCGCAGGACGGTATTCTCCGCGAAGCAAATCAGGGTTTTGCTGAGATGTTCGGTTACGCGCGCCTCGAAGATATGATCGGTCGGCCCCTCACGGATTTCGTTGCAGAGGAATCTCGTGCCGAGGTTGAACGTCGGACCGCGAACGACATCGAAGGAACGTACGAGCTGGTAGGCCTACGCAAGGATGGAAAGAAGATTCTGGCCGACGTCATGGCGAGGACACACACGATCGCGGGCAGGCCGGGCCGAATCACCGCTCTACGTGACGTGACGGAGCGCCGCTCACTCGAAAACCAGTTTCGGCAGGCGCAGAAGATGGAAGCCATCGGCAGGCTGGCAGGGGGCGTCGCGCACGACTTCAACAATCTCCTCACCGTGATCCTCAGCTACACAGACATGTTGATCGAGGGTGTGTCGCCCAAGGATCCGCGGGGCGAAGACCTCGATCAGATCCGAAAGGCCGCGGTTGCGGCCGCATCCCTCACGCGCCAGCTACTTGCCTTCACCCGCCAGCAGGTGATCAAGCCTCGTCTCGTGGATCTCAGCGAAGTCGTCACGAACGCTGAGAAAATGCTGCGGCGTCTCATTGGCGAAGACATAACGCTCCAGACGACATTTCCATCGAGCCCGCTCACGGTCATGATCGACCCCGGACAGATCGAGCAGGTAATCATGAATCTCGCCGTCAACGCCCGCGACGCGATGCCGACCGGCGGGAAGCTCACGCTGGAAACGCAGAACACGGTATTGGACGACGCGTACGCGCGCGATCACTGGCCCGCGCAGCCTGGCCGGTTTGCGATGCTGGCGGTCAGCGACACCGGTTCCGGGATGGACGAGCTGACTCGCTCTCGCATCTTCGAGCCGTTCTTCACGACCAAGGAAGTGGGGAAAGGGACGGGCCTCGGGCTGGCAACCGTCTATGGCATTGTCAAACAGAGCAACGGCTTCATCTGGGTTTACAGCGAGGTTGGTCAGGGCACCAGCTTCAAGATTTATCTCCCGCTGGTCGATCAGCCTGCGGAAGAGCACGTGGACAAGCCGGCTTCGGAAGCACTACCGAGCGGAACGGAGACGATCCTGCTCGTCGAGGACTCGGCCGCAGTGCGCGTCGCGGTACGGCAGATCCTGGAACGCTGTGGCTACACTGTCCTCGAAGCGCCGAATGGAACTCTGGCTTTGAGCACTGCGCGGCGAACGAGCACGATCGACCTCCTTCTGACAGACGTTGTGATGCCTGAAATGAGCGGACGGGAGCTGTCTGACCAATTTGCAATGCTGAGGCCGAACACCAAAGTGCTCTTGATGTCCGGCTACACCGATGACGCCGTGATCCGTCACGGAGTGCTGCGACCCGGTACCGCTTACCTCCAGAAGCCGTTCTCCGCCGAGACCCTCGCGAGGAAGATCCGCGAGGTGCTCGACTCACGCGTCGGCACTGGCTGAGGCGGGACTGACCAGTCGAGCTTGCGAATCTCTCTCTTGCGACTTGGGTCATGTGACCTAGCTTAAACACCTGGCTCAGCACCAGTCCCCTGTCCGACGCCATGTCGCAACCCAGTCCTCGATCTCTCAAGTACGAGTACGAGCTGTACGTAGAGAACGAGATAGAAAATTACAAAGAATCGGTGTCACGCTCCGCCATTCTGAAGATTGGCGACGAAGCGGCCGCCGCGCTGCGCGCCGGCGAGCAGTTCTCCATGGACGAAATTCTGCTCTGGGCGGAAGTCGATCGCATCATCCGGAAGCGCCTCCGCATCCCGGCGTATGACACGTGGCGGAAAAAGCGCGTCAAGCTGCTCGAGGAGTATCGTCGCCCCGAGCATTGGGGGATCCCCGCCGATGGACTTCTCGCGCGCGAGATTCATCCTCCCGCTGAGTCCAAGGTGCTGGTCGCGGGTGGCGAAATAGACCGCACCGCACTCTATCTAGCCGCGCACGGCTGCGATGTGACCGCGGTCGACCGCGAAGTGGTCCCGCTCCAGCGCGTGATGAACGCCGCGCACGCCGCCGGGCTCGGCGACCGGATCCAGAGCTATGTCGCCGACATCACCAACTGGTCACCCGACGTGCCACTCGGCGCCCTCGTCTGCACACCGGCGGCGTTCGTCGGCCTTTCCCTCGAAGAGCGCGGTCGCGCGTTCGAGCTTCTTCAGGGCGCCACCCGGGACGGCGGGGTTCACCTGGTCGGGACGATCGTTCGCGGCCAGCGGGGCGTCTCGGTCGCCGAGCTGCGCCGTCAGTACAAGGGCTGGTCGATCTCGGTCGAAGACGACTCCAGCTCTTCCAAGAGCTTCGTCGCGAGAAAAATCGCCAGCTGACCCGGTGTCGTAAAAAGACACAGATGTCCTCCAGTCGCGTGTCATTTCGCGACACTTCGGCCCCCCAAAATAGGCTCTCACTTGGAAGTCATTGGCTACCAATGACTTGCGCATGGCGTCCCGCGCGGCATGTCCGGTGCTTTCTAAAGGGCCGAGCAACAGGTGGCACCCAAGCAAAGTGAGAGCAGAATGAAGAAGGATCATAAGGAAATAGCGTCATCGGAGCCCCTCGGCATCATCATCTCCAGGGGAGACAAGACGGAGCCTACGCCGATTTTCTCGGCGTATATCTGGGGCCCCGTTCCGGATTCCGTTCAGGATTCCGTTCAGGATTCCGTTCAGGATTCAGCGACGCGCGCCGCGTAACTCGGCGCTGCTACTAGTAAGAGGGTGCCGGTCCTCGACCGCGCACCGACTTGATCGAGGCCCCGCCATCATTCGCGGGGCCTTTTTGCATCAAAAACCAGGAAAGAGAAGACTGCAGTTCTGGGGGTACCTGAGCCCGGTACGTTGCTTGCCCGAACAGGCGACGTGGAACATTCAGCTCCCAACTGGGAAGGCGAGCGTCACGCGCTCCTGTCGCAGCGTATCTCCGACATTGGTCTGGAGATACGCGGAACGCTGCTCGAGAAGCTGGTCGGCCAGCTCTATGAGGAGATCGCGGCAAAGGGTCTCGAGTTCCGGCCGCCGGTCTATCTGAGCGACCAGTGGGGGTGTCCGGATGGAACGCCCCTCATCGGCGTTCCATTCTATCTGGCCGACGCCCGCCTCTCGAAGATCGAAGAGGATTACTCCTCGGCGATCGAGAACGCCGAGGAATCGATGCGGTATTTGCGACACGAGGCGGGGCATGCGTTCAACTATGCGTATCGTCTCTACGATCGGCCCGACTGGCGAAAGATGTTCGGGCCGTACTCGCGTCCGTATCGTGAGCGATACCGCGCCGATCCCTTCTCACACGAATTCGTCCGACACATCCACGGCTGGTATGCGCAGAAGCATCCGGACGAGGATTTCGCCGAGACATTCGCGGTGTGGCTCACGCCGGGGCTGGACTGGCGCCGCGCGTACGAGGGATGGGGAGCGCTGGCGAAGCTAGAATACGTGGACAGAGTGATGAAGGAGATCGCGCACCAGATCCCGGAAGTTCCCGAGCCGTCGGAGGATGATCTGCCCGTGACCGCAATGCAGTACACCGTCGCCGAGCACTACAAGGAAAATGAGGAGACCATTCCCATCCGCGATCAGCGGATCTTTGACGGCGACCTGAGCACGATTTTCGTCACCGTGGAGCATGCTCCCGGCGCGGCGCTGGCCGCGGACTTCATCTCCCGGCACAAGCGTGAGATCGTCACGCGCATCTCGTACTGGACTGGCGAGAACGCGTCGGTTGTGCGGCAGTTTGTGGATTTTCTCGCCGAGCGTGCGGGCCAGCTCGGTCTCAGGCTCGGCGGGCTCGAGGCGGCGACTCTGATCGAGCTCACGGCGTTCGGAACCGCGGTGATGATGAACTACCGTCACACGAACGCGATCGACGGGACCGAATCGGCTGGCGACTCGTGAAGATCACGGTCCTTCACAGCAAGGATGCCCTCGACCCACCCGTCGATCCGCTCCTGGACCAGCTCGACGCCGCGCTCGCGGCCAACGGGCACACGACAAGGAGATTGGCGGTCGACGACGCCGTGCAGCCGTTGATCGACGAGCTTACGAAGGAACAGCCGGAGCTCGTGTTCAACCTCGCCGAATCGTTCAGGGGCAAGAGCGCGCTCGAGTCGAATGTCGCGGCGCTGCTCAATCTGCTGGACCTCAGATACACCGGGTCGAGTCCCGCCGGGCTGATTCTCGCCGGCGACAAGACGCTCACCAAGAAGGTCCTGGCATTTCACGGAATTCTGAGCGCCAAGTTCGCGACCATGTACCGGGGGCAGGTCGACTGGTCGGCCGACATCAAGTTCCCGCTGCTCGTCAAGCCGCCACAGGAGGACGCATCGCTCGGGATTACCCAGAAGTCCATCGTGAACGATGTGAAGGAGCTCCTCGACGTGATCAGCAGCACGCAGCAGGAGTATCAATCGCCGGTGCTCGTCGAGGAGTTCATCGATGGGCGGGAGTTCTATGTCGGCGTCATCGGCAACAGCAACGTGGAGGCGTTTCCGATCATAGAGCTCGACTTCTCTAAGTTTCCGGTTGGACTCCCGAAGATCGCGAGCTGGGAAGCCAAGTGGGGCGACGACGGCGACGAGAAGGGCGAGCAGTTCGAGGGGACCGAGTCGATTTTCCCGACCGATCTCTCCGAGGAGCTGACGAGGAAGATCCAGCAGGTCGCCGTCGACTCGTTCCAGGCACTTCGCCTGCGCGATTACGCGCGCATCGATCTGCGCGTGACGGCCGAGGAAGAGGTGTACGTGATCGAGGTGAATCCGAACTGCTACCTAGAGCAGAAGGGCGAGTTCGCGCGCGCGGCGCAGAAGGCGGGACTCGAGTACCCGGCGCTGATCGCGCGGATCGTGGAGTTAGCAAGTGCCCGTTACTCGAGGTAAGCTGGCGCCAGGATGCAAAAAAGCCGGCGATCTCGCCGGCTTTTCCGTTTGCTTATCTCGAAAAGAGCTACCTGCGCTTACGCGCGGCCTTGCGGGCTGCCTTCTTCCGCGCGCGCGTGCGTGCGCCCTTGCGCGCCGATGCGCTGCGGGCCGCTTTGCTCCTGCCGCGACCAGCCTTCTTCGCAGCGGACTTGCGTCCACGCTTCTTCGCTGCTGCCATGGTGTCTCTCCCCGATGAAGTAGAAATCCTCGCCGACTCCCTGGTGGAATCCGCGATTTCCCGCATCACGTCCTGACCGGCCGCGAGTTACAAAGGAACTCACTGCGACTATTGCACTCACATCAGCGTGAGCAACTCGTCGCGAATATAGAACGCAAGAGATGTGCGTGCAATCCGTTCAACCGGCGATTTCCTCCAACGCGCCATCACTTCCAAAAGCGGCACTCAATAAGCAGGTTTGAACTTTCCGCGTGCGAAGAAACACTTCCCGACTCTCAACGGAGCAGGTGCTCGTGAAAGCGCTGGTAAAGGAATCCGCGTCACCAGGTTTCAAACTCAAGGATGTCGCGGAGCCCAGGATCCGTGAGGACGAAGTTCTCATTCGTGTCCGGCGCGCGGGAGTCTGCGGCACCGATGTACACATCTACGACTGGGACGCGTGGGCGAAGGGACGATGCAAGCCGCCGTTTGTCGTCGGTCATGAGTTCGCGGGCGATGTGGTCCAGGTCGGCCGCCTGGTCACCGATGTGAAGGAAGGAGACCGCGTCACGGCGGAGGGACACATCGTCGACGGTCGCTGCCTGTTATGCAGAACGGGGAACTCGCACGTCTGTCCATTCACCAAAATCATCGGCGTCGATCGCGACGGCTGCTTCGCCGAGTACATCTCGATGCCCGCGACGAACGTGTGGCACCTGGACGACGAGATCTCCTACGAAGTCGGGGGAATCCACGACCCGATGGGGAATGCGTTCCACACCGTGCTCACGGCGGAGATTCCCGGAGCGGTCGTGCTCGTCACCGGCTGCGGCCCGATCGGAATCTTCGCGGTCGGCATCTGCAGGGCGGCGGGCGCATCGCGAATCATCGCGACCGACGTCAACGACACGAGGCTCGCGCTGGCGAAGAGCATGGGCGCGAACGACACCGTACATCCCGAGGAGGCCGAGAAGATCGTGAAGGCGGCGACCGACGGGCTCGGCGCCGACGTGGTGCTCGAGATGTCGGGAGTGCCGGCGGCGATTCATCAGGCTTTCGCTCTCGTGCGGGTAGGCGGACGGGTGCAAATGCTGGGGATTCCGTCGAAGAAGGTAGACTTCGACCTGGCGACGGAGGTGATCTTCAAGGGCCTCACGATATACGGAGTCGTCGGCCGCCGCATGTACGAGACGTGGCACCAGATGACGCGCTTTCTCAAGTCGGGAGAGTTCGATCCGACACCCGTCATCACGCACCGCTTCCCGCTGACGGAGGCGGATGCGGCGATTGCCGCGATCAAATCCGGCGAGGCCGGCAAAGTCATCTTCGAAGTCGCCTGAGAAAACAACTTTCGCATCACACGTGAGGATGCTGTGGCGCTGAACAAGAACTTCGATTCCGAGCTCAAGGCCGCAATCGAGAAGCTCAAGCAGGAGCGCGTCTACAAGCGGCTGAACTATCTGGCGTCACCGCAGGGCGCGCGCGTCCAGATGGAGGGACGCGGCGATGTGGTGATTCTTTCGTCGAACAACTATCTCGGCCTGTGCAACGATCCGGCGGTGGTGGCGGCGGGAATCGATGGCCTGAAGAAATTTGGGGCGGGAACAGGCAGCGTCCGATTCATTTGCGGTACCTTCGCGATTCACCGCGATCTGGAGCGGGCGATCGCCGGTCTCGTCGGCACCGAGGCCTCGCTCAGCTACGTCTCGGCGTGGAATGCGAACGAGGGACTGACGGCGACGATCGTCGAGCAGAACGATTTCGTGGTGTCGGACGCGCTCAACCATGCCTCGATCATAGACTCGATCAGGCTCGCGAAGGCGATCACGAAGTGCACGACCGCCGTGTATCAGCATTCCGATCTCGACGACCTGAAGTCGAAGCTCGAGAGCGCGAAGGGCGCGCGCCGCCGCATCATCTGGACGGACGGCGTGTTCTCTATGGAGGGGAGCACGGCCAAGCTTCCGGAGATTCTCCAGCTGGCGGAGGACTACGACGCGATCGTAGCGGTTGACGATTCGCACGGGACGGGCGTCCTCGGAGCGAACGGACGCGGCACGCCCGAACATTTCGGAGTGCTGGGCGAGGTGGACATCATCACGTCGACGCTCGGCAAGGCGTTGGGTGGCGCGGCGGGCGGATTCGTGGCGGGACCAGCATCGCTTTGCGACATCCTCACGCAAAGGTCGCGTCCCCAGCTCTTCTCCAACGCGCTCCCGCCCACGGTGGCGGCCAGTGCGCTTGGGGCGATCAGGCAGCTGGAGCACCATCCCGAGCTGGTGAAGAAGCTGCACGACAACACCCGCTACTTCCGCGGCGCGATCTCCGAGGCGGGATTCAAACCATTGCCGGGAGAGACCCCGATCGTCCCTATAATCGTGGGGGAGACGGCGACGGCCATCAAGATGAGTGACATGTTGCTGGATGAAGGCGTCTTTGTGACGGGGTTCGGCTTTCCGGTCGTTCCTCAGGGGCAGGCGCGTGTGCGCTGTCAGCTCAGCGCTGCCCATTCACGCGACGATCTGGACCAGGCCATCTCGGCCTTCAAGACCGTCGGGACGAAGCTAGGCATAATCTAGAGGACGCCTTAATGCAGAAGCTCAGAGCAGTCGCTGTTGCGCTGGTTGCCACGATCGTCGTTTCGTCCAGCGCGAGCGCGCAGATGCGGAACTTCGACAACTCATGGTTCTGGGGATTCAAGTCCGGAATCAACACTTTCTCCGTGCCGGGCCATGGCAACACGTCGACAGTCGATCTCGGCATCGACTGGCTCATCACGAGGACGAGGGGCGGCCTTTACGTATCGGCTAACCAGTCCATTTTCGAGCGCGACCTCGAATTCCTGGATCCGACCTCTCTCACCGGCCAGCGCACGATCCGCGTAAATGACATGCGACGCATATCCCTCGCGGGTGTCGCCTTTCCCAAGCACTTTGGCGCAATCACTCCTTACGCTGGTCTCGGCTTCACCATCGCCGTACTCGGCGATGCGCGGGTCTTCGTAGACAGCGCGAACACTTTCCCGAACAATTCATTTCTCGACGAGCTCGAGAAGGAGCGCAGCCGCAGCGCGGTCATGGGATTGGCAGGCGTGCAGATTCAGACCAAACGCGCGGCGATCTTCGCCCAGGAAACGATGCTCCCGAGCAACACCAGTTTCCTGTTCAGGAGCGTGCTTTCGTTCTTCGAGTTCGGCGTCCGTTACAACTTCGGAAGCTCCATCGACCAGTAATAGCAGCTTTTGGCGCGCCTGGCGATTGGACGAACGGCCCCTTCGGGGGCCGTTTTTTTTCGATGCTTCGGTTTTGTGGATGCCCGCCCCTGCGCCGGGCAGCCTACGCCGAGACCTTGCCCTTGGATACGAATCGATTGCCCCGCGCGAGCCAGCGCAGCGGCCAATCGGCGGATCGTGAGATACCGATGCGGGTCGTGACTTCGACGTCGTCGTCGGCAACTCGTTCTCCCTCGCGGATCACGATTGGCTTTCGCTGCAGGCTCTTCCCATGCATCGAGCCGGTGATACCGAGGGCGGTGCAGAGTTTTCCCGGACCGCTGGTCAGATCAACGGTGTGCCTCACGCGCGCTCGGCGCCGGTGCATCAGCGCGATCCCATCGAGCGGCTCCAGCGCGCGAACCAACACCGCGCTCGGCAATCCTTCCGCGCGCGTCACGGCGTTGAAGCACCAGTACATCCCGTAGATGAAATAGACGTACGCGATGCCGGGCGGTCCGTAGAGGTTCTCGGTGCGCGCGGTGCGTCCGACCGCGGCGTGGCAGGCGAGGTCGTGTTCGCCGAGGTACGCTTCGGTCTCGACGATGATTCCGCTGGCCGTCCCGTTCTCCGTCTCGCATTCGAGGACGGTGCCAAGCATCTCGCGCGCGACGATCTCGGTCTCGCGCTCGTAGAAGCTGGGTGGGAGGATGCGGCCCCGATGGAACTGCGAGCGAGGTCTCGAGCCCAGAAGACTCGGCGGCGAGTCTTCTGGGCTCGAGATTTTTTGCCTGCTCACACCTACTCGCTAGCCGTTCTGCTCTTGCTCTTGCGGGCGGCTCGGCGGGGCGCGGGCTTCTCGCCCTCTTCACCCGATGCCGCCGCGGTCTTGCGCGGACGGCGCGGCTTCTTGTCGTCGCCCGATGCGCGCTTCCGTCCGCTGCGCGGCTTCAGATCGCTGTCCGAGAGAGCGTCCTCGCCCGTGAGGGGGAGATCGGGAACGGACTCGGTGAAGACCGGCTCGGGAGCAGGTCTCGACGTCTCGACCACGCCGACAGAAAGCAGATCTAGTGGCACGATGCCGACGCGCGCACCGATCGATCCGCGCCCGCGTCCGCGAGCAGGACCACCGGCGCGTGAACCCATGCCGGTTGGAGCTGACGGCGCAGCGGGAGCGATTGGCTTCGGCGGTTCCGCGGCCGCGAACTGGTCGCTGAGCGAAGTCGAAGGTGCCGCCGGAGCGACTTCGTAGTCGCTTCCCCGCCGACGGAGATCGATGATGTCAGCGTCGTGAGCGTCCTGCAGAATGCGGGTGAAGTTTCGCTCGCTGAGGCTCTCGCTGTCGCGGCCGAGCAACTCGCGCGCGCTGGCGCGGACCTGGCTTGCGCGAACTGGAGCGTCGCCGTTGGCGCCAACCGCGCGGCGAACGAGGTCGAATGCCTCCTCTCGCCGCAGGCGAAGCCCGCTCGAACCGACACCATCAGCGGGAGCGGGGGGAACGGGGGGAGCGGCGGGTGCAGCTGATGCCGCGACTCGTGCCACCTCGGGCTGTTGCGGAGACTCTGCGTCAGTAGAAGAGGGTGGTGGCGCCGCAGCGGCCGAACGCTGGCCGCGCACGTCGCGGTCGCGGCCCCTGCCGCCTCTTCGTCCGCGACGCGGGCGCTCCACCGTCTCGCCTTCCGCGGCCCCCGCGAGCCTCGGAACATTAGGCTGCGTGCTCTCCTGACCCGCGGGCAACCCGCGGGCGGCACCCGCACCCGGGGGAGCGATCTCGAACTGCCCGTTCTCCAGCTTGGTGAGAGTGAGCAAGCCGCGGTGCGCAGCCTCTGTCACGAAGCGCGAGAACTTGGACATGCCGAGGTTCTTCTCGTCGAACGAGCTGTCGATCTGCTGCATCACCTGCTTGAGGCGGTCAGCGCGCATCACGTCGCCGTTGCGCTTCATTTGACTGATGGCTTCGGTGACGAGCTCCCACGGGTCCTTCTTCACCACTTCCTCTTCGCCGCTCCGAACCAGGCCGGCGAGCGCGTTGTAGCTGTAGTACTCGTCGCAGTTCATGACGAGGAGGTCGCTCGAGGATTCACGGATGCCTACTCCGATGACGTACTTGCCGTACTCCTTGAGCTTGGTGACGAGGCTGGCGAAATCGGAATCGCCCGACAGGAGAATGAACGTGCCGATCTCGGGGCGAGTGAAAACCAGCTCCATCGCATCGACGGCGAGGCGAATATCCGTGGCGTTCTTTTTGGCGGAGCCGTACGCGGTCGCCATGATCATGTCGATCGATGATTCGGCCAGCGGCACTATGTACTGCGGATAGCGACGCCAATCCGCGTAAGCACGCTGCACCGAGACTTTGCCTTTTACGATGTCGGAGGAGAGGAGATTCCTCAGCTCCGTCTGAAGCTCGGAGCGGATGCCCATCGTGACGTTGTCGAAGTCGATGAGCAGTGCGGCGTTGGGGGCGTGGAGCGGATTGGCTTGTGCGGTGGTGGACATTGCCTGCGGGCCGCGATGTACGGGGGCGCTTGCCTGCGGCCCTCGGTGTACCGGGGCAACATGGCGGTGCGCGGCTGGTGACGCGGACCGATGTGGTCGAGAACTCATTTTTTTGGGAATTACCTGTGCGAGGCTGCGTGCCTGCGATTATTTGCCGCGACGGCTGCACGCCGTATCAATCCTGCGACGGATGCCGCAGGCGGTGCGTCTTCAGGTCCATGCGAGCGAGTCAACCCTCAGTCGACTGGTCGCCGGATCCTCGAAGTCGCGCCGTACGGGTATAATTTATACTCAAACCCCCATGAATCAACTGCGTTTCCGCACGCGACTGGTCCTGATCCTGTCGCTATTCGCGATCATTCCGGCCCTGGTGCTCACGTTATTGTGGGGCGGAACGATCAGCACCGCCCTGCCGTTCGTGACCGGACGGCCGGCCTGGGACAGCGTGGCGGCGAGTGGCGAGAAGGCAATAGCGGCTGCCCGCCAGGCACCCCTGACGGCGTCCCAGCGCCGCGCAATCGATGCGCACGAGCGCGAGCTGAGAACATCGGTGGAACAGGCGCGGCGTTACAGCTTCCTCGCCGTGCGCACGGTTCGCGTGATCGCGATAGCTGGCATTCTCGCCCTCCTCGTACTCACCGGAGCCGCGTCGCGCGTGGCGGGACATCTCAGCCGGCAATTGAGCCGGCCGCTTGACGAGCTGGTGCGATGGACTGAGATCATTGGGCACGGTGAGTCGCTTCCCCCTCCTCCCGAGCCCACGATCGTGTCCGGCGGCTGGAAGAGGGGCGATGGCGGGTCTACCATTGAAGTCACGACGAGCAGGGTGCGCGGGGCGCCCGAATTCGAGACGCTCCGACGCAGCATGCGAGAGATGGTGTCGGAGCTCGAGCACGGTCGCCGGCAGGCGGTCGAGGCGGAGCGGCTCCACGCATTCAGGGAAAGCGCGAGGAGAGTGGCGCATGAGATCAAGAATCCGCTCACGCCCATCCGGTTCGCGCTTGCTCGCCTGCGCGGCCAGGCTCCCGCGGCGTTGCAGGAAGATGTCGACGTCATCGAGATGGAGTCGGCGCGTCTCGATCGCATGGCGAGGAGTTTCGCCGAGTTTGGGCGGCTGCCCGAGGGTCCACCCTCGGAAGTCGACATGGGAGAGCTCGTTCGTTACACTGCGCGCAGCAGCGTGCCGCCAGGCATTGCTCTAGATCTCCAGATAGACGAGAATCTTCCGCGGGTGTACGGTCACAACGGAGCGCTTGCCGGCGCGTTGAGCAACGTACTGCTAAATGCGGTCGATGCATCCGGACAAAACGGCCGCATCACCGTGAAGGCCAGTGTCGCGAGGCTCGGTGGACGCGATGCGGTGCGTATCTCGGTGGCCGACGACGGCAAAGGAATCGCCGCGGAGAATCTCGAGACCATATGGGAGCCGTACGTCACCAACAAGCCGGGCGGCACTGGACTCGGACTGGCGATCGCGCGTCAGGCGGTATGGGCGCACGACGGAACCGTGAACGCCACGAGCACGTTGGGCCAGGGAACAGAGATACAGTTTACGATACCCGCAAACGGCGCTGGCGCCGAGGGGATTGATTGAAATGGGACCAGAGATAGCCATTCCGTTTGGCGCGTTCGCGACTGCTATCATCCTCGCCATCGGCGTTCCGTTAGCGCGCGCCTACTCGCGGAGGATGGACGCGGATTCCAAAAATCCGCGCCTTCCAACCGAAGTCACTGATCGTCTCGAGCGGATGGAGCAGGCGCTCGACTCTGTCGCGTTGGAAGTCGAGCGAATCTCCGAGGGGCAGCGCTTCACCACGAAGCTGCTTTCGGAAGGGAGAGGCGCCGGCGATGCGCGGCATATCCCGTCGTCCTCTGCTTCGCCGCCCGATCGCGCGACGTAGGTGCCGATAGTCCTCATCGCCGATGACGAGCCGAACATTCGGCGCATGGTCGGCGCGCTGCTCTCGGGTGAAGGCTACGAAGTAGCGGAGACGCCGAGCGGCGTTGAAGC
>JADGQV010000062.1 GCA_017881465.1 Gemmatimonadaceae bacterium
CGGTCCGCGTTGACGGTTTTGCGGCGTTCGATGTCGCGTTCGACATCGACGCCGCGGGCAACGCCATCATCTCTCCAGTCAAGCTCGTGGTGATCGCGCCGGGCGGCTCGCGTCCGGTTGGCCTGCTCAAGGTGCCGGGCACTTTCGACACTGCACTCGAGGCTCCGAAGAGCGGCTACGAGGCGGATTCGTCGCTCGTCATGGCGCCGGGCGAGGTAGTGATGGTGCAATCGGCCCACAACAGCTCCGGCGATCTGTGCCAGTTTGCCATCAATCCGAATATCTACGCGAAGATCGCGGTCGACAGCATCAATCTCGCGTCCAGAACTGTCTTTCTCCGGTTGGGGCTCGATCCCAACTGCGGGTTCCGTTCATTCGTGGCTGGAATTCCCACGAGCTGATTCGTGCACGACCTGAGGATGGTGCGCGAGCACATCGACGCACTTCGCGCGGGCATGCGCCGGCGTGGAGCTCTCGATGCGCTCTCGCCGACCATCGAGCGCGCGATCGCTCTCGACAAATCGCGGCGCGAGACCATTCAGGCCGTTGAGGAACGAAAGGCCGCGCGCAACGCCGTCACCCGGCAGGTGGGCCAGCGAAAGCGCGCCGGCGAACCAGCGGACGATCTCCAGCAGCAGTCGCGCGCGCTGGGCGACGAAATCGCGCGGCTCGATCGCGAGCTGGCGGAGACCGAGGGCGAACTGTCGGCGCTTCTGCTCGAGCTCCCCAACATTACTCTCGACGAGGTTCCACCGGGCGGGGAAGAGAACAACACTGCCGTGAGGAGCTGGGGCACGCCGCGGGAAGGAGCGCGCGTCCAGCCGCACTGGGAGGTCGGCGCCAGGCTCGGGATCATCGACTTCGAGCGCGGCGCCAAGATCAGCGGCTCGGGCTTCATCGTTTTTCGCGGAATGGGAGCGCGTCTCGTGCGCTCGCTCATGAACCTCATGCTCGACGTTCACACCGGGCAGCACGGCTACGAAGAGACCTGGGTTCCGGTCGTCGTCAATCGCGCGAGCATGATCGGCACGGCGCAGCTCCCCAAGTTCGAGGAAGACATGTACGTCCTGAAGGGCGAGGACGCGTTTCTGATTCCCACGGCGGAGGTGCCGCTCACGAATCTCTATCGCGACGAGATTCTGCCGGAGTCGGAGCTGCCAAAATCCCTTACGGCCTATTCTCCCTGCTTCAGACGCGAGGCAGGGGCGGCGGGGAAGGACACGCGCGGGCTTCTTCGCGTGCACGAGTTCGATAAAGTCGAGCTCGTGCGCTTCGTCACGCCCGAGACCTCCGGCGAGCAGCTCGAGATCCTCACCGGGCACGCCGAGAAGATTCTGAAGCTGCTCGAGCTTCCGTATCGAGTCGTTCGCCTCGCGTCCGGCGACACCGGATTTGCCAGCGCCCACACCTACGACCTCGAGACGTTTGCGCCCGGAGTCGGCAAATGGCTCGAGGTGTCGTCCTGCAGCAACTTCGGCGACTTTCAGGCGCGGCGCGCCAATATCCGCTACAAGCCCACTGTCGGTGGAAAGCCCCGGTTCGTCCACACGCTCAACGGTTCCGGGCTCGCCCTTCCTCGCGTCATCGCATCAATTCTGGAGCATCATCAGCAGGAGGATGGCAGCGTGCGCGTCCCCGCTGCGCTCAGCACCTATCTCGGCGCAGAGCGCCTGGCCTGAGCGATGCGCCGGCTCGCTCCGGTAACACTCGTCACCATCGGCGTGCTCGCACTTCTGGTGTGGTACGTCATCTACACGCGCGGTGTCGTGAGAGAGCTGAGGCAGGAAGCGTCTCGCGTCGGGCTGATGTACGCGCGCGTATACAACGGACTCAGCGATCCCAATCCTGACGGCGCCACCGCCGCGCTTCTCGATCTCTCGCGCTACATTCGGGAGTCGGGAGTTCCGATGATTCTCACCGACGAGCGGGGAAATCCGACCGACACCGCCAACCTTCCCTTCTCGTCGTCGCTCGGCTCGAAGGAGATACGAAACTACATCCTGGACCTCGACCAACAAAACGTGCCGATGGTCGAGCCCGGCGTGGGGACGGTTCATTTCGGTAACACCGCGCTCGTTCGGGGCCTGATTCTCATTCCGGTTCTTCAGTCCATTCTCATCGGGATGGTTCTTCTCGCGGGCGCGTATGCGCTGCGCACGCGCGGCCGTGCCGATCGCGAGCAGATCTGGGCGGGCATGGCGCGCGAATCTGCGCACCAGCTCGGCACACCCCTCTCCAGCATCAGCGGCTGGATCGAGCTGCTGCGCGAGACCGAGCCGGAGGCGACGACGGTCGCGGCGCTGGATCACATGGAGGCGGATCTGGAGCGACTGGAGCGCGTCGCGCACCGATTCGAGCGCATCGGCCGGCCTCCCAGGCAGGAGGCCGTGGACCTCGGCATTCTCGTTGACCGCGTGGCGGACTACTTCAGGGCGCGCGTTCCCACCCTCGCCCAGCGAGTGACCGTCTCGTCCTCCCACCACGGTGATCTCGTCGTTCAGGGAGACCCGGTGCTGCTCGAATGGGCCCTCGAGTCGTTGACGAAGAATGCGATCGATGCGCTGGCCGGGAGGGATGGCAAGGTGGAGATATCGGCCGAGTCGCTGCCGGAAGGTCGCGTGCGGGTCCGAGTGTCGGACGACGGCCCCGGCGTTCCCCGCGAGATCCGTAATCAGATCTTCGATCCGGGCTTCTCGACCAAGGAGAAAGGGTGGGGGATCGGCCTCTCGCTCGCGCGGCGCATTGTGCGCGATAGTCACGGGGGAGAGCTGCTGCTCGTTCCATCCGAGCGTGGCGCGACGTTCGACATGGTTCTCGGCTGAGCGCGTTATCTTCAGATGATGTCTGAATCAACGAGCGCCGCTACAGTCGAGCGAATCGAGCCTCTTGCCGGCCTGAATCCGGCGCAGCGCGAGGCGGTGCTTCATTTCGAGGGCCCGATGCTCGTGCTTGCCGGTGCCGGCTCGGGGAAGACGCGCGTGCTCACCACCCGTATCGCGCGCCTGATCGAGCATCACGGAGTCGATCCGTCGCGCATCCTCTCCGTCACCTTCACGAACAAGGCTGCCGGTGAAATGCGCGATCGAATCGCGCGCCTCCTTGGCGAAGAGCCCAAGGGAATGTGGAGCGGAACGTTTCACGCCATTGGGGCGCGCATCCTCCGCAGCTCCGCTCACCACGTGGGGCGGACGTCGAGCTTCACGATCTACGACGAGGACGACTCGCTGGGCGTCGTCAAGAGAATCATGGAGCGTGAGGGAGTGCCGCAGAAGCAGTACAGCCCGAAGGTGATCGCCTCGCTCATCTCTGACGCGAAGAACGCGCTCGTTCCTCCGGCCGAATACGAGTCGCTGGCGATGGATCCGGTTTCGCGGACGGCCGCGAAGATTTACAAGCAACTGGAACCGACCCTGCGCGCGGCGAACGCAGTGAGCTTCGACGACCTCCTCGTTCTGCCGGTCGAGATATTCCGCAAGGACGAGACGACGCTCGCCCGCTATCGCGACCGGTTCCAGTTCATACTGGTCGACGAATATCAGGACACCAACCGCGCGCAGTTCCAGTTCATCAAGCTGCTCGGTAGCGCGCACGGAAACGTTGTCGTCGTTGGCGACGACGATCAATCGATCTACGGCTGGCGCGGTGCCGACATCCGCAACATTCTCGACTTCGAGAAGGAATTCACCGCCGCGAAACTCGTGCGTCTCGAGGACAACTACCGCTCGACCCCGGATATCCTCCACGTCGCCAACGCGGCGATCACGCAGAATATCGGCAGAAAAGGGAAGACGCTTCGCGCGACCCGCGAGGCCGGTGAACCCGTGACGCTCCTCGCCGCCCTGGACGAGCGGGACGAGGCGGACTTCATTCTCGAAGAGATCAAGGCGCGCCGGAATCGGGAGGATCGCGGTCTTAACGAGTTCGCGGTGCTGTACCGGACGAATGCGCAAAGCCGCGCGCTGGAAGACGCGCTGAGGCGTGAGGCAATTCCGTACCGTCTGGTCGGATCCGTTCGCTTCTACGATCGCCGCGAGATTCGCGATCTGATGGCGTACCTCAAGCTCATCGCGAATCCTTCCGACGAAGAAGCGTTTCGCCGCGCGATCGCTGTGCCCAAGCGCGGTATCGGTGATACCTCCGTCGATACTCTGTCCAAGCGTGCGCGCGAGGCGCGCGTTCCGCTCTCGGAAGTCGCCGCGCGCGAGGACCTCCAGGAATCGCTGCGCCCGGCGGCCCGCAAAGCGCTGGCGGATTTCACCCGCATGATTGCCGGACTGCGCGAGCGGGCGAAGGATACGAGCGTCGACGTTCTGATTCAGGAGCTCATCGGCGAGATCCGCTACGTGGAATATCTCCAGGCGGAGGGTCCGGAGTCCGCGCGCGACCGTATCGAGAATCTGAGCGCGCTCGTCAATGGAGCGGCGGAAACGGTCATCGATGACGGCGGCGAAGTCGGCCTGACACCGCTCGATCATTTCCTCCAGCGCGCGATGCTCGTCGCCGGCGCCGACGCTCTCGATCCTTCGGCCGATGCGGTCACGCTGATGACCCTCCACAACGCCAAGGGACTCGAATACCCAGTCGTCTTCCTCACCGGGCTGGAAGACGGCCTGTTTCCCCTGTCGCAGTCCTTCGACGACCCTCCCAAGCTCGAGGAGGAGCGACGGCTGTTCTACGTGGGGATCACGCGCGCGGAAGAAAAACTCTACCTCTCGCACACGGAGATGCGCCGGCGGA
The DNA here is from genome assembly GCA_017881465.1 of Gemmatimonadaceae bacterium. Lineage (GTDB taxonomy): Bacteria > Gemmatimonadota > Gemmatimonadetes > Gemmatimonadales > Gemmatimonadaceae > UBA4720. The sequence continues at coordinate 4,738 of JADGQV010000062.1, forward strand.
ACGGAGAACTCCTGCCGTCAATCCAGTCGAGATTTCTGCGCGAGATCGCTGCGTCCAATCTCGACCAAAGGAAGACGCTCCGGGTGAGCGCGATGGGGCGCGGAGCGGCAGGTCGCGACATTGGCTTCAAGGGTGGCTATCAATCGCGCCGCACCCACGACGTTCCTTCCTGGCGCAAAGTCGATCCCATTGCCGAAGCCGAGCGCTCGCAGGACGAGCCTCGCTACGTGAAGGGAGAGCGAGTAAAACACAAGCTGTTCGGCGACGGATCGATCGCCGAGCTGTCGGGTGTGGGTCGCGAAGTGAAAGCCATCATCGATTTTGACGACGAGACCGTCGGACGGAAAACGATCAAGCTTGCTTACACAACCCTCGAGCGCGGGCAGGAATAGTGGCCGTCACACGTGAGGATGTGCTGCACATCGCCGAGCTGGCTCGGCTTGGCATCGACAGCGCCCGCGCCGACGAGCTGACAAAGGAGCTGAGCGCGATCCTCGCTCACATGGAGGTTCTGTCGGCGGTGGACACAGCGACGGTTCCGCTGACCGCTGGGGTCGGCGCCGAAGGGACGCCGCTGCGGCCGGATGTTGGCGTGCCGAAGTTGATGGAGCGGACGCTGGAGTCGTTCGCGCCCGCCATGCGCGACGGTTTCTTCATCGTTCCGCGTCTCGCGACGCACGAGGATTCCGCCGAGAGCGGCGTTTGAGCGTCGAGAACTTCGGCAAGCTCGGCGCGGCAGCGATCGCGTTGAGCGTCCGCGCCGGAGACGCGTCGCCGTCCGACATGATTCGGGCATCGTTCGAGCGAGCGCGCGAGATCGGCGTCGGCCCCGACGCGCTCAACATCTATCTTCACTCGGACGAGAAGGCGAGCCTCGAAGAGGCCGAGGCGATTCAGAAGCGCCTCGGCAGCGCGGCCGACGTCGGCGTCCTGGCGGGCGTTCCCGTTGCGATCAAGGACAACATTGCATCGCTCGGCCTGCCCACCACCTGTGGATCGAAAATTCTCGAAGGATATGTCAGCCCGTTCGAGGCGACCGCTGTCACGAGGCTCCGCGCGCATGGCGCGCTGATCGTCGCGAAGACCAACATGGACGAATTCGCGATGGGGTCGTCGACTGAGAACAGCGCTTACGGCCCGACACGGAATCCGCACGATGTGCGGTGCGTTCCAGGCGGCTCGTCGGGCGGTTCGGCGGCCGCGGTCGCCGCGGGCGTTACGCCATTAGCGCTGGGATCGGAGACCGGAGGATCCGTCCGCCAACCAGCTGCTTTCTGTGGAGTGGTTGGCGTGAAGCCGACCTACGGCCGCGTGAGTCGTTACGGGCTGGTGGCTTTCGCATCGTCGCTCGATCAGATCGGCGTGCTGGGCCGGACCGTCGATGACGCCGCGCTTGGCCTCGAGACGATCGCCGGCTTCGACAAGATGGATTCGACCAGCTCCGACGCGGACGTTCCCATCTATCGGCTGTCCGCCCTCGGCGGGCCCGCGCCCGATAAGGGGAGCCCCGACACGGAAGCGATTCGCATCGGACAGAGCCGGGTTCCGCTCCCCCCTCCTCCCAGTGCAAAAACGCTCGAGGGAGTAGTCATTGGAAAGCCGAAGGAATACTTCCCCGATTCGCTGGACGCGAACATACGACATCTGTGCGAGCGCTCTCTCGATCGTTTCCGCTCGATGGGTGCGACGATTCGGGACATCTCGCTGCCGCGCTCACCGCTCGCGATTCCCGTGTACTACATCCTCGCGCCGGCGGAAGCATCGTCCAACCTCGCGCGATTCGACGGCGTGCGATACGGACTGCGCGTCGATCCCGGCAAAGGACTGCAGGCGATGTATGAGGCGACGAGATCGCAGGGATTCGGGCCCGAGGTCACGCGTAGAGTGCTTCTCGGGACGTACGTTCTTTCCGCCGGCTACTACGACGCGTACTACAGGAAGGCGCAGGCGGTACGCACTCTCATCGGCGATGATTTCCGCTCGGTGTTCACGAGTGGCGTGAACGCGATCTTCACGCCGACCACGCCATCGACCGCGTTTCATGTCGGTGCGATCAGCGATCCGTACGAGATGTACCTGAACGACATCTTCACTGTGACCGCGAATCTCGCGGGCGTGCCGGCGATCTCCGTTCCGATCGGCAGGGTGCGGCGGCTGCCGGTGGGAGGGCAGATCATCACCGCGCACTTCGACGAGTACACGATGTTCCGCGTTGCCTACGCCCTGGAGGCGGCGCTCGGTGCCGAGGCGCACCAATGAGCCGCGAACGGTACGAGATGGTCGTCGGGCTCGAGGTGCACGTCCAGCTCAAGACTCGCACGAAGGCGTTCTGCGGCTGCTCGACGGATTTCGGCGCGCCACCCAACGTCAACACGTGTCCCGTTTGTCTGGGCCTGCCGGGCGCGCTGCCGGTCCTGAACGAGCGGGCCGTCGAGCTGGCGACGAGGGCGGCGCTCGGGCTCGGATGCAGAGTCAATCCGGTCTCGATATTCGCGCGCAAGAATTATTTCTATCCCGACCTGCCGAAGGGCTACCAGATATCTCAGTTCGATCAGCCTCTCGCGACTGGAGGATCAGTCGCCATCGGCAAGAACGAGACGGGCGCTGACGTCCAGATCGGAATAACCCGCCTGCACATGGAGGAGGACGCGGGCAAGTCCATCCACGACCGCTATCCCGGCGCGACCGCGATCGATCTCAATCGGGCCGGCGTTCCGCTCATCGAGATCGTGAGCGAGCCCGACATCCGGACGTCGGCCGACGCCGGCGCTTATCTCCGCACCCTGAAACAGATTCTCCAGTATCTCGATGTCAGCGATGTGAGCATGGAGGAGGGAAGTCTTCGGGTCGATGCGAACATCAGCGTGCGTCCGCTGGGTCAGGCCAAGCTCGGGACGAAGACCGAAGTCAAGAACATGAACTCGTTCTCCGCGGTCGAGCGGGCGCTGGAGGCCGAGTTCGAGAGACAGTGCGCCCTGCTGGATTCGGGCGGAAGGGTCGAGCAGCAGACGCTGCTTTGGGACGGCGCGCGCGAAACCGTTCGGCCAAGCAGAACGAAGGAAGGAAGCCACGACTATCGGTATTTCCCGGAGCCCGATCTCCGTCCTCTCATGCTGGATGAGAAATGGGTTGGCGATGCGCGCAACCACCTTCCGGAGCTGCCGGAAGCTAGAAAGATGCGTCTCATTCAGCAGTACGGAATCCCCGCCGCAGGTATAACTGGCACGGGGTCGATGGCGATCCCTGTCCCCTCCATAGCGGGCACCGGACTTTCGCCGACTGAGGTCGAGCAGCTGACGGCAACTCCCGCTCTTGCCGAATACTTCGAGGCAGTCGCTCGCGCATCGGGCGACGGAAAGGCGGCGTACAACTGGGTGATGGGCGAAGTGCTCGCAGTGCTGCACGCCTCGGGCGGAGACATCGCGCACTTCCGGGTCCGGCCGGCGGATCTCGCGCAGCTTCTCAATCTCGTGCGCGACGGCACCATAAGTCACACCGCCGCGAAGCGCGTCTTCGCGCTGATGGTGGAAACCGGCAAGCAGCCGGCGCAGGTGGCGGCTGACGAAGGGCTACTGCAGGTCGGCGATGAAGGTGCGATCGCGACGTGGGTCGATGAGGTCCTGCGGGAGCACCCGGAAGAGGCCACGCGATACCTCGCCGGCGAGAAAAAGCTTCAGGGAGTATTGGTCGGTTTCGTGATGAAAAAATCGAAAGGCCGCGCCGACCCGAAGCGCGTGAATCAGTTGTTGTCGGCCCGCGGCGGGTAAAGAGGCTCGGGGAGGCCCGCCGCATACCGCAGCGCCGAGCGCGGCAACCCGAAGTGATGCTGCGCCTGCTCGAACACGTGCTCTTCGCCCCCTCGGCGGAGCGCCGCGCGGCGAATTTTCTTCGCTTCGCGCAATGCAATTGTGCCGGCCGGGTCCAGCAGGAAAGGCTCGGCCCGATCCAGCCGCGTCAGCAGATCGACGACGAAATCGAATGCTCGCACCATGTAGGTGCCGACTTCCTCGTCGCTCAGATCCCAGCGGCTCTTTTCCTCGACGAGATGGAAGATCCGTTGCCACGATTCCGTGTCGGCGACGTAAACCATCCCGCGAAAGATTCTCCTGTTGGTGGGCGTGCTGAAGATCGTCGGGCTCAGAATTCGATCGAGATGCTCGTCGGAGTGCGAGTGGTCGCGAAGGATCAGCTGTTTTGCGGTCCGGCTGAAGCGCTCGCCGATGTGCGTGTCGAAGCGGCTCTCCCAGTAACTGTGGCCGAGTGCCGCGGTGGACGATGTGATCGTGAGCTGGTGCGGCACGAAATAATTGTGCGCGACCGAATCGGCGGCGAGGTGCGCGAGATAGCCGAGCCCGAACGCGCGCAGCGCATCTGACTCCGCGTTGTCGTGGATCTCGAAGCCGACGTTCCACGAATGGCAATGGCGGCCCGCGGCGGCGTATTTCTTCGCCATGCTCGTGTCCGCCGCGATCGAGCCGTAGAGAAAATCGTAGGGGAACGCCGATAGCAGCTCGGCGATGCTGGAGGGAAGAAGCGCGAGCGAGCGCATGACTGCTTCTCCCAGAAAGATGTGCGTGCCGGGAGTCCAGGCGTGCGCAATGGCTGGCGTGAGCACCAGCGCCAGCAGCACGGCCAGCGCGATACGGCCGGCCGAGACCGCGCGCGGTGAAGCGCGCACCATTCCGAGCGACCTAGATCCCGATGCGCTTACGCTGCCGCCGGACTGCTTTTCTGAGATCGTCCAGCTCGTCCTTCACGACGTTGTTGATCGCGTCGCGCGCGGTATCGACGTAATCACGCACCTGCTCAACCATGTCGTCGACGGGAATCCGGTCGACTAGCTCCTCGCCCCGGTCCACGGCTGTTCGGAATCCGCGCTTGGCGCGCGGACCTGCCCAGCGCGCGCCTTCCATTGCGCGATCGCCCGCCCATCTCGCGCCTTCGAGCCCGCGGCTTCCGGCCCACCTCGCGCCCTCCACTCCGGCCAATCCGGCGAGCGCGGCACCACGCCCCGCGTAGCGAACCAATGGTCCCACCGGCCGGCGGCCCGAGGGCCCTCGCCTAAGAAGCAGCGTGATTCCGGCGCCGACCGCCGCGCCGATGATAGCCGCGGTCAGTAGGTCGTATTGCTGCTCACGCTTATCGTCCAGCTCCATTTCTGGGCCGGACGCGCGGGCGCGGTTTCTCCCCACCGTCGGCTCTGTCTTCGTCGTAGTTCCCATCGTTCCAGTCCTCCTCGTCAAATGCCTGATTGATTCCCGTTTGCACGCCGCGGATGGTCGACGCAGTCGTTACGAAGGCGGATTCCGCCTCCTCTTGCACGACTTCCAACAGCGCATTGAGCTGATTGATCCTGTCCTCCGCCGCGCTCGCGGCCTGCTGCAATCGCTGATTTACAGCCGCCACAGTCTGACTCACCTGCTGTATGTCTACGCGGAGCGAGGTCGAGATGTAGTCGACGTTGTCCGCGATCGCGCTCGCGTGCCGCATCAACGGGTTGATATCCCCGTAGATCTTGTTCAGCATGTCGCTGACTTTCTTGAAGCTCTTCCTGAAATTCCAGGCGGCGGGCACCAGCGGCACTGCGAGGATGATCACCATGATGGTCATGACGACCCTCGCCGCGCCGGTGATCTTTTCCCACAACCCCGGCTCGGCCACGACCTGTTTCGAGTAGATCGTGTCCGGAAACGCGCGGGCAGCCTGCAACAGCAGCTCAGTGCCGCTACCGATCCATCCCGTCATACGTGTGAAGTGTGCAAGGGAGAGGCCATTTATCGAGGGGGTTTAGGTCACGGTACAAAGAGTGCTCAGTACGATATATTTTCGCAACAGATCCTCACCACCGACCGTAATCAACATGCCTGCACTGCAGTTCGTCGTCGAGGGAGGCAGACCCCTCAGTGGCTCTATTCGGCCTTCCGGAAACAAGAACGCCGCGCTGCCGATTGTGGCCGCGGCGCTTCTTTCTCAAAACAAAGTACATCTGGAGAACGTTCCGCGGATCCGTGACATCGAGACGCTCGTCGAGCTCATTCGCTCGGTCGGCGCCTCCATGGAATGGGTTGGGCGGAACTCGCTCGATATCCTCGCCAAGGAATTGCGTCCGGCCGATCTCAATCCGATGCTGTGCGCCAAGATCCGAGCGTCGATCCTTCTCGCCGCGCCCCTTCTCGCGCGCTGCGGACACGTGACGCTGCCACCACCCGGCGGCGACGTGATCGGACGCAGAAGGCTCGACACCCACTTCCTCGCTCTCGAGCAGCTCGGCGCCCAATTCACGCACGGCAAGATGATCGAGATGCGCGTCAACGGCTTCCGCGGCGCCGACGTGTTTCTCGACGAGCCGAGTGTCACCGCAACCGAGAACGCGCTGATGGCGGCGTCGGCAGCGACCGGCACCACCGTTCTTCGCAACGCCGCGAGCGAGCCCCACGTCCAGGACCTGGCGCATTTTCTCATCGCGCTGGGAGCGGAGATCGAGGGCGTCGGCACCAACACGATGACCATTCATGGCGGCCGGTCGCTCGGAGCCAAGCCGGTTACACACACCATCGGTCCCGATCACATCGAGGTCGGCTCCTTCATTGGGCTCGCCGCGGTAACCAAGTCGGAGCTGAGAATCGAGAACGCCGGCATCGAGCATCTTCGCTCGACGCGGATGGGTTTCTCCCGCCTGGGGATCGAGTGCGTAGAGGATGGGCCGGACCTGATCGTGCCGGCGAAGCAATCGCGGCAAATCCAGTCCGACATGGGCGGCCATGTGCCGAAGCTCGAAGACCAGCCGTGGCCGGCGTTCCCCGCGGACACGATGTCCATCGCGATCGTCACCGCGACGCAGTGCGAGGGACTCATTCTCATGCACGAGAAGATGTTCGAGTCACGCATGTTCTTCGTCGACAAGCTGTCCACCATGGGCGCGCGCATCGTGCTCTGCGATCCGCACCGCGCGCTGGTATACGGGCCGTCGCGCCTGCGCGGCGCGTTCCTCGAGTCTCCCGACATCCGCGCGGGAATGGCAATGCTGCTTGCGGCACTGTGCGCCGAAGGCACGAGCTTCATCAACAACGTCGGCCAGATCGAGCGCGGCTACGAGCGCATCGATGAGCGCCTGAACGCGCTCGGTGCCGCGATCACTCGCGTCGACGATCGCCGCCAGTAGCGTGAATGAGGTTCCGAAGGAGGCAATCCCCGATTTCGAGAGTTGGGGGATTCGCGCCTTCACGACGACCCGCGACGCCGGATCGTTCGGTCTCTCGGGCACCGATCCCGTCAACGAAGTCATGGGCCGGTGGACCGCGGTGCAGCACGAGCTGGCCGAAACCGCGCGCCGGCTCGCATCGATTCGGCAGGTCCACGGTACTCGCGTCCTCGTGCACACCGGCGGCTGGGAAGGCTGGCTTCGGGGCGAGGAAGCGGACGGACACATTGCTTCCGAGAAGGGAATCGCGCTCGCCGTTGGTGTGGCGGACTGCGTGCCGGTGTTCATCGCCCACCCCTCGGGTATCGTGGCGCTGCTGCATTCCGGGTGGAGGGGAACTGCCGCCCACATCACCACCGAAGCCATCGCCGCGCTCGCCAGATACGGGCTGCCACCGGACGAGCTGGCGATCCATCTGGGCCCGGCAATCTGCGGCCGTTGCTACGAAGTGAGCGCCGAGGTACGCGAGCAGCTAACGGGACAGCCCGCCACTCGGCCGGGACACGTCGATCTGAGATCGCTGATCGCCGAGCATGCCACAGAGACGGGAGTGCAGAAGATCACAGTCAGCTCATCGTGCACGCGCTGCGACAACGATCGCTTCTTCTCGCACCGCGCGGGCGACGAGGGCCGCCAGATTGGAGTGATCGCAGCACAGGCTTAGCTGGGGTGCTCAGCTTGACTCGCCTCAGCCACCTTTCTACATTGTATAGGGCGTTCAACTCGGCGGCCAACCGGAATGTGGGGATACCCCCACATTTTTTTGTCTCTGGAAGAAACCTCGAACCTGGATGAACGAAACGCTGGAATCTCTTGTGGCATCGGAAATTAAGCCACTTGGACTGGAGCTTTTCGAGTTTAAGATCGGGGGCAGCAATGGTCGTCCCGTTCTCGACGTTCGGGTCGAGCGCGAGGATGGAGAGAAGGTGACGGTGGACGATTGCGCGGCTGCTTCGCGCGCGATCGAGGCAAGGCTGGACGCGGAAGATTTTGGTGGCAAGAGATACGTGCTGGAGGTCTCGTCGCCGGGGCTCGAAAGACCGCTCCGGAACGCGAAAGATTGGAAGAGGTTCGTCGGCAGGAGCGCGGTAGTCACCACGAACGTGGTGGGCGATCCGGCCGGTCGGCGGACGGACGAAGTTGAGATCGCCGGTGTCGAAGGGGATGCCGGGCAGGAAGTTGTGATAGTCCATAACGAGCGCGGCGATGAGCGGCGCTTTCCGCTCGCCGCAGTCGAGAAGGCGCGGTTGGCGTTCCACTGGAAACGGTAGGGGTTCAGGACATGGTGGCTTCAGTAGAAATTCTGACGGCGATCCGCGAGTTGACCAACTCGAAGCAGATCGATCGCGCCGAATTGCACGGGCTTCTCCAGGATGGCATCAACGCCGCCCTCGCCAAGAAGCACGGGCCTACGGTGCAGGCTGAAGTCGACATCGACGAGAGCAAGGGCGCGATCCGCATCGTTCTCCTCAAGACCGTGGTCGAAGAGGTTACCGACCCCGCGAGCCAGATATCACTCGAAGATGCCCGCTTCGAGGACGCCGAGTTTCAGGTCGGCGACCAGATGGAGATCCCGGTCGATTTCGCCGAGTTCGGACGCACGGCGGTTCAGGCGGCGAAGCAGCGGATCATTCAACGCGTCAGGGAAGGCGAGAGATCGAAGATCCGCGACGAGTTCTCCAGCAGAGTCGGAGATCTTCTCTCCGGAGAAGTCCAGCAGATCGAGCGCGGCAAGCTCGTCATCATGCTCAA
>JADGQV010000151.1 GCA_017881465.1 Gemmatimonadaceae bacterium
CGTCGTGTTCGCCTCCGCCGAGGCGCTGGACAAGAGGTCAGATAAAGCCGGCTCCGAGAGCTTCCACAGTGTGGCGTACTATTTCGTGGGGATGAAGCAGCTGTTGGACGGGCATAAGACGGAGGCCCTGGACAATTTCCGGAAAAGCCTGAACTCTCGAACCCGGATGCAGCACATGCGAGAGCTCGCTCAGGTCGAGGCCACGGCGCTCGCTCCCAAGAAGCGCTAGCGCCAGATCAGCCGGCCGCGCAGTCCCAGCTCGCCCTCACTTTTTCCGGGTCGATGCGATGTCGAGCTGCCCAATTGCGCCAAGTGCGTTCCACACATTCTGCGGAATTTACAAGGACTCCATCCAGGTCGAACAGGATTGCTTTGCAGGCAAACGATCGCGCGAATGTCACGACCGGGAAAGTTGGGTCACATCTCTCGAGGGCGCGAGAGTGCGTAGAGCGACTGGCCCGCGGCGGAAAACAACCCAAAGGCCACACAAACTACCAGGATGCCCGTGATCGATCTCGCCCCGAGGATCCTTCCCGTCAATCCTGCAACCAGCGTACTCGTCAGGAATGCGATGGCCGACAGCTGCAGCACGACATTCCGTGTCTGGTCGCGCGCCTTTCCAATGACCATCACCAGTGTGGCGCCAATGAACGCTGCGATCGCCATCCACAAGTAACGGAAGTCGGTACCGGTTTGAAAGGCGCGAATCAGTGCAAAGACAAAGGGTACGGCCGCGAGGAGAATCGAGAGAAAGAAAAGCCCGGGCTGTCGCGCGCGGCCTGTCATCTCTTCGCCGGGTAGCGACGGCCGGAGCCGATGCGGTACAGCGGATGGGCGGTATCGTGTGGCCGGGCTGATGATTGCACCCTCGCACCCCAGATCAAAAGCCAAAACATTATCGGCAACTCCCCCCCCCACCCCGAGAATCATGGTGACCTGGCCAACTTGATGTGCGTACTGGGGGAGTAATATGGTCGTTGCGGAACTGACGAGATAGCCAGCGCGGTGCGATAGTCATCAAGCTTCCGTCGTGGCACGCAGTCGGCGAAGTGTCTCCTTGTCGGGCTCACCGTTGAAGTACTTCTGAAGCACTTGCTCGAAGACGCCATCGTCCGACACGCGGGCGAACAGCGTTGCGCAGGACCGCAGTTTCAGGTCATCCGGCGATCCAAAGATTTCTAGCGCCGAGCGTCCCACGATGTTATGCACGACCGCGGCACATTCCCGCAGCCGCGGACCCAGGACGGGATGATCGAGATATGCCCGAGCCTCGGCTGCACTTTTGATGGAGTATCGATGCGACATGGGGCTGTGCCCCAGGCCCTCTACCTGCGGGAAGACATACCACATCCAATGTGACCGCTTCTTCCCGTCGCGCAGTTCCGACAGCGCCCGGTCGTAATCCGCCGCTTGCGCTCGCACAAACCGGTCGAGGTCGTGTGGATCGTTGGAGAGCGACACATCTTTCGGCTCTATCATGTTCGGCGGATGCTCGTCCTGACGTTTCAGCTTCAGCGGACCTCGCATGCTTGGCGCGAGGTGCGCGCGAAGCGCCGCTAATGAATATGGAACCTCTCGACATATATCACGGCGCCGAAAAGTGCCTGAACCACACCGACAATCAACAGCGTGATGTCATGGCGGCCTTTCCAGAAGCGCCAGCCCAGGCCCGCGATGAGGGCGCCCGACACGAGGAGAATCAGGAAGAAGCCGATAATGTGGTCCTTGTAAGCGACGTAGCTGCCGCCGATCGCTCGCGCTGCAAAAAGATGCCCGAGCAGCCCAACCACAATGAGTAGTACACCGAGCCAAGCCCAGCGGCGGCTCGCTGTGCCTGCGGGAGCGATTACACTCGACGTTTCCATCATTCCTCCGGCGGCAGCTTCTTTAGTGGAGAGGTCTCGCCTCGCTCCGCCCGAAGTTTCTCGCTAAAGCGTTGTTTCTCGCCGAGGCGTTCCACCTCGAGCGCGACGGCATCCACCGATTGCTGAAGGTAGTCGAGGCGCGCATCGGCCAGCTGCGCGGGCGCTGGATCCTGACGCCGTCCCCACGGCCCGAGCCGCCACCCCAGGTACGCCCCGAGGACCAGCGCGACGTGGACGGCTGCATGGACCGGCTCGCCCACCGCGACGGCGTAACCCGCGCCTGCCACGTTGATGAGGACGAAGAGCGCCGCAGCCACCCGCCAGAGCTTGGAAGGTCGAGTCATGAGAACTCCCATCGATAGAGAACACCCTACGCGCCGGACGAGTAAAAGTTACTGCGAATCGGGGCCCCACCGTTGGACATCCCATTCGCATAGATCCTCGTCGGATCGATGTTGTAGGTCGCCTCGAGCGTGTCGACGTATAGCAGGTACTCCCGCTTCTCGCCCGAGGAGACGATGGTGCCGTTGGTTCGATTCGGTGCGTAGGAAGACACGAGGGCATAGAACGCCCCCCAGGTTATAACGGCCAACACCACCGGCAGGCCGATGACGACCACCACCGCGCCGATGAGAATGTTCCTGATTTTCATCGCCTCATCGCGACGTCCGGCCTGCGAAAGTGTCGATTCCCCTAATCAGCCCCTGCGTCAGGTCAAGGAGGCCATGTCGATGACGAACCGGTAGCGCACGTCGCTCTTCAGCATGCGCACGTAGGCATCGTTGACGGACGCAATGTCGATCAGCTCGATGTCTGAGGTGATTCCATGTTTGGCGCAGTAGTCCAGCATCTCCTGCGTCTCGGGGATGCCGCCGATACCCGATCCTGCCAGGCTGCGTCGCCCGCCGATCAGGCTGAACATCGCCACCTCGGCAGGCGTCGGCGGAATGCCGACGCAGATCATTACGCCATCGGTAGCCAGCAAGTGGAGATAAAGGTTGTAATCGTGCTTTGCCGAAACGCAGTCGATAATGAAGTCGAAATATCCAGCCAGCTTCTCGAGCTGTGCGGAATCGCTCGTGAGCGCGAACTTGTGCGCCCCCAGCCGGCGGGCATCCTTTTCCTTTTCGGGCGACGTGCTGAGCAGCGTCACCTCCGCGCCAAACGAAGCGCCAAACTTCACTGCCATGTGGCCGAGTCCACCAAGTCCGACCACGCCCAGCTTGTGGCCTTTACCAACTTTCCAATGGCGGAGCGGCGAGTAGGTTGTGATTCCCGCGCACAGGAGCGGCGCCACTTTGGCGAGCGGGAGCTTGTCCGACAACCGGAACATGAAATCCTCGTGCACGACGATCTGCTTTGAATAACCGCCCTGCGTGATCTCGCCGGTGCTTCTGTCGCGGGCGCTATACGTGCCGACCATTCCCACCGTGCAGTACTGTTCCAGACCTTTCCGGCAATTGACGCACTCGCGGCACGACTCCACCATGACTCCAACGCCGGCAAGATCGCCGCTCCGGAATTTCGTGACCTTGTTTCCGGCGGCGGTTACCCGACCGACGATCTCGTGGCCGGGAACGACGGGATAGATCGTCTGCCCCCACTCGTTGCGCGCCATGTGGATGTCGGAGTGGCACACTCCGCAGTAGAGAATCTCGAGCTGCACGTCGTGCGGCCTCACTTCCCGGCGCTGGATCTGGAAAGGAGCGAGAGGTGTGTCCGGTGCCTTTGCTGCATAGGCCGGCGTCCCTCGCTTTTCCGTGATCGCCTGGCTACGGGCACGGGGCGTGGTCTTATCGGTCGCCTTCTTGGCCCCACTCGGTCGCGATGACTTTTTTTGCACTTTCACAGGACGACTCCGTCTGAATTGCTGTACCAGGTTGCGGGAAGGATCCACGCCATGGCTCACGGCTCCGGAAGCCGAGTCTCACGCAGGATACCTCGACGATAATAATGGTGGGATCGGCAACAAAGGACTACATGCGACAGGAAGAACGGCGCCAGCCAAGCGGCAAAGGAATTCTAGCTATTTCGCCTGAGCGAATTGTTGGGCACATTCGACGATTCGTTTCGTGACTCGACCCATGCGCCTCAATCGGTTTTCCTTCGTCGTCCTCGCGATCTGTTCCGCGTGCACATCCGCGAAACCCGTCTCGAAGTCCGCTGCCGGCGGGCATCCGACGCGTGTCGTCGGCTATTTCGCTTCGTGGGGTGTGCGAAGCAAGGGAACTCGCATCGCTGATCTACCCGCGAAAGATCTGACACACATATTCTACGCGTTCGCGAAAATCGGAAACGACGGTCGCGTTACGCTCTCGGATCCGTGCGTGGATGTCGGCGCCTGTGATTCACCGCCAACCGTTGGCTCCGGCGGAAACTTCGCCGAGCTCGAGCGTCTGAAACTTCGCAATCCACATTTGAAGCTGGCCATTTCAATCGGCGGCTGGACGGACTCCGGAAAGTTCTCCGACGCCGCGCTCACCGACGCGAGCCGTCGATTATTCTCTGAGTCGGCAATCGATCTCTTCATCCGTCAAAGGCCAGGACTCTTCGATGGCATCGACATCGACTGGGAGTTTCCGGTCGCTGGAGGATTGGAAGGGAACGTCGAGCGGCCGGCCGACAAGGAGAATTTCACTCTGCTGCTCGGCGAGCTGCGTCGGCAGCTCGATGCACAAGGCGCGATCGATCACCGGCATTACGAGCTCACCATTGCCGCCTCGGCACGCCCGCAAGAGATCGCCAACGTCGAGATCGCGCGCATCGAGCCGCTGCTCGATTTCATAAATGTCATGACCTACGATTACCACTCGGGTCCGGGCACGACCAACTTCAACGCGCCGTTGTACTCGGCCAAGGGAGATCCAACGCCCGCGCTCAATGTCGATGTGACCATGCGCGCATTTCTCGACGCTGGCGTCCCTGCCAGCAAGCTTCTCGTCGGCATTCCATTTTATGGACACGGCTATGGCAGCGTGCCGAGCGTCAACGGTGGATTATTTCAGCCGGGTACCGGTAGGCCATCCGGATGGCGTGAGCACGACGGTGATTGGAATGTCCTCGCGCAGACGCGTCTCAAAGATTCCCACTATGTCCGGCATTGGGAATCGGCGGCTCG
>JADGQV010000152.1 GCA_017881465.1 Gemmatimonadaceae bacterium
TTCTGCGGCAGATATTTCTGTGGATTCGCCGAGCGCAGCATCTTGACCGCGTCGAACATCTCGGCGCCGGTTCCGTGCACGAGATCGGCGGATCCCGTACGGTACAATGCTTCGAGACGCTCCGCCGAGCTGCCGGTGGCGCGCACGCTGAACTCGTCGAGGCTGTTCATCGCGACCGTCGCGCTCGGCCCTTCGAGAATCCGCGGCGTCTGCGGCGTCAGTGATACAGCGCGGAAGGGAGTCTTGGCGAGATTGCACTCGTCGCACGTTCCCTTGACCGCGAGATACCGATTGAGCCAGCCGTCCGCCGTCCCCTTGTTGTCGGGTGTGCCCGTCTCCATGTAGTCCTGCGCGTCGAAGTGCGAGCGCGTCGTACTCGGACTGCCCACCGCGTGAATCGGTGCGAGCAATTTCCGATCGTAGAGAGGCTTGAGGGGTGCGAGCGACGGGTGGAGACCGAAGAATCCGTCGAGATCGATCGCTCCGCCAGGGCTGCTCCGAAATGGCTGGGGAATGTTTATGGAGGGACGCATCGCGTAGTACGCTCGCTCGCCGTGCGGGACGACGATGTTGAGCGCGTCGGCCGCTCCGCGCTGGAAGAGACAGATCAGCACTTTTCCCTTGGGCGCGTTGACCAGCTCCATCCCGAATGCCGTGCGGCGCAGAAAGCTCGGACTCAGTCCGATTGTGACGAGCGCCAGCGCGCCCGACTTCATGAATGCTCTGCGTTCCATTTCAGCTACCCCCAATTTCCAGCTGAGAACTCAAACTGCGCGCAAACCTGTGCAAGCGAACTCTGCAGGGATTGTTAGTGCCGCTGGAATTCCGGCGAGCCCAGCGCGAGTCCCACGATCTGCGGGAGTCCCGTGAGCTGCGGGATGTTTGCAAAGCCACGGCCCTGGAGTGCTCCGCGTTTCCCGCCTTGATTCTGATTGCGCCGTGCGCGTGCGGCATTCTGTCCATTGGCGCCGTCGGCCATTGCTTCGCCCGAAATGTCAGTGTCGGCCGTCGTCCCAGTTGGTGCCATGTTCTGTATTCCATTTGCCCCCGCGCCGTTGGCGAGCATCGGATGCTCGCCCGAGAGCAGCACGGCGCGCGTATCGGGAGACACCATTCCGTTCAGTATCGCCGCGACGACCGCATCGACCTGCTTGTCGCGCGGCGCCGAGCCGATCGTGTCGAGCGCGGGCAAGGTGCGGATGTCGGCGCCCGGAAGACGTCCCGCCGCGGCTGCCATTCCGAAGTTGATTCGATTCAGGATTGCGCCCGTATTCATCCACGACTCGCCGGTCTCGGGCCATCCGTTAGGCGCCTGGTGTCCGAAGATCGGCTGTCCCAGGTACGCTATCACCTGTGCGGTGCGCGGCGTGCTGTCGGGCGCGGCATTGAGCGCGCGCATCGCGCTCACGACTACCTCGAACGGCGATTTCACCTTGCTGCGAAACGCCTGCTGCGAGAAGAACTCGGGCGACGTAATGATCGAGCGCAGAACCTCGCGGATGTCGCCGTCGGTCTCGAGATAGACTTGAGTTGCGTGATCGACTAGTGCCTTCGACGGAGAATCGCTTACGAAGCGGCGCGCCAGCTTGAATGAGATGAAGTGCGCGGTCGCCGGACTCTTCGCCAGGATGTCGAGCACATCTTCCGCGTCTTCCATCCCGCGGCCCGCCGCGAGCTTGTGGCCGAGCACTAACTTCTCGCCCGCGTCGTGCACCTGCGGACGGAAGATAAAACCGCCGCCCTGTGCGGGAGGCTTGATCGTCCAGCCGGTGAAGGCTCGCGCGACGTTGATCACGTCCTGCTGCGTGTATCCGCCGTCGACGCCCAGCGTGTGCAGCTCGAGCAGCTCGCGGCCGTAGTTCTCGTTCAGGCCCTGGCGCTGTCGCTGCTGCTGCTGCTGCCGCTGCTGCTGCTGCCGCTGCCTCTGTTGCGCGCCGCGCATGGTTCCCATGATGCCGCCGAACGCGCCTCTGCCGAACGGGCGAGCCCGGGGCAGCTCGTTCTGCGCTCTGAGCGTCGGACGACTGCTGTCGGCCATGCTGCGCGCGTTGTCCAGATAGAAGAGCATCGCCGGGCTCTGCGACACTGCTTCGAGCAGGTCGCGGAATTTTCCGAGCGCGCGCGGGCGGATGACGTTCTGATCGAAGTCGGTCAGGTAATAGGGCCCCGGGCCGCCCTTCTGCGCGTAGATGTTGAAGTGGTTCTCCCAGAAATCCGTCATCACTTCCTGAAGCTGCCGCTCGCTCGCGACCGCGCGCGCGACGCGCGATGACTGGAGCTGCGTCACCACTTGCCGCGTGAGATTGAACCGCTGTTGAAGCTGCTGGCGGAGCGCGATGCTGTCCGCGGCGCTCATCGCGCGAGTCGAGTCCACTTTCTCCCGACGCACCTGCTGTCTCGCGCGCTGCTGCTCGGCGTACTGCCCGAGCAGATCGTTCTGATTCTGGCTGAGCGCGGAATAGTTCCCGACGAACGCGCTCATCGCGTCATCGTTGATCTTCTCGGGTCGGAGCTGCTGATTGATCCAATTGTCGAGACCGATCGCGCGCACCTTCAGGATGTCGCCGGGTTTCGCGCCGAAGGTGAGGCGATTCAGTGCCTGGATTATTTGCTGGTCGGCGGGAAGCTCGCGCACGTCGGAGCGCGTTATAGCGGTTTTCGCCGGGCTCTTCGCACCGGATTTCTGCGCGGATACGCCAACGGGTGCGACGCCCAGGAGCATCGCCGCGACAATTCCGATCAGTTTTGTGATACGCATGATCTCCCTCGCCGCGTGCTGTAGAGTAGACGCCCACCTCGGCTGGACGTTAATCCCGCCTGTAAGAGATCTAACTCGCGTGCCAACCTTCCACCCCATTCTGCTATCTAATAGGGGCGACACGTTAAGAGACTCTTTCCGCCCCCATGACCTCGATCTCCGATCGCCTGCTTTCCGCTCTTGGCGGATCCTACACCATTGAGCGCGAGCTCACTGGCGGCGGCATGGCGCTCGTGTTCCTGGGCGAGGATCACGACCTGGGGCGGAAGGTCGTCATCAAGATTCTCCCGCCCGAACTGGCAGCGAGCGTATCGGCCGAGCGTTTTCGCCGCGAGATACTGACGGTGGCGAGACTGCAGCATCCGCATATCGTCCCGATTCTGAAAGCCGGTGAAGTGGACGGACTTCCGTACTTCGTGATGCCGTACGTCGATGGCGAGTCCATCGATGTGAAGCTGCGCCGTAGCCGCACCCTCAGTGTTCGCGAGACGCTCGGCATCATGAAAGATGTGGCGCGTGCACTGGCGTTCGCGCACGAGCACGGCGTCGTGCACCGCGACATCAAGCCCGGGAACGTTCTTCTCGCTGCCGGCTCCGCGACCGTGACGGACTTCGGCGTCGCGAAAGCGCTGTCGTCGGCGCGCAGGTCGGGCGAGAAGGGCGCCGGGCTCACGAACAGCGGAATGTCACTCGGTACCATTCTCTACATGGCGCCGGAGCAGGCAGCGGGTGATCCCGACATCGATGGGCGCGCCGACATCTACTCGCTCGGAATAACCGCGTACGAGATGCTTGCGGGTAGCGCTCCGTTCGCGAATCTCGGTCCGCGCGAGATGCTGACGGCGAGACTCATACTTCCACCGCCGCCCCTCTCGACGATCCGGAAGGATGTGCCCGCCGGCCTCGAGCGTCTGATCGCCCGCTGTCTGGCGATCGATCCAGCCGATCGTCCGCAGACGGCTACCGCGCTCGTCGAGGCGCTTGAAGATCCGGACACGATCAGTGGATCGTTCGCATCGGCCGGTCCGAAAATCGCGCGTCATGGAACCCCGGTAAAACGCGCGGTCATCGGCGCCACCGCACGCTCCAGCCAGTCCATTGCCCGGTCCGTGAACGTTGGTTAGATCGCCGGTGTAACAACTGACAGCAAGAAAAACACGCGCAACGCCGTTTCCAACTCGTTACTTTAGGAGTCCACATAGTACAACCCGAAGATTCCTTGCAGGAGCGGTCTAGTCCGCTCCTGTAGTCTGTCACGTATACGGCTGACGAGTCGCCGCTGGTCGAAAGGAGCCGAGTGTGGCGCTGGGCAAATATCTGAAGAACGGAATGATCGGCGCTTTCGCCTTGGTCCTGGCTGGCGCGCGCTTCATTCCCGGAGCGGACACGCACCGCCCGATTCAGTTTGGGCCAGCCACGCTAATGGCTGGCACCCGCTTGGCGGTCTCAGCCGACGAGACAGCGAAAGAAGGTCTTCTCGCGAAGAGCAGCGCCGCGGTTCGCGCTTTCGCGGCGGCGGTGCGCCCGCTGAGTCATCCAAAGGCGCTCGAGTCCGCGTTCCGCAGTTACTTCGCCTACGTAGCGGCGCATCCCGACGAGGTGAGGAAGCCGTTGTTGTACTTCGTCGACTACGGGCTGCCGAGCACCGAGCCGCGCGGCTACATCTTCGACATGCGGGCGCTGACGATTCTCGAAGGTCCATTTGCAGTCGCCCACGGCCGCGGATCGTCGCGGACGCAATACGGGACTCCGAATCGTTTCTCGAATGCACAGGGTAGCGCAGCGACTTCGCTCGGGCTCTACGTCGCGGAGAACACTTACGAGTTCCATGGCCACACGGGCGGTCGGTCGTACAGCTCCATCGGGCTGCGCCTGAAAGGTGTGTCCGGAAGCTTCAACGACAACGCGCTCGCGAGGGGTGTCGTGGCTCACGGCGCGCCATATGTGACGGCGGGCAGGGCCGGACGGAGTGAGGGTTGTCCCGCGATGGAACAGGAGCGTGCTCGGCGCGTGCTTCCCGAGCTCGCAGATGGCGGCATGGTGTTTCTCTTCGCGCCGGACCAGGCGTGGATGGCGGATGACCCATGGGTCGTCGCCAGCGCCGAGTAGATCAAAGAACACTGCTCGTCGTGTAGAACTCCCGCTCCTGGTTGCCGAAGCCATTTCCGCCGGTATCTGCGACCCACTTCGCGCGGTCGAACGACGCGCCCGCCGGTCCGTC
>JADGQV010000153.1 GCA_017881465.1 Gemmatimonadaceae bacterium
ATCATTGGTGACATCGTCATCGGCATCGTCGGCGCCTTCATCGGGGGCTGGCTGTTCAGCGTGCTCGGCATCTCGACGCCCATCGGGGGCATGGGCGGGACGATTTTCGTCGCGTTCATCGGCGCCGTCGTACTTCTTTTTGTTCTCAGGCTGATACGCGGGTCTACACGAAAAGTGTAAAGCGCGGCGCACGACGCGAAAGTGACCGCGAAGTGGCGATGAGGCGGCGGAGCGCCAGGACCTTCGGTTATTCGGGCACTCCGCTGGTCGCCAAGCTTGGAATAAAACCGGGGGCTCGGCTGCAATTCGTTTCGGAGCCGAAGGATTTTGCAGGACTGCTGGGCGGGCTTCCCGACGGATCGCGCATCGCGTCGAGAGGAGCTCTCGATTTCGCGATGCTGTTCGTCAAGGCGCAGTCCGATCTGGAAAAGGGATTCGCGCGGCTGCGCGACAGGCTTGAGCCCAATGGAATGCTCTGGGTCGCGTGGCCCAAGAAAGCATCGGGCGTGGAGACCGATCTCACCGAAGGAGTGGTGCGTACAGTCGGGCTCGAGTCCGGGCTCGTCGATGTGAAGGTCTGCGCCGTCGATGACACATGGTCGGGACTCAAGTTCGTCCGCAGGCTGAAGAACCGCTGATATCGCGCAGGGCTGGCGTTGGGGATTAACTTCTCTGCGATGATCGACCCGATTGCCCGAGTGCCAGATTGAAATCCGTCGACGCGCTCCTCGCCGGGCTGGTGGACTATGCGGGTCTGTTTCCACCCGCGAGCGAAGACATGCGGCCAGCTCTCGAGAGTTACGCTTCGTACTTCCAAGACGCGGATCGGAAGGCGCTTGGCCGCTTCATCGTGCCGATCTCGCGCGTGAAGGAGCTTGAAGAAGCCGGCCGCGATCTGATGCCCCGCGGCTCGGGATCCCAGCCGTGGCGCTTGAGCGTGCTGGTCGCGGAAGACGTGCGCGCCGCGAGTGAAGAGATGCTGAAATTCAATTGCCGTCATTCGTCAGAATCAAAGGATGGACACGCCGTGATCGACACGGCCGAGCTGAAGGCGAGCACGGCGGACGAAATCGGGCACCAGCGACAGGATCTGCCGCCCGCATTCACGGCGTATTTCGAGATTCCCATCACCGGCGATGTCTTGCCACTCGTGAAAACGATCGCGCAGGTCGGTGCGCGGGCGAAAGTTCGCACCGGTGGAGTAACGCCCGAAGCATTTCCTCCGGCTCGGGCCGTCATCGACTTCATTGCTGCGTGCCAGCGAGAGTCCGTACCGTTCAAGGCCACAGCCGGACTCCATCATCCTCTTCGCGGGGAATACCGATTTACTTATGAACCGGGCGGTCAGAGAGGAACGATGTACGGGTTTCTCAACGTCTTCCTAGCCGCGGTACTGCTGTACGCGGGTGAGAGCGAGGACACGGCGCTCGCCGCGCTCGAGGAGAGCGATCCGTCGGCATTCAAGTTTGCGGACGACGCAATTCAATGGCGCGGAAAGCGCATTGGTGCGGAGCAAATTCTGGCCACACGCGCTGAATTTGCGATTTCGTTCGGCTCGTGCTCTTTCCGTGAGCCCGTCGAAGAGCTTGCGTACCTCACCCGCAAAGCGAGATCAACCGACCAGTGAATCAGACGCACGACACGGCGCTTACCTCGTGGATCGAATCCGCCAACTCGCCGGACACGGATTTTCCGATCCAGAATCTTCCCTTCGGCGTGTTCTCGCGCAAAGGCGATTTGGAGCGGCGCGTGGGTGTGGCGATCGGCGACCAGATCGTCGATGTCGGAGAATCTCTCAGCGCGAATCTGTGGAGCGGGAAGGCGCGCGATGTGGCGCGGTGGTGCGACCGGCCGACGCTCAACGAGCTGATGCAGGCGCCAAAGGAATCTCTCTCTCAGTTCCGCGCGCGGCTGAGCGAGCTGCTGGCGGGCACGCCCGGCGACGAAACCGTGATCAACCCGCTCCCACCCGGCGCCCTCGTGCCGATGGCCGAAGCCGAGATGTTTCCCGCGGCGGAGATCGGCGACTACACGGACTTCTACGCATCGATCTACCACGCGACGAACGTCGGCAAGATCTTTCGTCCCGACAGTCCGCTGCTTCCGAACTACAAGCACGTACCGATCGGCTACCACGGACGGGCGTCATCGATCGTAATCAGCGGCACCGAGGTGACGAGACCAAAGGGTCAGACACTGCCGTCCGGAGCCAAGACTCCAACCTTCGGACCTACGGAGATGCTCGACTACGAGGCGGAGGTCGGCTTTTTCGTAGGGCGGGGAAACGAGCTCGGCAAGCCCGTGCCGATCAGCGAAGCCGAAGACCACCTCTTCGGAATCTGTCTCGTCAATGACTGGTCCGCGCGCGATATCCAGTCGTGGGAGTACCAGCCGCTCGGCCCCTTTCTCTCGAAGAACTTCGCGACGACGATCTCACCCTGGGTAGTAACGTGGGAGGCGCTTGAGCCTTATCGCGTGCCCGCGTTCTTCCGGCCGCCGGCAGATCCGCAGCCGCTGCCGTATCTCTCCTCCGAGAAGGACAAAAACGAGGGCGGCATCGATCTCAACATCGAGGTCTACATCAGGTCGATGATGATGCGGGAGGCGCATCTGCGTCCCTGGCGCCTCAGCTCGGCCTCGCTGGCCGACATGTACTGGACCGCGGCACAGATGCTCACGCACCACACCAGCAGCGGCTGCAACCTCCAGCCCGGTGACCTCTTCGCGAGCGGCACCGTGTCGGGACCCGACGCGGGCTCGCAGGGATGCATGCTCGAGTTGACGCGGCGAGGCTCCGAGCCGATCGCGCTTCCGAACGGTGAGGAGCGGAAGTTCCTCCACGATGGCGACGAGATCATCTTGCGCGCCTACTTCCAGCGCGAAGGGGCCGCCCGCATTGGCCTTGGTGAGTGTTCTGGCCTCATCGTCGCATCTTCCCGGCGATAGCACCTAACAGCCGATGTCGATGTCACGTAACGGGCGCGAGCCCCTGTATGTCGTTCGCAATTCGCCGATTCACGGGCGCGGCGTGTTCGCGGCGCGCTACATCCGGGCTGGAACGCGGATCGTCGAATACACGGGCGAGCGAATCAGCAACCGTGAGGCAGACCGCCGCTACGACGACACCAGGATGAAGAGGCACCACACCTTCCTCTTCACGCTGGACAAGAAGACGGTGATTGATGGCGCGATCGAGACGGGCGGGGGAGACGCGAGCTACATCAACCATTCGTGCGACCCGAACTGCGAGGCGATAATCACCGGCAAGAAGATCTTCATCCACGCGCTTCGCGGGATCTATCCCGGGACCGAGCTCGCGTACGATTACCAATATGAGCGAACCGGCAGGAACGACGCGAAGCTCGAGAAGTTCTATTTCTGCAAGTGCGGGGCGGAGAACTGTCGCGGTAGCATCATGAAGCCCGCGAAGAAAAAACGCTCGCGGAGCCGGCGCAAGTAGCTACCTTTGGACTTCCGCCGTGCGCGGTGGTTATGGTGATGTCGTCAAAATTCCCCGGAGTATTCGCATGCGTTCAGTTTTAGGCGTGCTCGCCCTCACGCTTGGGCTCGCAACTTCAGCGGCAGCACAGGACGCCGTCCCGATGCAGTCGACACCACTCGACCCCGCCAACCTCGATCGATCGGTCTCGGCGTGCACGGACTTCTATCAGTTCGCCAATGGCGGCTGGGTGAAGACCCATCCGGTGCCTCCCGCATACTCAGTCTGGGGCAGCTTCACCGAGCTGTCGGAGAACAACCAGAGCAACGTTCTGACGATCCTCCGCACCTCGGCCGCGAGCGGTAACCCGCAGGCGAATGCGGATCTTCGCAAGCTCGGGACCTATTACTCCTCGTGCATGGACTCGGCCGGTGCCGAGAGGACGGGCGCGCAGCCGATCGCGCCTGAGCTGGGGCGGGTTGCCGCGATTCGCAACCGCGCGCAACTCGAGTCAGAGATCGCGGGCCTCCATTCGCGGGGCGTGCCCGCGCTCTTCGGCTTCGGCGCCCAGCAGGACGCGAAGAACAGCACTTCCGTCATCGCCGGCGTCCGCCAGGGTGGTCTGTCGCTCCCGGATCGCGATTACTATCTGAACCCGGACAAGCGCTACGCCGACATCCGCGCCAACTACACCGATCACGTCGCGCGAATGCTCCAATTGGTGGGCGAGACCGCGTCGGATGCGGGATCGGACGCGCAGCGAGTCCTCGCGATAGAGACCGCGCTTGCAAGGCCAGCAAAGACGCGCGTGGAGATGCGCGATCCGAACGCCAACTATCACAAGATGACGGCGGCGGAGCTCGCCCAGCTGACTCCGGGCTTCAACTGGCCCAACTTCTTCGCCGGCGAAGGACGAGCCGACATCACAACCATCAACGTTCAGAATCCGGTGTTCCTGAAGGCCGTTGACAGCCTGATGACATCGGTCCCGCTCAATGACTGGAAGGCGTACCTCCGCTGGAAAATTGTTGACGCAGCCGCGCCGAGCCTCAGCTCCCCCTTTGTCAACGAAGACTTCCGCTTCAGCAGCACACTCAGCGGAACGAAAGAACAGTTGCCACGGGACAAGCGCTGCGGTCGCGCGACTGATGCGGGATTGAGAGACGCACTCGGGCAGGCGTACGTCGCGCAGTACTTCACCCCCGCGGCGAAACAGCGCGCGCTCGAGATGGTCCGCAACCTCGAGTCGGTGTTCCACGATCGCCTTCAGACGCTCGGCTGGATGAGCGACACCACCAAGACGCAGGCTGCAACCAAGCTTGCGGCGTTCACCAACAAGATTGGCTACCCGGATAAGTGGCGCGATTATTCCTCGCTCACAATCAAAGCCGGACCATTCCTCAACAATCAGGTCGCGGTACGCGAGTACGAGCGTCGCCGGGAGTTGGCGAGAATCGGCCAGCCGGTGGATCGCGCGGAGTGGGGAATGACGCCGCCGACGGTCAACGCGTA
>JADGQV010000154.1 GCA_017881465.1 Gemmatimonadaceae bacterium
AACTTCGTGCTACATCAGTTCCCGTGCGTCGCCCGATCAGTATTCCACCGATCATTCATTCGGGTCACGCTCGAAGCGCGCATCCCGCTTATTCCAGCGATGCGTTTGATGGCAGGCCGGACACTCGATCGGATCCATCTCCTCGATGGGAGATGCCTCGAACGTCTGTGGATCCATCGAGAAACCGGTGTAGATCATCTTCCCGGTCGTCGGACACTTGATCAATATGCGGTTCACACTTTCCTCAATCGCGGCTGACCCGGATGCCCGTGCTGCAAGGAGGGTTCCGTAATTTCCCCGTTTGTATTGAAACCAGCGTCCGGCGCTATCGCACGCACGTCACTTGCGCCTTCACGGCGACCGTCTGTGGGGTTGGCGACATCTGGTTCGAGACCACGAAATGATAGGTGCCGGGTCCGGGCAGAGCGTAGT
Source organism: Gemmatimonadaceae bacterium (assembly GCA_017881465.1). GTDB lineage: Bacteria > Gemmatimonadota > Gemmatimonadetes > Gemmatimonadales > Gemmatimonadaceae > UBA4720. The sequence goes on from JADGQV010000154.1 coordinate 433, forward strand.
CGAGAGTGGTCTCGGATCCCCTGAAGGTCTCCCACTGTGATGCCGCGATCGCCGCCGGGTTGGCGTGCCAGAAGACGTAGTCGTCGTCTGTGAGCAGGAACACCTCGATGTTGCGCCCGAATCCGCCGATACCTTTGGTCGAGCCGACGAGCCTGCATTTCTGATCGGTTTCCGGAAGCTCGAACTTGTACTGAAGCGCGTCGCGGGGCTGGATGCTCGCTCCCTTGGTGTCGGCGACCTTGATGCTGATCAGGGCTGACGACGCGATGGAAGCCGCCGTCGATGGGACCGCTTGCGGAAGCGTTCCGATCGCCATTTCGGGCCCATTCACCGGCTCTGTCGTGAGCGCGGGCGCGTCAGTGTACTGAGGAGCTCTCACCGGTTCCTCGCGGGCTTCAGCGGGGCTCCCCTGAATCAGAAACGACATCACGCCGTACGCGACGACCAATCCCGCGACGACGCCGAGCCGCGCTTTGTTGTCGCCGGGATCAGTGGTTGGCGGTGCGTTTTTCGACAGGTCCCAGCCGCACTGCTTGCACTCTTTGTCGTCGGGTGCCATCGGCTGCCCGCAGAAGTTGCAGTACTTCCTCACGCTCGTTCCTCGGGCTGCATCGAACCTGCGCCGGCCGTTAATGGTTGGAGACTCCACCGTTTTTTTTCTGGCGGAGACTCACAGTTGTCAGTGGTAGAGACCTACATATCAGGACGAGTCAGTTTCCGGCGGGCAAACTCGCCGGACGATTGTTGTCGCCTGCGGCGTGTCAGCATACTCCGGCGGCAATCCGGTGCGCCGTCCCGGTCGGATTCCGCATCATTTCAGCGGATGATCTGTATCGCAGTACGAGCCGGACTCGCAGCCGGCGCCGCAATCGTATTTGGCTTCACTCAGATTTCGTGCGCGAACATTTCTCCCACCACCGACGTCACGGCGATCAGAGTCGATGGCGACGAGCTCGTCCAGACGTTCGGCACCATCGGCGCCAAGCCGCCCCTTCTCCCGCCAGACACCGCCGCCGGCGCCTACATGTTTTACAAGGGAGGAACGCTCCGCTTCGGAAAGCTGCTCATGCTCGACGCAGAGATGCAGGTAGTGGATCTTCGTCCGTCGGGATTTTTCGACTTTTCACTCGACCGGTACAAGGAGCAGCTGGTCGCGGGTTATCAGCGCACGCTGCCCGATATGGGGCTCGAGGTGTACATGCTCGGGCTCGATAAGCTTTCGTCGGCTTCGGCGGGGCCCGCATCGCCTCCGATCAAATCATGAACCCAAATGCAACTGAGAACCCAACTGCAACTGAATCCTAGAACTGCTGTGTGACCTCGGTTTCGGGGGCGCGTGAGCGGCCCTTGCTCGGCGGCTGCGAGATTTTTTCAACGACGAGAGCTATCTCCTGCTCCGTGACTGTGCTGTCCGTCGCGGAAGCGCGCGCGATGTCCGCCTGGGAGATGATCCCGAGGCAACGTCCGCTGGCGTCGACGATCGGAATCCGGCGGACCTGGAGCTCGGCCATCTTCTGCTCGACGTCCCTCAGGTCGTCGTCCGGTCCGCAGCAGGTCGCCGCCGGCGTCATCAGGTCGTTCAGCTTGGTGGTGGACTCCTTGCCGGTCGCGATTCCGCGCACGGCGAGATCCCGATCGGTCACGATCCCAACGACGCTCCCAGCATCATCCACGATCGGAACGCACCCGCAGTCGCGGTCACGCATCACCCGCGCCGCATCCCCAGCGGTCTGGTCCGGCCGGCAACACTCGGGTTCCCTGGTCATAATATCGCGTGCTCTCATCCTTCCTCCTGATTTACTCTGACGGCGTTGGTGACTCTTAACGCACGGCGCGTGCCCATACAGTTCTGGTTCGGGCGCCGAGGCTCGTGGATGATGCGGGCCGTCGCGATCCCGGCCCAGTCAAGTTCGCGAAGAAGGAGGCGGTTTCCAACTAGCGGGCCTTTCGAGTGCTGCCCGGGGCCACTTCGCGAGATCGGCCGCCGCCTCGTAGGTGCTCTGAAAAAACTCGAGCAGCGCACCTTCAGGGTCCGGAGATGTGCGGACGCTCTCGTACGTTAAAATCCACTCGTGCATCACCGGGTGATAGTACGCGCCGTCCGGCCGCACCGGCGCGACGTCGCAGCCCGCCGGCTCGGGATACGAGTACGCATAGAACGCCGGCTCAGCGACCGGGCTACCAACCGTTCCCGGCCACCAGCCATCGCTAGTCCGCGCGATCAGCTTGTGGCCAGTGAAGTCGAAGCTGATGTCGAAGGTGCGCCCATCATATGGTATGGGCGATGTGGTCAGGCCTCGCTCGGTGACGTAGAGCACAACCTGCCACCAGTGATTCTGCATCGGCGCCAGGGCGAGGCGAGTCTTGCCGACCATCTGCGTCCAGCGATGCAGGGTCGTCTGGGTCGGCGCCCACTCGTCGAGCGTAAGCCGCGGCCACATCTCCGCCTTGCGTACAGATCGTGTCTCGATCACACCTGATATTCTATGTTGCGTCGCTCGGAGCTGTCGAGGCCCACGTTGAACAGGCATATTCACGCATCGGAGCGCCCGGCCTCTGGCTGATCTTCAAGCGTTTTTCCATTCCTGGCCAAAGACTTTGGGAAAGGCGGTGTGCTCGAAGGAAAAGAGGTCTACGCGTTTTCGCCGAGCACAGTCGCGGTAGTAGAGGGAGACACGATCCACTTCACGCTCATCAATCCCGAGGACGACGATCACTCGTTCATGCTGCCGGATCTGGTGGTGCCGCTTCCCCCGCAGCAGACGACCAGGGTCAGCTATGTCGCGAAGCACGCTGGCATCTATCCGATCCTTTGCACGATTCCCAAACATCTGCCGATGATGTCCGGGCAGCTTATCGTGCTCGCGGGCACAAGTATGGCATACTGAAATGATTTTACACCGCTCGCTACCAGGCTCAGGAGCCACTCCCATGCTCACCACGCTTCCTCTTCGACAGCTCGGCACTACCGACATGAAAATCACGCGCGTGGGATTCGGCTCGTGGGCGACCGGAGGGGGTGGCTGGGCCTTCGGTTGGGGACCGCAGGACGACGACGAGTCCATCGCCGCGATCAATCACGCGCTCGAGCGCGGCGTCAACTGGATCGACACCGCCGCGATCTACGGGCTCGGACATTCGGAACAAGTCGTCGGCAGAGCGCTGAAGGGTCGCGGCGCCTCCGACCGTCCGTACGTGTTCACCAAGTGCGGACTGGTGTGGGACGAAAGCAATCCCATGAAGGAAGCCGTGCGCTCGCTCGCTTCCAAATCCATTCGCCGCGAGTGCGAGGCATCGCTCCGCCGGCTCGGCGTCGAGCGCATCGATCTCTACCAGATCCACCGGCCCGACGACTTCGGTGTGCCCGTCGAGGAATCGTGGCGGACCATGGAACAACTCGTCGAAGAGGGAAAAGTTCGCGCGATCGCCGTCTCCAACTACGACGTCTCGCTCCTCCGCAAGTGCGAGGCTGTCCGGCACGTGGATTCGCTGCAGCCGCCCTTCTCGCTCATCAGTCGCGACGCCGCGGCATCAGAGATTCCGTGGTGCAACGCGCACCGTGCCGGAGTGATCGTCTACAGCCCGATGCAGGCCGGAATTCTAACGGACAGTTTTTCGGCGGACCGTGTAAAAAAAATGGCCGACGACGACTGGCGGAAGAAATCGGCGAACTTCCAGACGCCGCGTCTCGAAAAGAACATCGCCCTGCGTGATGCGCTCAAGCCGATCGCGCAGCGCCACAATACGAGCGTCTCGGCGGTGGCCGTGGCGTGGACGCTGGCGTGGCCGGCGGTGACGGGCGCCATCGTCGGCGCGAGATCCTCGTCACAGGTCGATGGCTGGATCGACGCTGCTACGCTCACGCTCACCGCGGGCGACCTCGACGAGATCGCCTCGGCGATCGAGAGGCTCGGGGTTGGGTCGGGCCCGACACGACCGCCGTCGAGGCCTCGCGATGTCGTGGCGGAGTCGCCGAGCAAATCAGACCTGGAAGCGAGGTAACCTGACCGCAACCTAGATTACCCACATGCGACCACACAGATGGGTCGGCAAGAATTTCGCGGCCATTGACGATCGAACAATGGCGCGCGAGCCCCGGTGACTCACACAACGTTCAAGGATCTCCAGGGAAGAATCTGGGATGTATGGCGGGTGCATCCCTCTTCTGCGGAGCGTCGATTCGTCGACCGCCGCGTAAACGATGAAGATCTCACCGGCACTCCGGAAAGGCGGACTGGCCTGGAGCGCAGGGGTGGTGTCAGAAAAAGCCCCCGCGCCTCGGTCGCCGAGGAATTCGCCTACGGGTGGCTGTGCTTCGAGACGGCCGGAGAAAAGCGGAGACTCGCACCCGTGCCAGAGGGCTGGGACCGGGCTGATGACGAAATCCTCCAGCGGTGGTGCAGCCTCGCCAGGCCGGCGATGCATCGGAAGACCGGCGCTCTGAAGAAGATTCCTTAGCGAGACGTCAGAGCGACGACGACGAATCCATCGCCAACGAAGCAGCC
>JADGQV010000063.1 GCA_017881465.1 Gemmatimonadaceae bacterium
CGGTCTGTCCCAAGCCGGCGCACAAACGCCACGAAGGGGGGAAGTAGAATTTGTCGGAAGTCATAATCCATGACGACGAGAACTTTGAGCGCGCGCTCAAGCGCTTCAAGAAGAAGTGCGAAAAGGCGGGTATCCTCTCCGATCTCCGCAAGCATCGTCATTACGAGAAGCCCAGCGAGCGCAGAAAGCGCAAGCTGAACACGGCGATGCGTAAGAATCGTCGCACTCGTCACGTTTAGGGAATGTCGGAGCTCCTCGCCCGGTTGCAGGGCGATCTCAATTCGGCCCGCAAATCCCAGGACAAGCCTGGCACGCTCCTCCTCAGCACCGTCCTCTCCGAGATCAAGAACAAAAAGATCGAGCTGAAGCGCGAGCCGGTGGATGCGGAAGTGATCGACGTTCTGCGCAAATCCATCAAGCGCAGGCGCGAATCGGTGGAGATGTACACGAAGGGCGGTCGCAAGGATCTCGCTGACAAGGAGACGGCCGAAGCGACGGCGCTCGAGAAATACCTCCCCGCTCAGGTGGGCGACGACGAGCTGCGAGCCGCGGTGAAAGCGGCAATCGCGGGCGGCGCGACGCAGATCGGAGCAGTCATGGGCAAGGTTCTTCCCCAGTTCAAAGGTCGGGCAGATGGCAGCGCCATCAACGCCATCGCTCGAGAGGAGCTGAGCAAGCAGGGGTGAAAAGCTCGCTCCGTGGAATCACCAAGCCCGAGCTCGCGACAACCCTCGCAAGCTCGGGTTTTTTTGTCATTCAGGTGTATCGGGAAGCTTCGCCGCGCATTTGCGCGTTGTGCTCTCAGCTGGTCCTGGCATGAATTCTCACGCGCTGAACGTCATAGAATTTCCGCGCACTCTCGCCCTCATTTCCGAGAGAGCGACGTCTCCGCTCGGCGCCGAGCGAGTGAGAGAGCTGCGGCCGGTCACCGATCGTGACGCGATCGAGCGTGAGCACGCGCGTGTGGCGGCGGTGCGCTCGCTCGTAGCGGCCGAGGAGCCGTGGCATCTGCACGGCGTGCCCGACGCCAGGTCGGCGCTCATGCGTCTCCGCGTCGAAGGCGCGTCGCTCGCCGCACCGGATCTCCTTGTCCTCGGCGCGCTGCTTCGCAGCTCTCGCATCACGCGTGACTCCCTGCGCGGCGACCGCGCATCGCCGATCGTGGCGGCGGTACTCGCCCCGCAGATCAACCCCCTCGTCGCCAACAAAAACGTCGAGGACACGATCGAGCGCACGATCGACGAGGACGGCCAGGTTCGCGATGACGCTTCTTCGACGCTCAAGAAAATCAGGCGCGAGCTGAAGGGCTCTCAGGGAGAGCTGGTCAAGCTTCTCGAGCGCGCCATGGCCAAGCTCGAGCCGCACCAGCGAGTCGCCGACATGTCCGTGACGGTGCGGAACGGCCGCTTCGTCATTCCCGTTCGGCGTGAAGCGCAGGGCGTGGTCGGTGGAATCGTGCACGACGCATCCGCGACGGGCGGAACGCTGTTCGTCGAGCCGCCCGCCGCGGTCGAGGCGGGAAATCGCATTCGCGAGCTCCAGATCGAAGAAGTCGAAGAGATTGACCGGATTCTCTCGGAGCTGACGGAGAAGCTTCGCCCACACCGCGAGGCGCTTGGAGCTTCGCTCGAAGCGCTGATCACGCTCGATTCCCTCGTCGCGCGGGCGCGCTACGCGATCGAGTTCCGCTGTGCGCCGGCGGATCTGGCTGATTCAATTGACGGATTTGCGGTCGTCGAAGGCCGCCATCCACTCCTCATGGCCCAGGGAATCGACGTCGTTCCATTCGATCTCGAGATGTTGCCAGACGAGCGAACGCTTCTCATCTCCGGCCCGAACACTGGTGGCAAAACGGTCCTGCTCAAGGCGCTGGGGCTGTTCTCCGCGCTCGTGCAATCCGGAATTCCGGCGCCAGTGGATGCGGGGTCGCGCATCGCGATCTTCGACAACATCTACGCCGATGTCGGAGACGAGCAGTCCATCCTCGCCAGCCTCTCGACATTCAGCGCGCATCTCAAGAACCTCGCCGAGGTGTTGAGCTCCGCTACCGAGCACTCTCTCGTTCTCATCGACGAGCTCGGCTCCGGCACCGATCCAATCGAAGGCGCGGCTCTGGGCGGCGCCATTCTCGAGGCGCTCACCGCTCGTCGCACGCTCTCCATCGCGACCACGCACCTCGGCGCGCTGAAGGAGCTCGCGACGCAGGTCGACGGCGTCGTGAACGCGTCGCTTCAGTTCGATCCGGTCGCGCTCGCTCCCACATATCGGCTCACCAAGGGAGTGCCCGGCCGCTCCTACGGAATCAGCATCGCCCGGCGGTTGAATCTCCCGAGCGAGATTCTGGCGAGGGCCGAGGAGCGGATTCCTGCCGACGAGAGGAAAGTCACGGCACTCCTGGCCGAGCTGGAGGCGCGGGAGAAAACGCTGGCGCTGACCGAGCGGGAAGCGGGCGAGATCGCCGAGGACGCGAAGGAGCGCGCGCGCAGGGTGGCGGAGCGCGAAAGAAATGTCCGGGAGCGGGAGCGCGAGGTCGAACAGGCGTCACGACGCGAGGCGAGACAGTATCTTCTCGAAGCGCGCGCGGAAGTCGAGCGCACCATTCGTGAGCTGAAGTCCGCATCCGAGCTGGGTGAAGAAGCAGCACGCGAAGCGAGAAAGCGGGTGGAAAGCCTCGCCAACGAGCAGGGTCGCGAGCTGGACCGTCTCGGTCGCGAAACGGAGAGCGAGCCGGAGCAGCGCGACCCCGCCGAGGTGAGCATCGGTGATTTCGTCGAGGTGGAGACGCTGGGTGGTCGAATCGGACGAGTTGTGGAAATTCGCGACGATGAAGCAGTCGTGGCCGTAGGCGTGATGAAGCTGGCTGTTCCCCGCGGCTCATTGCGCCCTTCCAGAGCGGAGTCTGCCGCCCCGGAAGTCGCGGTTGCCGTTCGGGGAGATCTTCCGGAAGTCGACGCGGCGAGCGAGATCGATCTGCGCGGGCTGCGCGTCGGTGAGATCGAGGCCATAGTTATGCATGCGGTCGACGCAGCAATTCGCGCGGATCTCAAGACGCTTCGCATCATCCACGGAAAGGGAACGGGCGCTCTCCGCGAGCGCGTCGCCGAGATGCTCAGCAAGGAATCGCGGGTTACGAACTTTCGCATCGGAGCCTGGAACGAAGGCGGCGCGGGCGTCACCGTGGTGGAGCTGAAGTGATCCCCGACGAGGTCGTCGCGCCCGTGGCGGAGCCGAAGTGATACCCGACGAAGTGGTCGAGCAGGTACGCGATTCCGCCGACATCGTGCAGATCGTCGGCGAATACGTGAACCTCAAGCGCCAGGGCACCGACTTCCGCGGACCGTGCCCCTTTCATCAGGGAACCCACCGCAATTTCTCCGTCTCACCGAAGAAGCGGATGTACTACTGCTTCGTCTGCCACGAGGGCGGCGATGTCTTCCACTTCCTGCAGAAGCGACTCGGCGTCGAATGGCCGGCGGCGGTCAAGATGGTCGGGGAGAAATCGGGCATCGAGGTCCGCGAAGTCGACACGCGGCGCGAAGGACCCGATCCGCGCGAGCCGCTGTGGGAAGTGAACGCGACCGCCGCCGGCTATTACCAGAAGATTCTGTGGGACGACCCGCTCGGCGCTCAGGCCCGTGACTATCTCACCCAGCGCGACATATCGCGCGAAGTCGCTGATCAGTTCAACATTGGATTCGCTCCACGCGAGATCGGCTTGCTTCGCAACTACATGGGCACGCTTGGCTTCGACGAGACACGTCTGGCCGCGGCCGGGCTTCTCGTGCAGGGCGAAGATGGAAGCGAGCCGCGCCCACGCTTTCGCGGGCGGCTCATGTTCCCGATTCTCGACTCGATGGGCCGCACCATCGGCTTCGGCGGGCGGCTCCTCGGACCGGGAGAGCCCAAGTATCTGAATTCGCCGGAGTCGCCCGTGTTCTCCAAGGGGAAAACGCTCTACGGACTCAACTGGGCGAAGAACGACATCCGGCGTGAGGACCAGGTGCTCGTCGTCGAGGGTTACTTCGATGTCATCAGACTGATGGTTGCCGGCGCGACAACCGTCGTCGCCGCAATGGGCACCGCGCTCACGGATGCCCAGGCGGCGGCGCTGAGGAAGCTCACGAAAAATGTCTTCCTCCTCTATGACAGCGACAAGGCCGGACTGCAGGCGACGTTCCGCTCCGGCGACGAGCTGTTGCGACAGGGCGTCGCGGTTCGTGTCGTGACGCTGCCCGAGGGCGACGATCCCGACACCTTCGTCAAGGCGCACGGCGCCGCGGCTCTCACCGCCCGCCTCAGAGACGCGATCGATGTGTTCGAGCGAAAGATTCAGCTGCTCGAGCGCGCAGGAATGTTCGGCGAGCTGCACAAAAAGCGGCGCGCGCTCGACCGCCTGCTCCCAACTGTGCGCGCGACTGCGGACGAGATCATGCGCGACCTGTATCTCTCGAGGGCGAGCGAGGTCAGCGGAGTTGTCCGCGAGGTTCTCGAGCGAGAGCTGCGTGGCAAGGCGACCCCAACGGTTTCCGTTTCCTCGCCGCCACCCGCGCCTCGCATTTCGCCCGCGCTGCGCGCGCGTCGGGGCGAGCGGCGAGCCCAGCGATCCGAGCGCGGTGACTCCGCCGAGCGTGAGCTCATTCGCGCGATCCTGCTAAATCGCTCCCGCCTCGAGCAGATTGCGGAGAAGCTGGGCGCGCAGAGCCTTCGCGATCCGCAGTACCGGGCGATCTATCGCGCTCTGATAGCGGCCGACCCCGACTCAACAATCGGCGAGGTCACTGCGAATCTTGATGAGGACACGATCGCGACCGTTGAGGACCTTCTCGCCGAAGGCGCGATCCAGATGGATCCCGAGCGCACGATCAGCGACAGCTTCGCAACGCTCAGAGCGCGAGACCTCGATCAGCGGGCGGCAGAGCTCGATCGGATCATTCCATTGGCTGACGGCGCGGAGAAAGACAAACTGATCGGGGAAAAAGACGAGATCAGAAAGGAGTTGAAGGCGACGGGCAGAAACTACTATAAACAATTCAGACGAACGGGGGCGCGATGACGACTCAAAGGTTGGATGCAACGGGAGTTGAGGCACTGGTGACGACTCGGAGGTTGAATGACACAAGAGATTGAGGCGCTGCTGGCGCTACAGCAGGACGATCTGAAGATCCGTGAAATTGAATCCCAGATCCGGTTGCTCGACCCGCAGCTCGTGGATCTCGACAAGAAGCGCGATCAGGCGGCCGCTGCGTTGACGCGCGCGGAGGCGGCGGTCCAGGTGGAGGAAAAGAAGCAGCGCGAGCTCCAGGCGCGGCTCTCCCAGCACAAGACGCTGCAGGAGCGAAATCTTCATCAGCTCGAGGACGTGAAGCGGATGCGCGAGGCGACTGCCGCCACCGCGCAGGTTGAATCCACTCGACGCCTCATGGCGGAGGACGAAGGCGAGCTCGCGATTCTCGGACGGCGCATCAGCGAGATGAACGCCGCGATAGTGGCGTCGAAACAGTCGCTGGCGGCTGTCGAGCACGAGCAGCAGGAGGCTCGCCCCGAGATCGAGTCCAAGAGGGCAGCGCTCCTGTCACAGATGGTGGATGCGAAGCGTGACCGCGATGGAAAGGCGGGCTCGGTTTCGCGTCCAATGCTTGGCAAGTACGACCGGATCAGGGGAAAGAGAACGATGGCACTGTATGCATTGCGCGGCGGCTCCTGTGGGAACTGCGACACCGCCGTCCCGCTCCAGCGCCGGCACATGATGGCCGGCACCGGAGAAATTGAAGTGTGTGAAGCGTGCGGTGTTCTGTTGTACGCGGAAGTGGGATGACGACAGTTGCGTCGGACCGGCCCGCTCGACTTGCACGCTGGATCCTTCCCAAACCTCCGGACGAAGAAGCGGTCCGCGCGCTCATGGCGGCGCTGTCGCTGCCGGAAATCGTCTGCCGGCTTCTGCTCATCCGAGGCCACGTGACGGCCGAGGACGCGAAGCTCTTCCTGCGTCCAAAGCTCGATCGGCTTCACGATCCCCTCGGCTTCCTCTCGATGGACAAAGCCGTCGAGCGCCTCGCGCGCGCGGTTCGCGAGCAGGAGATGGTCTTCATCCACGGCGACTACGACGTCGACGGCATCTGCTCAACGACGATCCTCACGCGCGTGATCCGCGGATTGGGCGGGAAGGCGATGCCTTTCATTCCTCGTCGCATCGAGGACGGATATGACCTGAGCGATGCCGGAGTCGATGCCGCGATCGCGGCGGAAGCGAAGGTCGTGGTCACGTGTGACTGCGGCACCGGCGCAGTTGCTCCCGTGGCGCGGCTCTGCCGATCGGGAATCGACGTCATCATCACAGACCACCACCTTCCAAGCGGTGATCTGCCGGATTGCCTCTCGATTCTCAATCCGAAGCGGAGCGGCTGTGGGTATCCGGACAAGGATCTCGCCGCCGTCGGCGTAACCTTCAAGCTCGCTCTCGCTCTCGCCCGCGAGGTCGGCGCCAACGACAGCTTCGTCTGGGCGATGCTGGATCTTGTCGCGCTGGCGACGATTGCGGACGTCGCGCCGCTCCGGGGTGAGAATCGCGTTTTCGTCCGCTACGGTCTCAAGATGCTGGCCGACACCCGCAACGTTGGAATGCGCGCGCTGCTGAGGGCGGCCGGTCTCGATGGAAAGCAGCTCACGGCCGGCAGAATCGGGTTCATACTCGCGCCGAGGCTCAATGCGGCGGGGAGGCTCGGACACGCGATTCGGGGAGTGGAGCTGCTGCTCACGGAGAATGAGCACGAGGCGAACACGATCGCCCGCGAGCTCGAGGAGCTCAATCAGCGGCGCCAGGACATCGATCACGCGACGCTGGAGCAGGCCCGCGAAAAAGTGCTGGCGATGGACCTCGACGAAATGTTCTCGATCGTCCTCGCCGACGACAGCTGGCATCCGGGAGTGATTGGTATCGTCGCTTCGCGCCTGGTCGAAGAATTCGGAAGACCGACGGTGCTCATCGCGCTCTCGGGCGACCAGGGCAAAGGATCCGGCCGGTCGATTCCGAAGTTCGACCTTCACGGCGCGCTCGGGCAGGCGAGGGAGTACCTGCTGCGATTCGGAGGACATCGGGTCGCCGCCGGCGTCACTATCGCGCGCGACAAGGTGCCGGAGTTCGCGGCAAGGTTCAACGAGATCGCGCGGTCGGTGCTGACGCCGGCCGATCTCGTCCCCGAAATTCGCGTGGATCTCGAGGTGAGCATCGATGGGATGGATGGCCAGCTCGAATCACTCTTCCGTCACTTCGAGCCGTTCGGAATCGGGAATCCGACGCCGGTTCTCCTCGCGCGCAACGTCATGATCGCCCGGCCGCCGCGCGTCATCGGCAAGGACGGGCTCAAGCTCGTGCTCGACACCGGAACGGGATCGCTCAACGCGATTGGATGGGGCCTGGCCGGGCGCGCGGCTGAATTCCAGCCGGGCACGAGAGTCGACATCGCGTTCAGGCTCGAGCGCGACGATTACCGGGGAGAGAGCTTCCTCCAGGCAAGGATTGCCGACATTCGAGCGAGCGACGCGTGAGCTTGAATGCGCGCCGTCAGCCGCTCGGGCTTCCAACCCGCTGGACCTGAAGTGCGGATCGTCGCGGGCCGCTGGCGCGGGCGGAAGATCAGCGCGCCCCCCGGCTCCGACGTCAGGCCGACGCTCGACAGCGTTCGTGAAGCCTGGATGAGCATCCTCCAGCGGGACCTCCCACACGCGCGCGTGCTCGACCTCTACGCCGGCTCCGGTGCGCTCGGACTGGAAGCGCTATCCCGCGGAGCAGTCACCGCCGAGTTCGTGGAGAAAGATCCCAGTAGCTTTCGCGTCCTCCAGGAGAACATCGAGGTACTCGGCGCGGGTCAGCTCGCAACCGTCCATCGAAAGCCGGCGCTGCCTTTCGCGGAAGCGCTCGCAGCGCTGGCTTACGATGTGGCGTTCGCCGATCCACCTTATGCGAGCGGCGACGCCGCCCGACTGGCGGAGCGCTGGATGAAATCGCCTTTCAGCAGAGTGCTGAGCGTCGAGCACGCCGCGAAGGACGCGATGCCAGAGGGGGGAGACACGCGCAAGTATGGCTCGACGGCAATCACATTCTACCGCAGCGAGGAATGACGTGGTAACGACGGCGATCTATGCTGGAAGCTTCGACCCCATCACGCGGGGGCACGAGGACCTGATCCGGAGAAGCTGCGAGTTCGTCGACCGTCTCGTCGTCGCGGTCGCCGTGAATTCGTCGAAGCGAGCGCTCTTCAGCACGGAAGACCGCGTCAAGCTCATACGCGCCGCTACCTCCGACAACAAGGTCGTGGAGGTGACGCAGTTCGAAGGCCTGCTGGTCGATTTCGCGAAAAAGATGGGCGCCAAGCTCAACATCCGCGGACTTCGCGCCGTCAGCGATTTCGAGTATGAGTTCCAGATGGCCCTCATGAATCGCCACATGTCGGAGGACTTCGAGACGGTATTCATGGTTCCGTCGGTCGAGACGACCTACATCAGCTCGAGCGTCGTGCGTGAAGTCGCGCAGCACGGCGGGAATCTCGATGGCCTGGTTCATCCCACCATCGCCAAGGCGCTGGCCAAGAAGTTCAAGGACGGGCCGATCCGCCCCAAAGATTGACGGCGCGTGACCTTCGTTGAGCGAATCCGCCAGCGCGCGACCGCGCTCAAGCGCAGGATAGTATTTCCCGAGAGCGGCGACGAGCGAATCCTGTCCGCCGCCAGCGAGATTGCCAGAGTTGGAATGGCGACTCCGCTTCTCGTCGTCGACAGCCGGCCATTGGCCGAGGCTGCCGCGCGAGCTGGCCTCCAGTCGATTCAGGCCGAGAATGGCTCGGCGCTCGAGTTCGCGCACCGGCTTGTCGCGGCGGGTGAGGCCGACGCTTGTGTCGCCGGCGCTGTGTATACGACCAGCGACGTCTTGCGGAGCGCGCTGCACAACATCGGCCTGGCTCCCCACGTGCGAGTCGCTTCGAGCGCGTTCTATATCGTCACTCCGCCAGGGGCCAGCGTGAACGAAGTGCTGACCTTCACGGACTGCGCGGTGATTCCTTACCCGACGGCTGAGGATCTCGCCGACATCGCGATCGCCGCGGCCGACGACCGGAGGCTCATCGTCGGTGACGAGCCGCTAGTCGCGCTTCTTTCCTTCAGCACGCTCGGCAGCGCGAAGGGTGCGAGCGTCGATCTCGTGCGTGAGGCCCTCCGCATAATCAGGGAACGCGCGCCCGACCTCGTGGTGGACGGAGAATTGCAAGGTGATGCGGCGCTGGCTCCCGCTGTTGCCGCCCGGAAATCACCGGCTAGTCCGGTGGCCGGAAGAGCCAACGTGCTGGTGTTTCCGTCGCTGGACGCGGGGAACATCGCTTACAAGTTGGTGCAGCGAGTGGGCGGTGCGCAGGCGGTGGGGCCGATCCTTCAGGGTTTCGCGCGTCCTGTCTCCGATCTCTCGCGCGGCGCCGAGCGGGAGGACATTATTAACGTGGCCGCAATTGCAGCGCTGCAATCGGCCGGGCGCGACGAGCACCGCGCGCCCTGAGAGAGCAGAACCACACTGGAGATTACTGAATGAGTTTCTCGATCAAGAAACAGGGAGAGGTCGTCGTGGTGGATGTCGAAGGTCAGCTGATTGTGGGGAATCGTCAGGAGCTGAAGCAGAAGGTCCTCGACGAGCTCGAGAAGGGCGAAAAGAAATTTCTGATCGACTTCAGCCAGACCGGCTACATCGACAGCTCCGGCCTTGGCGTGCTCGTCTCGTTGTCAAAGAAGATTCGGGAGCAGGGGGGCGAGCTGCGTCTAGCCAATCTCAATGACGACCTCCAGACGCTCTTCGAGCTCACGAAGCTCGACACCCTGTTCCAGATTTCCGACACCCGGGAGCGCGCGCTAGAGAGCTTTTAATGGCGAAATCCCGCGTCGCCTTCGATCTACAGATACCGAGCGATGTCGAATACATAGAAGGCGTAGTGGAGCTCGCGCGGCAACGCTGCCGCGAGCTCAAGATTTCACCCGCCAAATGCTCCCTCAACATTCCGGTGGCGCTGTCCGAAGCGCTCTCCAACGCCATCCTGCGTGGGAACGAAGCTACCGGTGGCAAGCAGGTTCGGGTCAGGGCGATCATCAGCGACACGGATCTCGTCTTCGAAGTCGTCGATGACGGACCGGGATTCAACGTCGACGAGTGCACTCTGGACTGCACCACCGAGGAAAACCTTACCAAAGAGGAAGGCCGCGGGCTGTTTCTGATGCGGCAGTTGATGGACCGCGTCGAGAGCTTCCGGGATAAAGGCAACGTCGTCCGCCTGACGTTGTACCGGGAGTGAAAGAGCTCGAGGCTGTCCTCATTGCGTTTCGCGAAGGGACGCACTGTGAGGCCGCCGTGTGGGGGACCAGCGACGGCCGCTCGAGCCCGACTGTCATCGCCCGCTCCAGTCCCAAGGTGCAGATGCCGGACGTCCTGCCGGACGAGCCCGGTCAATCCATCCCGACGAATTTCGGAACGCAGCTCGTAACGCGCGTTCCATCCGTAAAAAGGATCTGGCTGACGGTCGGGCCATGCGATCCATCGTTCTCGCCCGAAGATCGCCACATCAAGCTGCTGATGCCGGTCGTGACGCAGTTCACGCAGGCCGCGCTCGAAGTCGAGCATGCCGCGACCGAGCTCGCCGAACGGTACGAGGAAATCAATCTCCTCTATACCATCGGCGAGATTCTCGGACGAACCGTCACCCTCGAAGACGCGGCGGCGACGATCCTGACGGAGATCTCGGAGACCGTCGGCGCGCGCGTAGCGTCGATCCTCGTCCACGACGCGCGCACGAATACGCTCCAGGCCGTCGCCGCGCTCGGCGTTCCGAAGGAGCAGATTCCCCCGATCAGTGCCGACGACCCGGTGAGCGTATCGGCGCGCGTGTTTCGCACGCAACATCCGCTCATCGTCGTCGGAAAGGGCGTCACGTTCGGGAGCGAGTCGCCTTACGGGCGTGGAGAGATGCTCTCTGTGCCGATCATGTGGACGACACCCAGTGGCGGACAGCCCCTCGGTGTCGTGAATCTGGCCGACCGCCGGTCGCGGCAGCCTTTCACCGCCGGCGATCAGAAGCTGGTGACGGCCATCGCCACCCAGATCGGCACGGCGATTCAGAACGCGCGTCTCGTCAGCGCGTCGCTCGACCGCCAGCGGCTGCTCCAGGAAATGAGTCTCGCGCACGATCTGCAGATGAAGCTGCTCCCCTCGACCGACGTCGTCTCGCCGGAAGCGGAAGTGACCGCCCGCGTCGTGCCGGCCGAGAGCGTCGGCGGCGACTTCTACCAGCTCTTCAAGCTCCGCGATAAGACAACCGGCGTGATGATCGGCGACGTGTCAGGGCATGGGTATCGGGCCGCTCTGATCATGGCCCTCGCCATGAGCGCCTCGGCGATCCACGCGCAGAACTTCGTAAATCCCGGTGAGATGCTCGGCGCCTTGATGCACTCGTTGCGCGAAGAGCTCGAGAGCACGGAGATGTTCATCTCGATGTTCTACGGCGTCGTCGATCCGGAGAAGGGAAGGCTCACCTACGCCAACACCGGCCATCCGCACGCGTTCGTCATCAGCGAGCAGGGAACGTCCACTCGTTTGTCGGCCGTGAATCCGCCGCTCGGCATGCTCGACGAGGTTCCGAACACGGCCTCCCTCAGCTGGGTCGGCAAGAAGGACTTGCTCGTTCTCTTTACCGATGGCGTCAGCGATGCGCGCAACTCGCGCGACGAGCGGCTCGGCGAGGAGCGTGTGCTCGAGCTCATAAAAGAGAACCGCGACAACGATACGAAGGTGATCGTGGACAGAGTCTTCAAAATGATCGAAGTCCACACGCGGGCTGTGCCTTTGCGAGACGACCTGACGCTCGTGGTGGTCAGGAGCTGAGCGTGGCGCGCGCGCCCGGCGGGCGTGGCCGACATCCGCCGGCGCTCAAGAAGTTCGGGCAGCACTTCCTTTCCGATGAGAAAATCCTCACCGCGATCGTCGATGCTCTCGCGCCCACGCCCGCTGATACTGTCGTAGAGATTGGGCCCGGCCGCGGATCGCTCACCGACATTCTCGCCGAGCGGAGCGGGAGACTGATAGCGGTGGAGATCGATCGCGCGCTGGCGAAGAACTTGCGCGAGAAGTACAGCGGCCGGCCGAATGTGGAGATCGTGGAGGGAGATTTTCTCGAAGCCGATCTGCGCGGAGCAGCGGGAAAAGATTTCCTGCTCATTGGAAACGTCCCGTACAACATCACGACCCCGATTGTGTTCAGGGCGCTGGAGCCGCCGATTCCGAGGCGCTCTGTTTTTCTCGTGCAGCGCGAGGTGGCCGAGAGAATGGCGGCGCGCGAGGACACGGAGAGTTACGGGGCGCTGTCGGTCAACGTCGCCGCGGTCGCGCACGTGGAGCAGGTGTTCACTGTCCCGGCGAGCGCCTTTCGCCCTCCGCCCAAGGTCGAGTCGGCGGTGGTCCGACTCACGCCGCGCGCGCGGCCACTCGTAGCCGTCGAATCACTCCCCGCGTTCCGCGCTTTCGTCCAGGCGGCGTTCGGGCTGCGGAGGAAGCAGATGCAGCGCGTGCTGCGAACGGCTCGGGGATTGTCGCCGGAGCAAGTCGCGGTCTTGCTCGAGCGCGCCGGAATTGACTCGGCCGCGCGGCCGGAAGTGCTCAGTCCCGAGAAGTTTGCGGTGCTGTTCGGGCTCTTGTGATGAACTGCATCAGCGCCCATCTCGCGGGCAGCTATTCGCTCCGGTTGCTTAGCGCAAACGACAGCCCCTCCAGCTCCATCGCCATGTTGACGTTCCTGACAGTAACGTCCGACGGAACTGACAACTGCACCGGCGCAAAATTGAGAATGGCCTTGATCCCCGCCCGCACGACCTGCTTCACCACGGCCGGCGTGTTCTCCGCCGGGGTCGCCACTACCGCGATGTCGAAGCCTTGCTTTGCCGCGTCCTTCTCGAGCTCGGATATCGGTCTGACCGTGAGGGTTTCCCACCGCTTTCCGATCTTCGCCTCGTCGCTGTCGTAAACAGCGGTGACGTTGAATCCGCGCTCGGCGAAACCCCGGTAGCGGGCGAGGGCGGCGCCGATCTTTCCGGCGCCGATGATGCACACGCGCCACTGCTTTCCGAGTCCGAGGATCTCGCGCAACTTTTCCGAAAGCTCGGGGACGAAGTAGCCGAGGCCCCGCTTGCCGAAGGAGCCGAACAGCGAGAGATCCTTTCGCACCTGAGCGGACGTCGTCCCGCCGAGACGCGCGAGCTCGTCGCTCGAGACGGTCTTGAGACCCTGGCGCTCGATCCCTTCGAGGAAGCTCAGATAAAGGGAAAGGCGCCTGACTGTCGATTCAGCTATCCGCTTCAATGTGGCGCTTGTGAATTAGTTCACAAACTAATCG
>JADGQV010000155.1 GCA_017881465.1 Gemmatimonadaceae bacterium
CGGGTGTCCGGTATCCAGCTTCCCGGCGGACCATTGGCCCGCTCGCGGATCGGCCTCATCTCGCACCACACCATGCTCTACGAAGCGCTCTCCCCACGGGAGAACGTCTCGTTTTCAGCCCGGCTGTACGGCGTTCGCGATGCGCGCGTGCGCGTCGAGGACTCGCTGCGGCGCATGTCGATGCTGGAGCGGGCTGACACTCCGATCCGCTCGCTCAGCCGCGGCATGCAGCAACGGGTCTCGATCGCGCGGGCAATGGTGCATTCGCCGCAGCTTGTTCTGGCCGACGAGCCGTACAGCGGCCTCGACGAAAGCGGTGCCCGCGCTCTCACCGCGCTCCTGCAGGAGCTGCGCTCGGCCGGGACTGCGATCATCGTCGTGACCCACAATCTCGCCGAAGGACTCTCGCTCGCGACGCACGCGGCGGTGATGCAGCGCGGGAAGTTCCTGCGCTACGATTCCGCCGACCGCATCGACGCCGGCTCCTATGCAGCCACGTACCGCGAGGCCCTGGCGGCGAGTGGCTGACATTCTCTCCGGGGCGTGGCTCATCGCCCGCAAGGATCTCTCGATCGAGTTCCGAACGCGCTCCGCGTTCTTCTCGGCCGTTGTGTTCGCGCTGCTCGGGCTCGTGATTTTTTACTACGCATGGGATCCAACGGCTGTCACAGCCACGGACCTCGCGCCCGGAGTGCTGTGGGTCATCTTCACCTTTTCCGGACTGCTCGGACTGCATCGCTCGTTCGGCGTCGAGACGGCGGATCACGCCATCGACGGGCTGCTGGCGTCGCCGGTGAGCAGGGAGGCGATTTTCCTCGGGAAGGCGATTGCGAATCTCATTTTCGTCGCCGCGGTGCAGGCGATCGCGATCCCCGCGCTGGCGCTCTTCTACAATCTCCGGTTGGGCGACGTGGCGGGTCCGCTCATCGCGATCGCCATTCTCGCCGCCATTGGCCTGGTCGCCGTCGGAACGCTGTTCAGCGCAATGGCCGTCAACACGCGACTGGCGGAGCTGCTGCTGCCGATGCTGGCTCTCCCCTTTTTCGTGCCGATCGTGATCGCGGCGGCGCAAGCGACGTCGAAATTATTGAGCGGTCGTCCGGTCGTCGAGGCGGGAGCGTGGCTCAAGCTGCTCCTCGCTTTCGACATCGTGTTCGTGGCGGCATGCACCCTCGCCTATCCCTTTACCGTTGAGGATTAGGAAACAAATGCAACTGAACGGGCGGGAGGTGTCAGAAGCGTAGTTGACGGTTTGCAGTTTATGACGCCCTGACTTCACTACGTGACGTTCTTGGGACAAGCCGTTGCCTGTACCCTGACGCGCGCCGGTGAAGTCCGGGCGTAGTGAACTGTCAACCAAAGACTATGCTACTGGCGCCTCCCGCCCGTTCAGTTGCAGTTTCAAACAAAGGTTGCTTGCAGGCACTGGCCTGCGCGTCGCTTAAATTGATGAGTCGGTGACATATCGTCGCCGACCCGTCCGCGCTTAAATGCACCTCACATCGACATGAAGATCTCCTGGCTTTCCACCGTCGCCGGCGCGGCGGTGCTCGGCACAGTCATTCGGGCGGTGTTCTTCACCCCGCTCGAGGCGAAGCAGGGAGCGGCGCAGAAGATTTTCTACATCCACGTTCCCTCGGCGTGGGTCGCGTTTCTCGCATTCTTTCTCGTGGCGGTCGCGAGCGGCGTCTATCTGTGGATCCGTGACCCGCGCCTCGATCGCTTCGCCGAAAGCTCGGCTGAAGTCGGAGTAGTCTTCACCACGGTGGTGCTAATCACCGGGCCGCTCTGGGCGAAACCGATCTGGGGGACCTTCTGGGCGTGGTGGGACGTGCGCCTCGTCTCGACGCTCTTTCTGTGGTTCATCTACGTCTCGTACATCGTTCTCCGCGGCGCAATCGAGTCGCCGGAGCTTCGTGCCCGGTATTCGGCGGTCCTCGGCATCCTTGGAGCGCTCCTGATTCCATTCATCCATCTGAGCGTGTACCTCTTCGCCACGATGCACCCCATGCCAATCGTGGGAAAGCCGAGCGCGCCGTCACTTCCGCACGAAATGCTGATGACACTGATGCTTTCGCTGGTGTCGTTCACGCTTCTGTATTTCGCCTTCGTCCGCGCGCGCTATGGCTATGCTGCCGAGCGGGATGCTGCCGCCGCAAAGATGGAATACGATGCCTGACACGTCCGCCTACTATCACCTCGCCTACACGATCGCGCTCGGCATCTACGCGGCCTACGCACTGAGCCTCTATCTGCGGCGCAAGCGCGTGCGAGCGAAGTAATGGCGGTCAACCTGTGATCGGGAGATTCTCGACCGGCCTCGAGCACGTGAACCCATCGGCGGGCGGAGAGCGCGTGACGTGCTACAACGCGCTTTTTCACTGGTCGTCGGCTTGTGGCCGGAAGTGAGAACGAGGCAGGGATGACAGAGGGAAAAGTCTTTCTCGTGGGTGCTGGTCCCGGTGATCCTGGCCTCATCACTGTAAGAGGGAAGCAGCTCATCGACTCGGCTGATGCCGTCGTGTACGACGCGCTCGCCAATTCCGCGCTGCTCCCTCCGGGCGCGCGGACGACCGGAAGGCCCGAGCTCTACTACGTCGGCAAGCGCGCCGGGCCGAAGGACTCGGTGACCCAGGAAGAGATCAACGCGCTCCTCGTGAAGCTCGCGCGTGAAGGAAAGCGCGTCGTGCGTCTCAAAGGCGGGGATCCGTTCATGTTCGGACGTGGCAGCGAGGAGGCGCAGGCGATGAACGATGCCTCAATTCCATTCGAGGTTGTCCCGGGGATAACGGCTGGAATCGCCGCGCCTGCCTACGCCGGAATTCCGGTGACGCATCGCGCTCTCGCGACATCGGTGACCTTCGTGACGGCAAGCGAAGATCCCGCCAAGCCGAGCACTCAGACCAACTGGACGGCGCTCGCGAAAGCGGGCGGGACGATCGTTCTGTACATGGGAGTGAAGACTCTCGGCAGCATCGCCGAGACGCTGATCAAGGCAGGAATGCCCCCCGACATCCCCGCCGCCACGATTCAGTGGGGAACGCATCCAAAACAACGCACCGTCGTGGCCACGCTCGAGACGCTCGCGGCAAAAGCAGCGGAGCACGACATCACCGCGCCGGTGATTACCGTAATCGGGTGGTCCGTCGTGCTGCGCGACGAGCTGAACTGGTTCGAGCGGCGGCCCTTGTTCGGAAAGCGGATCGTGGTGACGCGCGCAACCCAGCAGGCTCCGGCACTGAGCGAGAAGCTCAGTGAGTTGGGCGCCGATGTGATCGAGATGCCGGCGACACAGATCGCGCGCCTGGAGCTCGCCCCCCTGCGCGCAGCGATCGGCCGCCTGCCGCTCTACGACTGGCTGATCTTCACCAGCCAGAATGCGATCTCGATTTTCTGGGAGCAGCTGCTCGGCGAGGGCAAGGATGCGCGCGCGCTCGCCGGACTCAGGGTTGGCGCCGTTGGTCCCGCAACGGCAGGCGCTCTGCTCGAGCACGGCATAACCGTCGATGTGATTCCGAATCGTTTCGTCGCCGAAGGATTGCTGGAGATGATGCGCGCGCGCGATGACGTCGCTGGGAAGAGGGTGCTTTACGTAACCGCTGAAGGCGCGCGTGATGTGTTACAGCGGGGCCTGCGGGAAATCGGCGCCGATGTGACAGTGATAGAGGCGTACCGGTCGATCGTGGACGGCGAGGGGGCGGAAAAGCTCGCGCGAGCCATCGAAGCCGGAAAGGTGGATCTCGTCACCTTCACTTCGGCCTCTGCCGTGAGGGGATACATCGACGCCGTCGGAGAAGAGCTGGCGCTGCGCGTCCCGGCCGCGTCCATCGGAGCGCAGACATCCGAGGCACTGCGCGAAGCGGGAATCGAAGTGAAAGTGGAAGCAAAAGAATCAACGCTCGACAGTCTCGCATCATCGGTCTTCAGTGCCTTCTAAGCGGGAGATGGATCCGGCGGTCGTGAGAATCGGCACGCGGGCTTCCGAGCTCGCGCTACGGCAGGCGCGGCTCGTCGAGAGCGCGTTGCTCGCGCGTGGGATCGCGTCAGAGCTCGTCACGTTCAAGACCACCGGCGACAAGAAACTCGACCAGCCGCTCAGCGAGATCGGCGCGAAAGGTCTCTTTACACGCGAGCTCGAGGTCGCGCTCGCGAAGAACAAGATCGATTGCGCGGTGCACTCCCTGAAAGATCTGCCGACTGATTCCGTTGATGGTCTCGAGATCGTCGCGCAACTGGAGCGGGAAGACCCGCGCGATGCGCTCGTCGTCAATCGGCAGACGGGAGCGGAGAATCTGGACGATCTGCCGGCCGGATCGCGCGTCGGCACATCGAGTCTTCGCCGTCGCGCGCAGCTGCTGGCGCGCAGACCCGATCTGGAGGTCGCGGAGCTACGCGGCAACGTTCCCACGCGGCTTCGAAAGGTCGAGAGCGGCAGCGTCCACGCCGCGATTCTCGCCGCGGCCGGCTTGATTCGACTCGAGGTAGAGCTGCGCATAACCATGTTTCTCGAGCCGCCCGAGTGGCTGCCGGCCGCCGGACAGGGCGCAATCGCAATCCAGATCCGGCGCGACGACACCAGGATGAGAGACCTTCTGCGTCCGCTCGATCACGAGCCGACATCTACCGCGACGCGCGCTGAGCGCGCTTTCCTGGCGGCCCTCGACGGGGGCTGCCAAGTCCCGATCGGCGCCTTGGTGAGCGACGCCGGTGGCGTGCTTACATTATATGGTATGCTCGCGGATCTGAGCGGCAGGCACATCGTGCGTGGCTCCCGCGTGCTCGACCTGAGTTCTCCCGAGTCAACCGGCGAGGCGCTCGCCGCCGAAATCCGGTCCCGCGGAGGTAGCAGCCTCCTCGTAGAGCTTCGTCAACTATCCAAACTTCCCGCT
>JADGQV010000156.1 GCA_017881465.1 Gemmatimonadaceae bacterium
AGGCCGGCAAACGCCGAGTTGGAGCTCGCCAATTTTGCGAAAACCTCGGACGGAAGGAAGAAGTTCGCCTGTTTTCCCATTGCACCGAGTAGATCGCCGAGCACGAGCCAGCTCGGGCGAGTCTCGCCTGGAGCCTGCCGCGCCTGTGTGAATCGCTGCACGCGTCCGCGCAGATTCGTAACGGTGCCCTCTTCTTCCGCGAAGTTCGCAATCGGCAGCACGACCGATGCTTTGCCCGCTGCTTCGGGGAGGCCGGAGCTGATCACGATGACGTCGCCGGCGCGGGAGACCGCGGAGGCATCGATGCCGGCGAGATCCTCGCCCGCGATTACCAGCACATCTCCCTGCCCCAGCCCGCCGAGCAGATCCTTCGTCTTTTTGAACCCAAGCTTCTCGGCGCCGTAAACGTTGGCCGCCCGCTCGCGACGGAGCGCGAGATCCTCGACGCCTGGCAGAGGGGCCTCGTCGCCTTCGGTGACGCGGAACGCCCCGCCCCCACTCTGCATCAGCTGGGTGAGAAGGTAGAGCGACTCGTTGGACAGCATCGGTGAAGCTGCCACGAAAACCTTCTTTCCGTTCAGCGCGCGCGCCGCCGCCGAAATCGCCGCTTCCCAGCTCGCGGCGACAAGGCCGTTCTTGGCTCGAACCATCGGGTGCTCGGCGCGGTTCTTCTCGTTCATCCAGCGATAGTTGAGGCGCCCCCAGTCGCACATGAAGAACGCGTTGACGTTCTCATTCGGCCTCGGGCGCATGCGCACGACCTGATTCTCGCGCGTCTCCATGATCACGTTGCAGCCCTGAGTGCAGTTGGGGCAGATCGACGCCGTGCGGTCAAGCTCCCACGCGCGCGCCTTGTTCAGAAAATCCTTGGAGAGCAGCGCGCCGACCGGGCAGAGATCGACGACATTCGCGGCCCACGGGTGAGTGAGGTCCTTCCCCTCGAACTTGCCGATCAGCGCGCGGTCGCCTCGCTCGCTGACGTTCAGCGCCGGATCGTGCGCGACGTCTTCCATGAATCGGACGCAGCGTGTGCACAGGATGCAGCGGTTCGGAACGTAGATCACGTCGCCGCCAAAGTCCTCGGCTGGGTTGAAGCGCTTGGGCTCGCGGTAGCGCGAATCCTCCCGCCCTTCCTGATAGGTGTAATCCTGGAGCTCGCACTCGCCCGACTGATCGCAGATCGGACAATCGAGAGGGTGATTGATAAGAAGCATCTCGAGCACGCCCTTGCGCGCCGCGAGCGACTTCTCGGAATACACGCGGACGACCTGTCCCTCCGCCACGGTCGTGGCGCAAGAAGGGGCGAGCTTGGGCGCCTTCTCGACTTCGACGAGGCACATGCGGCAGACGCCCGCGATCGGGAGTCCCGGATGATAGCAGTAGTGCGGAATGAGAATCCCCGCGGTCTTCGCCGCCTCGAGGATGGTCGTCCCCTCCGCAACACTGACGGGCCGGCCCTCGATCGTGAGGCTCACCATTTTCTTCTCGGCCATCACGCCACCGCCGCGGTGACAGGGTGAAAGCGCCTGCCCTGAATCAACGCCTCGAACTCGCCGCGGAACTTCTTGATGCCCGACACGACTGGCACCGCGCACGAATCGCTGAGCACGCAGATCGTTTTCCCTGTCATCTGCTCGCCGATGTCGAGGAGCGTGTCGAGGTCCTCGACAGTGCCCTCTCCGTCTCTGATGCGCTCGAGAATCTTGGTGGTCCAGGCCGTGCCCTCGCGGCATTGCGTGCACTGTCCGCAGCTCTCGTGCGCGAAGAAGCGCGCGATGCGCGCGATCACCGTCACCATTGATTGGGCATCGTCGATCACGATTACGCCGCCGGAGCCAAGCATCGATCCCCCGGCAACGAAGCCCTCGTAATCCATGAGCGTGGCTTCGGCTTCCTCCATGGTCTGGATGGGAACGGATGCCCCGCCCGGAATCACCGCCTTGAACTTGCGGCCGTGCAGCGGACCGCCGCAGAGATCGTACAGGAATTCCTTGAACGGAAAGCCCATCACGACCTCGTAAGTGCCGGGACGCTGCACATTGCCGCAGACCGAGAAGAGCTTGGTCCCAGTGCTCTTCGGATTCGACAGCGACATCTTCTTGTACCAGTCGGCGCCGTTGAGGAGAATCGGAGCGGCGGCGACGAGCGTCTCGACGTTATTGATCGTGGTCGGCATGCCGAAGACGCCAGACACCGCCGGAAACGGAGGCTTGATCCGCGGATTCCCGCGACGACCCTCGAGTGATTCCATGAGCGCCGTCTCCTCGCCGCAGATGTAGGCGCCGGCTCCCTTGTGCACGTGCACGTCGATCCGCTTTCCGCTGCCCATCGCGTTCTTGCCGAGGATGCCGGCGGCGTAAGCTTCCTTCACCGCTTGCTCCATCCAGTGGAGCGGCTCGGTGAACTCGCCGCGGATGTAGACGTAGGCAGTCTCCGCTCCGATCGCGTACGCGCCGATTGCGCACCCTTCAACGAGCGCGTGGGGTGTCCAGCGCATCAGCTCGCGATCCTTGAACGTTCCCGGCTCGGATTCGTCGGCGTTGCAGCAGAGATAGTGCGGTTTTCCATCGCCCGGCTTCATGAACGACCACTTCAGGCCGGTCGGGAATCCGGCGCCTCCCCTTCCGCGCAGGCCGGACTCCTTCACGACGTTCACGATGTCGGCTGGCTGCATTCCGAGTGCTTTCTCGAGCGCCTTGTAGCCTCCGCGTTTTTTCCAGCCGCCGAGCGTGCGCGCATCGGCCTCGCCGAAGTGTTTGGAGAGAACCGTCGTCTCCCTCGGATGGGGATGGTGCGGGTAGCCCATTATGGGAGCCGTGCGAGAAGTTCGGGGACTTTGTCGGGCGTCATTGATTCGATGAACTCTTCGTTGACCATCACCGGCGTGGCGAAGCCGCAGGCGCCGAGGCATTCCACCTCGATCACGGTGAAGCGGCCGTCCGGTGAGGTGAGGCCCAGCTCGCCAGTGTTGGTGTGACGAACAAATGCTTTGACGACATCTTCCGCGCCGCAGATGCCGCAAGGTGAGGTCGTGCATACCTGGATGAAATATTTTCCCACTGGGTGCTGATGGTACATCGTGTAGAAGGTCACGACGCCCTTGACGTAGGCGGGCGTGAGGTCGAGCAGTCCGGCGACTTCAGCCATCCCCTCCTCGCTCACCCACCCGCGCTCGCGCTGTACTAGCCATAGGGCGGGAAGAAGCGTTGCCATCTTCGTCGGATAGCGCGTGAGGAGCTCGTCCAGTTCACGCTTCACATCTCCAGTGAAAACCGGAGTGTAAGGCTCGTGCGCCGCACGGTCGTGCGATGCGTAGTCGGGAGATTCCAGGCCGCCTACGAGGTCAGGTGTCAACGGTCGATCTCTCCCATAACGATGTCGATGCTGGCGTTGATGGCAATGACGTCCGAGAGCAGATGGCCTTCGACCATTTTCGGAATGGCGGCGAGATTCACGAACGAAGGCGGACGAATCCTCCACCGCACAGGCTTCGCCGTGCCGTCGGATACCATATAGTAGCCCTTCTCACCCTTGGGGCTCTCGACCGCGACGTAGGATTCGCCGATCGGTGGACGCGGACCTTCCATCACCACCTTGAAGTGATGGATCATTGATTCCATCTCGCTCGTCGCTTTGGACTTGGGAGGAAGAATGACGCGTGGGTCGTCGATGTTCACCGGACCGTCGGGCAGCCGGTCGGCCGCCTGCTGGAGGATACGCAGGGATTGGCGCAGCTCCTCGAACCTGACGAGATAGCGATCATAGACATCGCCGTTCGTGCCAACCGGCACCTCGAAGTCGTAGGTCTCGTAATCGAGATATGGAAAATCCTTGCGCACATCGTAGTCGACGCCGGACGCACGAAGCATCGGCCCCGAAAGTCCCCAGTTGATTGCTTCGTCGGGCGTCATGACGCCGAGCCCGACGGTGCGGCCGACCCAGATCGCGTTCCTGGTCAGTACGCGGTCGATTTCGTCCAGCGTGTGCGGGAAAGTGCGAATGAACTGCCTGAGCCCGTCCATCCATCCGCTCGGAATGTCGGCGGCCATTCCGCCGACTCGCGTTGCCGACGTCGTGAGCCGCGCGCCCACCCACTTCTCGATGAGGCGGTAGATCTCTTCGCGCCGCTGGAACGCCCAGAGAAATGGCGTGAACGCTCCGATGTCAATGCAGAAAGTGCCGAGCCAAACGAGGTGCGACATGATGCGCGACAACTCGGACGCGATGACGCGCAGAACCTTGCAACGCTCCGTGATCTCGATTCCGAACAGCCGCTCAGCGCCAAGGGCAAACGCCACGTTGTTGCCGATCGAGTTGAGATAGTCCTCGCGATCGGTCCAGCAGATTATCTGGTTGTACTGCCGGTACTCGCCGATCTTCTCGAACCCGCAGTGGAGATAGCCGATGTGCGGAATGCAGCGCACCACAGTCTCTCCATCGAGCTCCAGCACGAGGCGCAAAACGCCGTGCGTGGCGGGATGCTGCGGGCCGATGTTGATGAGCATGTGCTCGCCCTCGAGATCCGGCTCGAGACCTGGCGGCGGCTGAAGCGCGACCGCCGCTCCACCGTCGTTCGTTACGAGCGGAATGCGCTGCGGCCGTCCCTGCGCGTCGAGACCCGATGTCGAGAGCTCTACTTCGACTGTGCGCTTTGACATTTACTCGCCGGTCCTCTCGCCCTTGCTCAGTCTCTCGCGCATGTCCTGCGGAAGCTCCGCGAACGCGTCGGCGATGGTGAGCTCCTCCATCGAATAGCGCGCTTCCGGATTCTGGGCGAGGGCCTGACGCAGCTGCTCGGAGCGGCTGAACCGCCCGCGCAGAGGAAAATCCTTGCGCAGCGGATAGCC
>JADGQV010000012.1 GCA_017881465.1 Gemmatimonadaceae bacterium
CTTCCGCCCGAAGGTGTATATGCGGTGCGTGTTCAAACGGCGGCTGGCCCGTTTGGCGGGATGATGAACCTCGGATCACGGCCGACGTTTGGAGATTCGGCGACGTCGCTGGAGGCGCATTTGTTCGATACCAGCGGCGATTTCTATGGTGCGCACATTCGAATCGATTTCGTGGCCTGGCTTCGTGAGACCCGAAAGTTTGCGTCGGCGGAGATGCTGTCGAAGCAGCTCGCGCACGACGAGCGCGAGGCCAGAAACGCGTTGACTCTCCTTAGCGTTCCCGGTAATCTTACAGGCTAATTCCGAAGTGCTCCTTTTCCCCAAATCAGCAGCATGAGTCTGAAGTATCGGATTGCCATCATTCTGGGTCTCATTGCGGCGTCCATCTGGACGCTGTTTCCGCGCACGGTGGTGGAGCGCGTCAAGCGCAATGGCGAGTTCGTTTACGACACGGTCCGGCGCGTTCCATTGAAGCGTGGTCTCGATCTCCAGGGAGGTATGCACCTCGCCCTCGAGGTCGATGAGTCGAAGGGTCCCGTTCCCGACAAGAGCAAGGCGATCGACAACGCGCTCAAGGTCGTGCGCAACCGCATCGACGAGTTCGGCGTCTCCGAGCCGGTGGTGCAGAAGGCGGGCAGTGAGCGCATCATCGTGGAGCTGCCGGGCATCGACGATCCCCGCCGCGCCCAGGACGTCGTCCAGAAGTCGGCCTACCTGGAATTCCAGATAACGGACAAAACCCAGGCGCTCGAGAAGGCGCTGCCGAGACTCGATGCGCTGCTGAAGGATGCGAAAGTCGTCGTCGCCGCTACGACGCCCGACGCCAAGAAAGACACCACAAATGCCGGTCTGCAGTCTCTCTTCACGGCGGATACATCCAAGAAAGCCGACAGCTCCAAGACCGACAGTGCGGTAACAGGAACGGCCGGAGGCCCGGGTGCGTTCTCGAAGCTGATCCAGCAGGGACAGAACATGCCGGGCGAGTACTACGTCGCGCAGACTGATGTCGCACTGGTGACGCAATACCTCGGCATGCCCCAGGTCGTGGCCGCGCTTCCGCCCGCCAAGGTAATTCGCTGGAGCGGCGACACCGTCTCGCTCGGCAATCGCGTCTACAGGCCTCTCTATGTTCTCGACGCCAAGCCGATCATCACTGGCGAGTTTCTCACCGACGCCAAGCCGAACACCTCACCCACGGAAGGGAACCTCGTGCAGTTCACGATGAACAACGAGGGTGCCCGCCGTTTCCGCACCGAAACTTCGCGGCACATCAAGGACTACATGGCGATCGTGCTCGATCAGCGCGTGATGGGGCGTCCCCCCGTCATTCAGAGCGCCATCGGTGCGAACGGTCAGATCACGATGGGAGGCAAGGATCTTCAGGCGGCGCAGGACCTCGCGCTAGTCTTGAGAGCAGGCTCGCTGCCCGTTCCCCTCAAGGTCGTCGAGGTTCGGCAGATCGGCGCGAGCCTGGGCCAGGATTCGATCCACAAGGGCGTCACCGCCGGCATCATCGCCGTCGGTCTCGTCGTTGTCGTCATGCTTGGCTACTATCGGTTCTCGGGCGCGCTCGCGGTGGCGGCGCTCGCTCTCTATATCCTGTACACGCTGGCTGCGCTCGCCGGATTCCAGGCGGTCCTCACGCTACCGGGGCTCGCGGGCTTCGTGCTCTCGATCGGCATAGCGGTCGACGCTAACGTCCTGATCTTCGAGCGAATCAGAGAGGAGCTTGCTCACGGCAAGACGGTTCGCACCGCGATCGACGAAGGATTCCGTCACGCGATGAGCGCGATCGTCGACTCGAACGTCTCGACCGCGCTGACCGCGGCTGTTCTCTATCAGTACGGGACCGGGCCCGTTCGCGGCTTCGCCGTTACCCTTCTCGCCGGTATCGCCGCTTCGATGATCACCTCGATCTTCGTCGTGCGTACTTTTTACATGATCTGGTTGAATCGCTCGCGCGACGCCCAGACAACGCTGAGCATCTGATGCTTCGAATTCTTCACGACACTGCCTATGACTTCATCCGCTGGTGGAAGGTGATGGCGGCGATCACGATCGCCTTCATCCTGCTGGGTTTTGCATCTCTCGCCATAAAGCCTCCCAACTACAGCATCGAGTTCACCGGCGGAACGCTGATGCAGCTCGAGTTCACGAAGCCGCCGGATGTCGGCGTGATCCGCTCGACGCTCGACGAGGCGGGAATCCACGGAGCCGAGATCCAGCAGTTCGGGACCAACCGCGAGTTCACGGTGCGGGCGCAGGACCCGAGCACGGTGGCCGCGCAATCGAAGGGCGCGGAGAGCATAGCCGTGACTATCGAGAAGGTGCTGAAGACAAAGTTCGGCGAGAACGACGTGAAGGTGGCGCGCAGGGAGGCCGTCGGCCCCCGCGTCGGAAGCGAGCTTCGGCGCGGAGCGATCATCGCGATCCTCCTGTCGTTCCTCATTACGCTCGTGTACCTCTCGATCCGGTTCGAGTGGCGCTTCGCCACCGCGGCGGTCATCGCGACCAGCCACGACGTGTTCACCACGATCGCGTTCCTCAAGCTGATGCACCTGGAGATCTCGCTGACCGTCGTAGCCGGACTTCTCACCGTGCTCGGATATTCGCTCAATGACACGATCATCATCTTCGACCGCGTCCGCGAGAACCTGCGGAAGGGAAGGAAGGAGACCCTCTACGATACGCTTAATCGCTCCATCAACGAGACGCTGCCGCGGTCGGTGCTGACCCACGTCACCGTCTTCGCCGCGACCCTCTCACTGCTCATTTTTGCGGGCGAGGTCATTCGTCCCTTCGCCTGGGTGATGGCGTTCGGAGTCGTCACCGGAACCTTCAGCTCGATTTACGTAGCAGCGCCGGTGCTCCTCTGGATCGAACGCAAATGGCCCCGCAAGACGGGCGTACGTCAATCTTCGTCGACAGCCACGCCCACCTCGCGGACGCAGCGTTCACCGGCGACCGCGACGCGGTAATCTCCCGCGCCCGCGATGCGGGCGCGCTGGCGATCGTCTGCATCGGGGAGTCGCTCGCGACCGCGGCGGTCGCCGCCCAGTGCGCGGCGGACAATCCCCGGTTCGTCTTTGCGACCGCCGGAATCCATCCCCACGACGCAGCCGCGTTTGACGCGTCGCGCGACGTTCCGAAGCTGCGCGAGCTGCTCAGACACTCCGCCGTCGCGGTCGGCGAATGCGGACTCGACTATCACTACGACAACTCTCCGCGCGAAGCCCAGCGCGCCGCGTTCTCGGCTCAGATTGCGCTCGCCGATGAGATGGATAAGCCGGTCGTCGTCCACACCAGAGACGCCGAAGACGACACCCGCTCGATCATTCGCGACGCCCGAGCCGCCGGCGTCCTCGGAGTCCTGCACTGCTACACGGGCTCTCACTCGCTGGCCGAGCTCGCGCTCGACGCGGGATGGTTCGTCTCGTTCAGCGGGATCGTGACCTTCAACAAATGGGCGGACGACGACCTGGTGCGGCTGGTACCGCGGGATCGCCTGCTAGTGGAGTCCGATTCTCCGTATCTCGCGCCCGTTCCGTTCAGGGGGAGACGCAACGAACCGGCGTGGGTTGCCCACACGCTTTCGAAGGTTGCAACGGCTCGGGGCGACGATCCTCTCGAGCTTGGACGGGCGACGGCTGCGAACGCCGAGCGACTTTTCGGTCTGGCCTTTGAAGCTCCCTAGTGTGTAACATTCGCGCTCACGCTGACTCTGCCCGTTTCAAGGCAGCCGACGGAGAATTGAATGCCACTCAAGAAAATCAGTACTGACAAAGCGCCCTTGGCGATCGGCCCCTATTCGCAGGGAATCATCGCCAACGGTTTTCTGTTTACAGCGGGGCAGATTCCGCTCGATCCCGCCGCGGGCAAGATCGTCGAAGGCGGAATCGTCGAGCAGACCGAACAGGTAATGCGAAATCTTCAGGAGGTGCTTCGCGCCGCTGGAGCGTCGTGGGGCGATGTCGTGAAGACCACCGTCTACCTGCAGGATCTCGCGCATTTTCCCACCATGAACGAGGTCTACGGCAAGTGCCTCGGCGATGCGCGTCCGGCCCGCTCCACCGTTCAGGTTCCGGCTCTTCCTCGCGGTGCCATGATCGAGATCGACGCGATCGCCGTCGTCGGCTCCAAGTAAGCGGCTGGATTCCCGAGTGAGCACCTCGAAAACGCGCGAAGAGCTGTTCAGGCTCACTGCGTTCGCGCGTTGCGCCGGTTGAGCGTCAAAAATGGGTCCGGGTGACCTATCCCGCGCGCTGGCCGCGCTCCCTCTAATGTCAGATCCACGGCTGCTCGTCGGCAGAGAGACGTTCGACGATGCCGGGGTCTTCCGCGTGTCCGATGATCTCGCTCTCGTCCAGACGGTGGATTTTTTCGCGCCCATCGTGGACGATCCCTTCGATTTCGGACAGATCGCCGCCGCGAACGCGCTTTCTGACGTGTACGCCATGGGGGGCCAGCCGCTCACCGCGCTCAACATCGTCGCTTTTCCGACGAACGACTTGCCCCTCGAGGTGCTGACGAGAATCCTGGCCGGAGGCCAGGACAAGGTTCACGAGGCCGGAGCGGTCATCGTTGGCGGACACACGGTCGTGGATACCGAGCTCAAATACGGTCTCGCTGTGACGGGCCGCGCGCACCCGGACTTTCTCCTCACGAACGCGGGCGCGCGACCGGGCGATCAGCTCGTTCTCACCAAGCCGATCGGAAACGGGATTCTCGCCACGGCCGGAAAGCGAGGACAGCTTTCGCCGGAATCCGAGCGCGCGATGCTCGAGGCAATGAAAGCGCTCAACGGCGCGGCCAGTCGAGCCGCGCTCGCTGTCGGATCGCGCTGCGCCACCGACATCACGGGCTTCGGGCTGCTGGGCCACATGTCGCACATCGCGCGCGCGAGCAATGTCACGCTGCTCCTGGACCTCGACGCGATTCCGATCCTCCCGGGAGTCCGCGAGGCCGTAAGAGCCGGATTCGTTACCGACGGCGCGAAGCGGAACGCGGAATATCTCCGCGATCTCGTCCACTGGAAGAAGGGAACCGAGGAGGATCGCGCAATTCTCCACGACCCGCAGACATCGGGCGGCCTCCTCGTGTGCATCAGTCGGTCGCGAACGCCCGACTATCTTTCACGCGTGGCGGGATCGGTAGTCGTGGGCGAGGTCATCGAACGGGGAGAAGTTGCGATCGAAGTTCATTGAGACGCGTGGGGGTGGATGGGGCCTGGTGGCTTCCGTGATCTTCAAAATCACTGTGACCCTACTTCGTAGGGTCGGGTGGGTTCGATTCCCACACTCTCCCGCCACCCTGCTTGCCGCGGCGCTACTCTGTCCCGCTCTGTTCGTCCCCCGCACGTCCGTGGCGCAGCAGCGGGATAGCGCCCGCGCAGGAATCGCCGCCCCAGTGGCGAAAACGCCGCAACCCGCTGCAACCGATACGCCGAAGCCGCCAATGACGCCGCGTCGCGCCTTTCTCAGTTCGCTCCTCATTCCGGGCTACGCGCAGACGGTCTTCGGTCGCGACCACGCTGCGATGCTGTTCGCGGTGATCGAGATCGGGTCCCTCGGAATGGCCCGCAAAGCCGCCCAGGATCTCGCCGAGGCGAAGGCATTCGTGAAAGACAGCATCGTTGCTACGTACAAGATTGATCCCGTCACCGGCATCGCGATCATCGATCCGAAAACAGGGCTCCCGGTTCCGGACACCTATATCGCCAGCCGCTTCACTCCCGATCGAATCAAGGCGCGCCGAACGCACTACGAGGACTGGATCGCGGCGATCCTGTTCAACCATCTCTTCTCCGGCGCCGACGCGTACGTCGCCGCCAATCTCTGGGATTTCAAGGCGAATATCGGCGTCGTGGCAACTCCGAATTCCGCCGGAGTTTACGCGTCGCTGAGACTGAGATGAGCAGCTCCGCGCCGATCGGCGTTTTCGATTCGGGAATGGGCGGCCTTACCGTCGTCCGGGAGATGATCAGCCAGCTGCCGAACGAGAGCATCATCTACTTCGGCGACACCGCCCGCGTGCCGTACGGCCCCAAGAGTCCGGACACAGTTCTGAGATACAGTCGGGAAATCACGGCGTTTCTCAAAGGCGAAGGTGTGAAGGCTCTCGTCGTCGCGTGCAACACCGCGACCGCGCACGCGCTTCCCGCTCTGCGCGAGGAGTTCGATTTCCCCATCATCGGCGTGATCGAGCCTGGCGCCCGCGCGGCCGTCGCCGTGACAAAAACCAAACGGGTCGGCGTGATCGGAACCGCGGGAACGATCAAGTCGCTCGCATACGAAAAGGAGATCAGGAAGCTTCTTCCCGACGCGCAAGTCACGGCCCAGGCCTGCGCGCTCTTCGTGCCGCTGGTCGAGGAAGGCTGGCTCGACAGCGAGGTGACGCGCGCGATCGCCCGCAACTATCTCGCGCCGCTCGTCTCCTCTGACGTCGATACGCTGGTTCTCGGATGCACCCACTACCCGCTCATGAAAACGGTGATCGGGAATGTCGTCGGGCGCGATGTAAGATTGATCGATAGCGCGCACGAGACCGCGCGTGAGGCGGGGGAAGTTCTGCGGGCAGACGGTCTGGAGAACACGACGCCCAACGGCGCGCGCTATCGCTTCATCGCCTCTGATGCGCCGGACACATTCCTGGCGCTCGGCCAGCGCTTTCTCGGGTCATCTATTGATCGAGTTGAGACGCTTACCCTGGGCTGATCCGTCCCACTCGCGCAGCTCGATGGCTTCGTCTGTCAGCCTGAGGAAGGTGGGCGCGTCCAGCCAGGAGCCCGCGTTCCCGAAAACTCCACCACTGCCCATTCGCTCGAGCGCCGCGACGTGGGAGTGTCCGTACACGAGCAGGTCGAGATCCTTCGCGTTTTCCAGTTGTTGCCTCGCGTAGGCCCGGAGGCCACGTCCCTCGTCCTTGGCGCGATAGGTTCTGCTCGCGTTGGAGCTGCGTTGAGCAAGCTTGCTCGCCCAGTCAGGGTGCAGCATCCGAAATGCCCTGATAGCCAGTGGATGGCGCATGACCGGACGAATCATCCGGTAGCCGCGATCTTCGCGGTCGCGCAGCCCGTCGCCGTGCTCGATCCGCACTCTCCAGCCGGCGACCGTTCCTTCCCACGGGCCGACGATGTAGCTGACGCCGACATCTTCGCGCAGTACCTCGCCGCCCCAGCAGTCGTGGTTGCCCGCGACCCAGAGGATATCCACGCCCGCATCCTTGAGCTCGGCGAGCGCGGCCAGCGCGCGAAAGCTGTGGCGTGGAATCACCGTCTTCCACTCGAACCAGAAGTCGAAGAGATCGCCGTTGATGATCAGCGACTTCGCGTCTCCAGCGAGCCCGCGCAGAAATGACACGAGCGATCGCTCGATTTGGGGGCTGGCGACGCCCAGGTGCGCGTCCGACACGATGTAGCAGGGGGCGTTGGGCACCGCTCAAGTTAGCGCGGTGAGGCAGGCTTTACAAAGCATCCCGGGCGGGGCATTTTCGCTTCTCCCCTCCAAATGACATCCCATTCGAATCGTGGGACGGCTCACACCGTCGAGTTCCGGGTCCGTTACGCCGAGACCGACCAGATGCAGGTCGTGTATCATTCCAACTATCTGATCTGGTGCGAGGTTGGGCGCACTGAATTCATTCGCGCACTGGGAACTCCGTACGCCGAGCTGGAGAGGCAGAACGTCACGCTGGCCGTCGTCGAGGCGAGCCTTCGCTTCCATTCCGCCGCGCGCTACGACAATCTGATTCGCGTGACCACCACTATCAGCGATGTGAGGTCGCGCACGATCACGTTCGACTACGTGATCAGCAACGCGGAAACGGGAGAGCGCCTCGTAACGGCCTCGACCAGGCTGGCTTCGCTCACGCGCGACTCTCGACTCACTACATTGCCCGAATCACTTCGCAAGGTACTTAAGGATGCGGCTTCGTAAGCACTTCGTTAACACCCTTCCGCTGGTCAGCACCCTCCTGCTGGTCGGAATTGCCGCCACCGCTCATGCACAGGCGTTGCCCCCGGCGATCGGCGCTCGCGAGGTGAATCTCTACGCCCGGCTTCTCGCGATGACCGACACACGCCAACTCGACACGGCGCTTGTTGATCGCGCCCTCGCGAGCAAATGGCGTCCCATGCGCGCGGCGGCAACACTCGCCATCGGCCAGGTCGGCACGGAACCCGGAATGGCGGGCGCGTCGCGCCTTCGCGCGTTGCTCAAGGATCATGACCTGACAGTCGCCGCCGACGCTGCTTACGCGCTCGGTATGTTACGCGATACGGCGTCGATTGCCGACCTCGGCGCGGCGCTCGCGTTGAATCACGAAGTCGCGCGCGAAGCGGCCTGGGCATTGGGAGAGATCGGTGCTCCCGCGCGCGCGGCAATCACAACGGCCCTGAGGAGCGGTCACGATCACGACACGGCGATCCAGCTACTGCTCGCAGCAGCGAAGCTGCGTCCACTACCTGTCGCGGAGGTCAGGCCATATCTGAGAGAGGGGCACCCATCAGTTGTGTGGGCGGCATCCTATGCGATCGCGCGCACCCGCGCGCCCGGTGGCGTGCGCGAGCTGATCGATCTCGAGGCGTCGCCGGCCTTAAGTGCGAGACCCCAGAATCCCGACCGTTCGGTGGACATGTCGGCGCCGTACACCGACGCCCTCAGCGGAAATCAGCGCGCCCGGGCCGAGATCGCGCGTGGAATCGCCAAATCGGCGGCTGGGGATTCACTTGGCCCGAAAGCCTTCGCTGTCCTCGCCCGGCTCGTAGCTGATGTCGATCCACACGTTCGCATCAACGCCGTCCGTTCTCTCGGCACGTACGGTCCGCTGGCGAAGGCATCGCTCATTTACGCGACGCGGGACTACGATCCGAACGTGAGGATCGCGGCGGCGCAGAGCTTCGGAACGGTTCTGTCAAAAGACGCTACCGAGCTTCCGGCACTGTGGGCAGCCGACACTTCGATCGCGTATCGCTCGTCGCTGCTGGCGTCAGCCGCGCGAGCGGGTCTGCGGCCAGCGGAGCTGACTCAGTGGACATCGAGCCCGGACTGGCGGCTCCGTGCAGCTGTTGCTTCGGCGGCTGGCGACACGATCGATCGAGCCTTTGCGATCTCGCGCGCCGCTCCACTGACGCGAGATCCCGATCCGAGAGTGCGCGCAGCGGCGTACGCCGCGCTTGCTCCGCCGCCAACGATGCCGCTCGAAGACAGCGCCCACGCTCTCATGGTGAATGGCCTTAGGGATCCCGACTTCTACGTGCGCGCAACTGTCATCGGCGCGCTCGCTGATCGGCCGTCCGTCGTTGACCTCGCGGCGGTTCTCGCCAGCTACAGTCAGGCAGGCCGGGATTCGGCGAATGACGCGAGGCTGGCGGCGATACAGTACGTCGGCGCTCTCTGGAAAAAGGATAGCAGCTCTCTCAACGCCACGTGGCGTGCTCAGCTTGCCGGGACACCGGTGCCGGCCGATCCCCTCGAGCGGGCCGCTGGAAAAACGATTCCCGTCTGGTCGAGATGGGCAAGCATCGCGGCCACACCCAGGCCGATTGGATGGTACGAAGGAGTGGTACGCGCGATCGTTATGCCGGCGTACGTCGGGAAGACACTGAACGCGACGATCAACACCGTGCGTGGACCCATCCGTCTCGAGCTGTTCGGGACCGATGCTCCGATCACCGTATGGAACTTTCTCAGCCTCGCGCGGTCTGGATACTATCGCAACACACGCTTTCACCGAGTGGTTCCAAACTTCGTTGCCCAGGATGGCGACCCGCGTGATGATGGAAATGGTGGCCCCGGTTACGCGATACGTGACGAGATGAATCGCCGCCGCTACGAGCGCGGAGCGGTCGGCATGGCGCTCTCCGGACCCGATACCGGCGGCAGCCAGTATTTCATAACTCACTCGCCACAGCCGCACCTCGACGGTCACTACACAGTGTTCGGCAAGGTGATTCGCGGCTATGACGTATTGGACAAGCTCGTTCAGGGCGACCTGATCACGCGCATCGATCCCAAATGAAACTGCTCGCTGCTTTCATGATCGTCGCGGCTGTCGGCTGCGTACCATCGGCTGCGCCGCTAAAGGGCGTGCCGGCGCCGGACCGCTCGCTTCCGTCGCTCTCGCTAAAGCCCGGGCACCGTCACCTCGTGTTCAAATGGGAATACCAGGAAGGCGACATTGCAGCTCGCGGTGATGGTTCCGTGCGCACCGCCGCACCGGATAGCGCGCGACTCGACTTCTTCCTCGGCGGCGGACTCGGAGCTGGAGCAGCCGTGCTCATCGGTGACTCGTTGCGTTCACACCACGCCGAGCTCGCGCGCCGCTACATTCCTCCGTCGCCCATGATGTGGGCTGCACTCGGCCGGCTTGCGATTCCCGCTCTTCCGGACACGGTGGTTCGCATTGACGGCGATTTGCTCCGTGCCGACTTCGGGAGTCCGGTGCAGTGGAGAGTAGGCATTCGGGGTGACACGCTGGTGGAGCTGCAACACATCTCTGGTGGAAAAATCACTGAAAGCCTCACGCGCGGAGCCAATGGAGTGTTCACTTATGATGCGCCTGGAGCAAGGCGTCGGCTCGAGCTGACGTTTCTGCGAGACCAACCTGGATCTTTCGATGCGTCGATTTGGAGTTTATAGTGTTGTCCTGGTTGCGCTGAACGCCTGCATCCCATACAGCTTTACGGGAGGCGGGCTGCCCTCTCACATAAGGACGGTTGCGATCCTTCCTTTCGAGAACCAGACGGCAACACCAGAACTGCCGCGCCAGCTCACCGATGCTCTCCGCAGCCAGCTTCACGATCGGCTCGGGTTGCGCGACGCGTCTGAGGCCAAGGCGAGCGCGATCGTCCGCGGCACGATCCAGCGGTACGAAACCGACATTCCCATCGGGTTCAGCGCCAACAATAAACAGACGACGACGGCGAAGCGCCTGCTGCAGCTCGTCGTTGACATCGAGATGATCGATCAGGTAACAGGCAAGACGCTCTGGCAGCGGAAAGGCCTGCTCGCCGAGGGGCAGTACGAGGAGCGCGGTGAGCCCGCCGGCAGAAAGGTGGCGATCGACCGGATCGTGAACACCCTGATTGAAGGTGCACAGTCACAGTGGTAAATCGCCGCGGTGAGAGCAGGATCGGTTGTCTGCTCCCTGTGCTGATTCTCGCAGTGGCGGCCTACTTCGCGGTGGATTTCGGCGAGGCCTATTTCCACTTCTATCAGTTCAAGGACGCGATGGGGCAGGAGGCGAGGTTTTCGACGGACAAGACGGACGTCCAGATCACCACTCGACTATCAGCGCTGGCGGACTCTCTCCAGCTTCCTCCGGGCGCGGAGCTGATCACCATCGAGAGGACGACGACCACTGTCACCATATCGAGCGACTACGACGAAGTCATAAAGCTTCCGCTCAAGAAAGAGCAGGTCATTCATTTCCACCCGTCGGTTGTGAGCAGACTCTGAAGCCTCGAGATCCCGCGACGAAGATTGCGACATGGGCGGAGGCCGAGCGGTGGAGAGCTGGAAGGAAGGGTCGGGTAGCGTTCACCAATGGTGTGTTCGACCTGCTTCATCCCGGCCACATCGACCTCCTCACGGCCGCGCGCGAAACCGCCGACGCGCTCGTCGTCGGCGTCAACAGCGATGAGTCCGTGCGCCGCCTCAAGGGCCCCGCGCGCCCCGTGCGCAGCGACGCCGAACGCGCATACGTGTTGGCGGCGCTCGAGTGCGTGGATCTCGTCGTAATGTTCCCCGAGGACACGCCGCTCAGCCTCGTCAGGCATCTCAAGCCCGACGTGATCGTCAAGGGCGGCGATTATTCGGAAGACACGATTGTTGGTGCCACGGAAGTGAAGAGCTGGGGAGGGCGAGTCGTGGTAGTGCCCCTCACTCCCGGACATTCGACCACAGCCATTATTCGGAAGCTCAGTGAAAACAGCTAAAGCGAACCGTGTTGGACGCAGTGTCTCAGATCTCCGGCCGATCACATTCGAGCGTGGGATTGCGCCCTACGCCGAAGGCTCGTGTCTCATAATCTTCGGTGCGACCCGCGTGTTGTGCACCGCATCGGTCGAGGACGGCGTCCCCGCCTGGAAGCGGGGTACAGGCGAAGGTTGGCTCACCGCCGAATACGCGATGCTCCCGCGCGCGACGCGGACGCGCACGTCTCGTGAGCGAGCGCAGCTGGGCGGGCGCACTCAGGAGATTCAACGCCTGATCGGCCGCAGCGTCCGCGCCATGCTCGACGATTTCAAGTTTGGAGAGTTCACCGTGAAGCTCGATTGCGACGTCCTCGTCGCCGACGGAGGAACCCGCACTGCGGCGATCACCGGCGCATCGGTCGCGATCGTGGATGCGTTCGACTGGATGGTGGAGACCGGCAAGCTCGTCCGGACGCCGGTCAAGCGACGCGTGGCCGCGGTGAGCGTGGGTTTAATCGACGGAGATCCGCGGCTCGATCTCGACTACGAGGAAGACGTGAGGGCCGAAGTCGACATGAACGTGGTGATGAGCAGCGAAGGGAAATTCGTGGAAGTGCAGGGGACGGGCGAACACGGGACATTCGATCGCGCGCAGCTCGACCAGCTTCTCGAGCTGGCGATTTCGGGGATCCGCTCCCTCGACGCCGCTCAGACAAAAGCGCTATCGGAGTGAGTGGCAGGCGTTTCCTTCTGGCGACGCGCAGCGAGGGAAAGCTGCGCGAGTTGCGGGAGATCTTTGCGGAGTTCGGGCTCGAGGTAAAGGATCTCGCGACGCTCGGAATTCCGGAGAGCGCGCGCGAGAACGACCTCGAGGAGTTCGAGACATTCGAGGAAAATGCGCTGGCCAAGGTGCGCCACTTCTTCGAGCTCTCGGGCGGCATTCCCACCTTTGGCGACGACTCCGGGATGTGCGTCAATGCACTGGGCGGCGAGCCGGGCGTGTACAGCAAGCGCTGGTCAGGCCGCGAGGACCTGGAGCGAGAAGCGCTCGACGCCGCGAACAACGCGAAGCTCACGACCCGCATGCGCGCAGCGAGAGCGGAGCAGGGAGACCGGTTTACCGATGCCGCGCGCTACGTCTCCGTTGCCGCGTTCAAGGATGGAGTTGGTGAGCTGACGCGCCGTGGAGAAATCGAAGGACGAGTACTCACGAGTCCCCGCGGTACCGGTGGTTTCGGCTACGATCCCTATTTCGAGGCGCCCGAGTTGGGCGGCACGTTTGCCGAATCGTCCATCAAGAACACGGCAGCGGGAAGTCACCGTGCCCGCGCGTTCCGCGCACTTCTCAGCGCGTTGCGCGCCGAAGGCCGGCTATAGTAACTTGCGTTCACCTCGGGGCGTAGCGTAGCCCGGTATCGCGCCTGCTTTGGGAGCAGGAGGTCCCCGGTTCAAATCCGGGCGCCCCGACTCTGTAATTGCAAGCCTCATCGTCACTTCGACGGTGAGGCTTTTTGTTCGGATTCTAAGGTTCCCAATCTGACGCAACAATGTCGGTTTCATATCACCGAACTGTCGGTTTCGTATCAGTCGGCGAGTACGATTCTGACGGGCCGCTGACGTTTATTCCCGCTTCCTTGCAAGGTGAAATGAAATCGACATCGCGTGATACGACAACGACATTGACGGCATTCCTAATTCCTTCGATTCTAGAGCCCGATTCGATGATATGCGCGCCCTAGGAGGAAGGGTTCTGACGCTGTCCTGACACCCTTCGCCTACCGTTGCGCGCAGGCGCCGCAATCCGCGACGCCAACACCCGTCACAGTGGAGGCACCGTGAAAACCGTTAGACGCATCACCGAGTTGCAAGGGGGGCTGGCCTCGTGTTATTTACTGAATTGGGCAGTCCCCCAGACCAGCCCTAACCGGGAGCGGTATGTGAAAACCGTTCAACGCATTACCCGCACGGTCGGTGCGGCAGTAGTTGCAATCGTCCTCGCAGGCTGTGCCGATCGCCAGCCGACTTCGCCGGACGCCAAGCTAGGCCCCGCGGCCGTTGGCTCGATCATCAAGAGCAGCGTCGTCACCTCGACCACCTTGTGTCGACCAAGCGGAGAGTGCAGCACCAGTACGAAGTATTCGGAGATCAGCGAGAAGGTAGGTAGCAAGTCCACCCTCCGAGCGGCCATGGGTATTTCGGTCGGGGAAGGACAGCAGTCCAAGCAGACCGCAAGCCCCTTCGAAGCCCGCGCTCAAAAGAACGTCCACGTCTCCGGCCGGACGTTCTACGCCGATGCGGACAATAACGACGGGACCGTTTCGCACCTTGAGCTCACAGGGGATGCCGGAGCGAAAGGGAAACTCTCCGGGGTGCGGCTGTTCCGAGATGGGAAGCCGCTCTTAGCCGTCAACGTAAAGTGGAAAGACGTCGGTGGCGTTTCGTATCGCGAGCATGCTGACGTTACGCTTTACAGCGGCGGGCGCGTCGCCATGCATCAGGAGAAGGACTTCTCTCCGATCGCGGTCGTTGCGGCCAGTGCGTCGGACCGATCGGCCGCAACCCTTACCCTCAGCAACGACGTCTACTCCATATACGATGACGGCAGCGGTAGCACGACAAGTGGCGCAGACTGCCCGTTTAGATATGACGTCTGCTATTGGCTGCGATCCTACAACCCGGCCGGTGCGTTGGATCAACTCTGGTCGGAAATCGAGGGCATCGCTGGCTCTATTGCCAATTTTTTCAATGGAGCCTGGGCGCAGCAGGACGGGAATACAACGTCGGACGTGGCCGAAACAATTATGCTGGCAGCGGAAGCTTACAACCAGCCAGGTCTTCTAATCGTAGCCACAACCCTCTTTGCAATCGCCGACGGCGGCTTCACCAACACGTTGCTCCAGGCTCTTGCCGACGCAATAGATGAGGAGATCTTTGCACTTCTGTTGGGAGCAGGCGTGATATAAAAAGGGCGCATTTATGACCGACTACGACAACGGCAGAGCTCGACCGCCCAGGGGATGGTTGTACGGCGTCCTGCTGACGATCCTTATTTTTTGGGGCTCGGGTGTTTATTGGGAGGGGTTCAAGGCTCACGAAATGTCTCTAGTGAGCTCGGTGGGTGCGGTATTCGTCGTACTCGCGACGGTGCTGAGAGCTCATCAGGCCCTCACAAATGACGACTACAACAAAGCGAAGGAGACCCTAATAGCGCGACGGGTGCTCCTGCCGTTGGGTATCATCCTTTTCATCATTGGCAGGCACCTTTAGCCTATATTTCCTAGGCGGTT
Organism: Gemmatimonadaceae bacterium; assembly: GCA_017881465.1. Lineage (GTDB taxonomy): Bacteria > Gemmatimonadota > Gemmatimonadetes > Gemmatimonadales > Gemmatimonadaceae > UBA4720. The sequence continues at coordinate 15,202 of JADGQV010000012.1, forward strand.
CCAACAAAGACGGTCTCCCGGGCGTGAGAGGTTGGGCTCGATCCGGCGCACGCGGCAAACGTGACCGAAACGTCTCCTGAGGCTAATTCTCAGGAGACGTTGCCCGTTTCGTTACCCGTTTCTCCCGGCAAAGTCCGACCCGACTCGCAGGAAAGTCCGGCACCGACGCCCGATTCCCCTATGAACACCAGCAGATTGTCGTAGTTGGTTTAGTATTGCTCCTGCTTTGGGAGCAGGAGGTCCCCGGTTCAAATCCGGGCGCCCCGACTGAGTTAACATCCGCCCCGGCAACCGCTCCTGTTGCCGGGGTTTTTCATCACAATAAAGCGGAGTTGGTTTCGCGTTCAGTTTCCTCGGGCGATGGGCACTAAGGGGTAAAGCCAAGATGCCTACGCGCCAGTCGCCCGACCCTTGGCGCCACCGGAAGAGCTCCTGGCGCAAAAGCTATAAAGCTTTCGGCCCCCTGCCTCGGTTTTGTGGATGCCCGCTCGCGTAACGATCGCTGACTCCGCTGCATCTCACTTCGGCGTCCACCGCGGGTTTCCAGTGAAGAGCCCGTCGACGAGCCCGATGCGATAGGCGACAAACAGTCCGAATGCGAGGCTGATCACGCCCGACGCGATCCGGAGCCGGCCGCCGAGTCGCACAAAGCTGTGGCTGGTGCGCGTGAACGGGACGACGATGACAGCCGTCATCAGCATCATCCCCAGGATCGTGCCCAGCCCGAAGACGAGAAGATACCAGAGCGCCCACGCCGGATTGCCAATGGTGGTGAGAACCAGCAATGCCACGGCGGCCGATCCCGCCAGCCCGTGGACGACGCCGACGACGAGCGGTCGCACGAGCTGATATGCGGCTAGCCCACTGAGATGACGGTCCAGCCAGCTCAGTGGCGTCCGCTCCGGGTTGTGGGGACGCGCTTCCGGATCGTGCGCGTGAGCGTCTGTGTGCACGTAGTCGCCGTGACTGTGGGGATGCGTGTGCTGATGCTCAGCGGCGCGTATCAATCGACTCGCATCCATACGTCGCATCACTCCTGTCAGGTTCATGATGCCTAACACGATCAACATCACCCCGACGGAGAACTCCATCGACAGCCCGATCCTTGGGGGAATGACCCATCCAAAAACGATGATCCCGCCACCAACGACGAGAATCGTAAGAGTGTGGCCCAGTCCCCACGCCGCGCCGATGGTCGCGGCGCCGGACGCCGACTTCTGCCGAGCGACAATGGTCGTGACGGCGATGACGTGATCGGGATCGGTGGCGTGGCGCATCCCGAGAAAGAATCCCAGCACCATGAGCGCGATGGCGCTGGTCATATCGCAGCTGTCGGCAGAAGGGTGCTTTCGTCCCGCGGCGGCGTCTCTCGGCCGACGTCGATCGCGCGATACATCTCTAGGATGCGGTCGATCGTCTTCCGCCACTCGACCGCGTTCGCGACGTGGACACTCACGTCGCCGCCGATGCCGCTCGCGACGTGTACCAGGTCCGCGAAATGCCGTGCGATCGCCGGCGCATCCTGGCGAATGAACGCGGTGGAATAAGAGGTGAAAAACGCGCGGACATCTGCCGTGAGTTTGCTCGATCGCACTCGCCCTCCGTGAGCGATTGTCAATCTACCGTTCCGGCGCGGCAACTGCGCGGAGGCCATTTTTTTGGTCATTTGAACGGGTCAAAAACGAGCGCCAGCAGATTGCGCTTGGCCTCGCATTTTGCGGCAAATGGAGCTCCTAAACTACATTATGACAGCAGCGTATCAGCTTATAGAACAGGGAGTTAGAGTTAAGGAAGGATCTGGCAATTTGCTTGCTTTAGTAGCGGTTGCGATACAGCGAAACGCCCCGTCTTTGAAGTGTTGACGGCAGCGTCTCGCCGTCGCCAAACGATTCAGGACATTTAGAATGAGCAACAAAAAGGGTTTTACACTTATCGAGCTTCTCATCGTCGTCGTGATCATCGGCATTCTCGCCGCGATTGCGATTCCGAAGTTTGCAAATACGAAGGACAAAGCCGATGTCGCGCAGATGAAGTCTGACCTTCGCAACATGGCGACCTACGAAGAGCAGTACGCTGCCCATAACGGTGGCGCATATTTCGGTGGAACCGCGACGATGGCGGCACCCCTCCAGGGGTTCACGCCGTCGCAGAACGTCACGGTCGTCATCGTGAACGTTGCCGGCCCGCCGCCTTCATGGAGCGGGACTGCTACGCACTCGCAGTCAGCGAAGGTTTGCGACATGACCAACGGTGTGATTACCTGCGTGTAATCAGCCTGATCGATAGATACGAAAAAGGGAGCGTCGAAAGGCGCTCCCTTTTTTTTCCCTCCGCACTCGATCATTGCTCACGCCCTCGCCCCTGGCCGCGGCGCCCTCAGGCAGATCCGCTCGGTCCGGGAAGCCTCGGCAAGGGCTGCTCCGATTGCAATCTCGCGGTAAACCGCTGGGACTCCGAGATACGCTCGACCTCGAGCGCGATCGCATCGACCGCCGCTTCGATGCGCTCGAGCCGGCCGTTTATCGCACCAAGCTCGCGGGGCGGCACCGGCCGCGGCTCCAGCCACTTTGTGATCAGACGAACAATGGGGAAACCCAGGATTATAGTTATGAGTCCGGGCACGACCCACGAGAAAACTTCGTGAACTATGAGGTTTGGATCCGGTGGCATTGGAGTCCCTAGTGGTGTACTGAGCCTCTCAGCCCTACGGTGGCAGCACTCGAGGGCTTCGGCGCGTAAAACTTACGGCAAACGAATTGCACTTTTTCCGCCCAGAGCACAATCTAGCAGCACACCTTGGAGGCTTCACGTGCGACCGATCGCCCTTGCCCTGACTCTGCTCGTCCTGACCGCCGCCTGCGAGACCAGCACGGATCCGGGCCTCTTCGGCATCGGAGGCTCGGGCGGAGGGGTCATAACCCAGGCCGAGGCCGCTGGCAACTGGTCCTTCACCGTGACGAAGACGAGTACGCTCCCTTGCAGTGGGGGGCTTGCCGACGGTTCGCTGATCACCGCACACCTCGACGTTCTGGCCGACGGAACACTCAACACCTCTGCGAGCTTCTGGCAGAATCCCCCCACCACCGTCGTCTTTCCGCTCAGCGGCACGATTAACCTGAACAGCGGGTCCACCGACCTCATCTTGAGTTCGGGGTCCGGTAGCGCATCTGGAATGGAGCTGCGCGGAACGATCACCCCGACGAGAAGTTTTAGTGGAACTCTCACCGATCCCGCGGCAGGACTGTCGCCAATGTTCAGCACCGCCACAGGGTGCGAGTACAACGCCCCGGGCACCAAGGCCTGATCGGCGGGATGCGGCCGAGCGGATCCAGCTGAATCCGCGCATCTTTTCCGTGGAACGAATCCGGCCGGGGAAATGAAATCGCACGACATCGTTTACGTGAACGGCAGCTTTGTCCCGCGTGCCGAAGCTCGCATCTCCGTCGAAGACCGCGGTTTCGTCTTCGGGGACGGTGTCTACGAGGTCCTTCGCGCCATCAACGGGAGGCTGTTCGCTACCAGGTTCCACAACGACCGCCTGAGGCGGAGCCTCGAGGGAGTGCGCATCTCGCTCGCAGGAGATGATTCGCCCGAGAGCCTGACAGAAATCGGAAAACAGCTTCTCCGGGAGAACGGCCTCCTCCAGGGCGAAGCAACCCTGTACATGCAGGTCACGCGCGGTGTCGCGACGCGCGCGCACAATTTCCCGCCTCCCGATGTTTCGCCTACCATCTACATCTCCGTCGCCCGCTTCACGCCCTATTCCGAGCTGGCCCAGAACGGCGCGTCCGTGATCTCGCATCCCGATTTGCGGTGGGGACGCTGCGATCTCAAGACGTTGAATCTTCTTCCCAATGTGCTCGCGTCCCAGACCGCGAAGGAGCGGGGAGCGTTCGAGGCAATGCTGATTCGCGACGGCGTCGTGACGGAAGGATCGAAGACGAATTTCTTCGGCGTCGTCGACGGGTCGCTTCGCACCCATCCGTCCGACACGCATATCCTCCCCGGGATCACTCGGTCCGTGTTGCGTGATCTCGCGCGCGAGCTGAGCATCGACCTCGACGAGACTCCGATACTCTCCGACGAGATCCCGCGGCTCAGCGAGCTCTTTCTCACCGGTACCACGACAGACGTGATGCCGGTGGTGAGGCTCGACGACGAGCCCGTAGGGAAGGGCAAGCCCGGCGAGCTGACGAAGAGGTTGCAGAGAGTTCTGGCCGAGAGTCTTGCGTCAGGCGGCGACTAGGAGCGCTCGCTCGCGCGCGACAAAGGCTTGTCGATGCAAGCTTCGAGAGCAATTGATTCAGGTCAACGCAATCGCTAGCTTTCGCGTCGTTACGCGCCAGTAGCTCAGTTGGATAGAGCAACAGCCTTCTAAGCTGTGGGTCGGGGGTTCGATTCCCTCCTGGCGCGCCAAGCGACCGCAAGCGCCGTTAGCTCAATTGGCAGAGCAAATGACTCTTAATCATTAGGTTGCAGGTTCGATTCCTGCACGGCGCACTATGGGCCTGACAACTGAGCCGACAGTCCGCGAAACGAAACGGCCACCGAAGAGGTGGCCGTTTTCGTTGGCCGATTCGCGACTGAATCCATGGCGCGGGCTTGGTGGCTTGCCGCGAGAGGTGTGGCTCCTCTTCGCGACCAATCTGATCAACCGGGCCGGGATGATGGTACTCCCGTTCCTGGTGCTGTACCTCACGCGCGAGCTCGGATTTTCTCTTGCCCGGGCCGGCTCGATGCTCGCGCTTTATGGAGCGTCCGCAATCGTATTCGGCCCGATCGGCGGACGCCTCAGCGATCGCATCGGGGCTCTCCCCGTCATGCGCGTGTCCCTGATCGCGTCGGGATGCGTGCTGCTTCTCTTTCCCCTGGCAAGGAGCTTCGCCGCCGTCGCCGCGATGACCGTGCTCTGGGCGGGATGCGCGGAGATGTTTCGCCCCGCCAGCCTCGCCGCCATTACGCACGTCGTCGCTCCGGGAGAGCGGCGGCAGGCATTCGCGCTCAACCGGCTCGCGATAAATCTCGGCATGAGCATTGGTCCTGCACTCGGCGGCTTCCTCGCGACGGTGTCGTTCCGCGCGATGTTCGCCGTCGATGCGGTGACGACACTGCTTGCCGGCGCGGTACTGGCGCTCACACCGTGGCGCGCCTTCAGCGGTGTGAATTCCGAGGCCGCCAATCGACACGGCGAGCCCATCGGGCCCGCGACCATTCTTCACGACACGCTTTTCCTGGGTTTCCTGGGCGGCGTGTTCCTGGTGGGCATCGTGTTCTTTCAGCACGAATCGGCTCTCCCGCTCTACCTCGTGCAGTACCTCAGTCTCTCGCCCGCATTCTATGGAATGCTGTTCACCATCAACACACTACTGATAGTGGCGCTCGAGGTCCCGATCAACACTGCGACCGCGCACTGGCCGAATACTCGATCGCTCGTATTCGGGTGCATGCTGTTCGCGATCGGCTTCGGCGCCCTCGGCGTGATCGCGTCGCCAGGCGGAGTCATAGCTACGGTCGTCGTCTGGACGTTCGGCGAGATGCTGCTCTTTCCCGCCATGGCAGCGCACATGGCCGAGATCGCGCCGGAGAACCGGCGGGGCGCCTACATGGGCGCCTACAGCATGTCGATGAGCATTGCCCTCACGGTTGGTCCGTGGATGGGAACTCAGCTCCTGGCGGCGTTCGGGGCGGTCACGGTGTGGTCCGTTATGTTCGCGCTGGGGGCGCTGGCCGCTTTGCTGATGGTGTTCTCCGTGCCTCAGCACCGTCCGATGCGCGTTGCAGTCGCCTCTGGATCTTAGCGACGATCATCTCGATCGCGACCGCGTTGTGTCCGCCGCGCGGGACGATCACGTCCGCGTAGCGCTTGCTCGGCTCGACGAATTCGCAATGCATCGGCTGAACGGTCGAGAGGTACTGCTCGATGATCTCGTCGAGTGGCCTGCCGCGAACGTGGGTATCGCGCTCGATGCGGCGAATGAGCCGGATGTCCGCATCTGCGTCCACGAACACCTTGACGTCACATAGCTCGCGCACTCTGGCGTCGACGAAGAGGAGAATTCCATCGATGACCACCACGTCCGCAGGCTCCACGCGCATATGATCGGCATCGCGCAGATGTGTGACGAAATCGTACTTCGGCTTCTCGATCGGTCTTCGCTTGCTCAGCGCTTCGAGGTGCGCGCAAAGCAGGTCATAGTCAAAGGCGTCCGGATGATCCCAGTTGAGTTTCTTCCGCTCGGCGAGAGAGATGTCGGGGAAGTTCTTGTAGTAAGCGTCCATGTCGATGAACGCCACCGAGGATGTGGTAAGCAGCTCAGCCACGTTCTTCGCCACGGTGGACTTACCCGACCCCGAGCCGCCGGCGATCCCGATTATCAAGGGTTTCAGCATCCTGATCCAAAGCTAAGATGGCGGTGTATGAAACGCATTATACCCCGTTGGAAGAGACCCGAACCGCTACGTACAGCAGACCCTCCCATGAAAATCCGATCGATCGCTTTTGCACTCTTGCTACTCGGCGCCTTCGCCTGCAAAACTTTCTCACATGGTTCTGGCGACGCCGATCAGAACGGGCCGACCGTGATCCAGGTGGACAACCAGGGTTTCCTGGACATGAACGTATTTGCGATGCGTAGCTCGCAACGCGTGCGTCTGGGAACCGCACCCGGGAACAGCAAGACCAACTTTACCGTACCGTCCAGCCTGGTCAGTGGCCTCACACCCCTTCGTTTTGTCGCCGACCCCATTGGGGGCAGGCGAGCCTCGGTGAGTGAGGAGATAACCGTGGCGCCGGGTGATACTGTGGTCCTGACCATTCCGCCGGTCTAAAGCCTGGCCGCCGGGCGTCAGACGATCGCGCCCGGCGCGGCCATCACGGACAGTGCGCGAGGCACACATTTCAGCTCCACTGTACTCGAGTGCGCCGTGCGCAGCTCGCCATCCATTTCCATCGAGGGACTGGCGGCAAAGGTGAGAGCGAGCTGCTGAACGCTGGCGGCTGATACCGACGGCATCCCGATGTGGGTGCCGCGCATTGCTCCCACAAAAAGCCTCACGCGCTCAACGACATTGCTGTCACTGAAGAAGCATGCGTCGAGTTTGCCGTCGAGCAGGGAGGCGTGCGGGGCAATCTTGAACGCGCCGCCGAGGTAGCGCCCATTCGAAACGGTGACCATCAGCATTCGCCCGCGCCTTACTCCGGGAGCACCGCCCGCGGAAACTTCGATTCCGCGGTACGTGAATAGCTGCCCAAGGGCGGAGTAGATATAAACCGCGTCGCCCTTGAGAAAGCGGACGCGGCTGCTTGCCTCGAGGACGGAAGCATCGAATCCAAACCCGCAACTGTTGAGGAAGTGGGAACCGTCCGCCAGACCCACGTCTATTCGCGTTGCCTGTCCGCGCACCACGAGATCGGCGATCTGCGCCGGCGCGTATCGGCGCACGCCGAGCATTTTCGCGAAGTCGTTCCCCGTCCCAGTGGGGACGACGGCGAGTCGACACGGAGCGGCAGAACGGAGAATCGCGTTCGCAATGCGGCTGCAGGTCCCGTCGCCGCCGACCGCGACGATCGTCGTCACGCCAGCGCGAATTGCGCGTGCCGCGAGGTCTTCTTCTTCTCCGGGCGCCGATGTTTCGTACGTCATGCCAATGCCGCGCGAGCTGAACGCGGCGCGAACGTCGGGGAGAGCAGCGTGAATCCCGCCGCGACCCGCGGCGGGATTCACGATAAGGCATATCGTCCCGATCAATGCCTGATTACGGATGCGGAGGTGCTACGTGCAGCACCCGTTGTTGCAATAGATCCAGCCGCCGTCGTCCAATGCGTACGCTTGCAGAAACGCGAAGGCGTGATTCACTAGCGCAACGAATGCAGAAGTTGGCATGAGCGAGGCCTGGCTGACCTTTGGATTGGCTTCTGGTATTGGGTAATCGCACGGGCCCTCTTTCCTATCCTTCGCAAAGTCGGCTTCAGAGACGGGCTTGCCCTCCGTGTATTTGTGGCAATAATTGAGATACTGGGGCAATCCGGCAGAGACGGAGTTCGTGATGTGCGACAGTTCCAGAAGCGTCCACTGGGCCTGCGTAGACGACCTAGCGTCGACCCACAGGTAATAATCGGCCTGGGTTCCAGGGAGCAAGCCGTAATATTTCTCAGTGTGTTTCTTGTCCATATTGACGAGATGCGCAACGGGCCGTCCAGAGTTAGGCGGATTGCTCGGCTCGATAGCGTAGGTGTCGCCGAGTGCTACGATTCGTACTTTAATCTTAGAGCACAAAAAGCATTTTGCCGTTCTGTCTCGTTCGTGCGGATTATTGGTGGGTTTGTATGTGTCTATCTGCTTGAGGAAGTCGGCTCCATTGCGTTCGACTCCTCGAGGAAGGGGATTTGACGGATCAGGTGGAGGCAGTTCCGCCATTCTCATGCAGCCGAGTGAAACAATCGCACAGGTGAAGACAAACCACCTTCCGACGTCCAATCTTGTGGCGAGTGCGCAACTCATGGAACCTCCGTGGCGATGTGGGAACCTGATTGAATCATCTCCGGTACTCGGGTGCAGAGAGCAAACGCATCCGCGCTACGACGGACTGAAGGGGGGCGTCGGCAGTCGCCCAAAGATCGACTAGCGCGCCGGCCCACTTTCGACGGTTCTCTACGTCCCCGCGAGCGGCGGCAATCTCCGCCCGTAGTGCCATCGACCGTCCTGCCGACGCAGCCGACGCGGGTTCGCGCAGAGATAGCGCACTGAGGCTCGGAAGCGACCCAAGTGTCCGGTCAAGCTGCCTACTGGCTCCGGCGGTGTCGCCGCTCACGGCTCTCAACCAGGCAACTTGATACGCGAAGTCGAGCGCGACGTCTCCTGGACGTTGTGTTCTTCCGTCGTTGGTGACGGCAAGGAGCATGGACTTGAGGGTGCCGGAGTCCGACGAGGCTAACGCCTGTTGCATCTTCAAGAGCTTGTTGCCAGTCGCGTGAATACCGAGGGTCGCTCGTCCATGGGTGCAAGGGGCCTGCATACTAAGGGCTCGCGCCTTCACCGCAGTGCTTACCCCGACCTGCTGATCTTCAGCGACGTAGCGCGTTACCTGATCGTCGAGTCTTCGCTCCAGGCGCGCGATAGTGTCGCCGCACACTCCGAGTGCGGAAAAAGCAAAGAATGACGCGGCCGCGTCCATCACCGGGATCGGCACGCCAGTTACCGCTGCGGCGTAAGCGGGAGCAAGTCGTTCGAGCTCCGCCGTCTTACCAATCTTCCCCGTCAGCGCGGCGAGACCGATTACGCCTCCTGCTTCTTCAGGCGACATGTTGCGGAAGTTTCTGAGTACCGAGTCGGCCACCATCCGAGCACGGGCAAACTCCTCCTCCTTGAAAAGCAGCCAGGCTTCGCTGCTTGCCGCGAGAAGACTGTCGTGCGAGGTCGCGGCCAACTCTCTTGCTTTCTCGATTGCTTGAAGTGCTGACATGCCCGCCGAGCGACTGCGATCTATTTCCCCTCGAGCTTCCATAACGTCGGCAAGCGCTTGATACGCCGACGCGCTCTCCTGGGAGTCACGCGTCCATTCCGTCGCGAAATCCAGTAGGACGTCGAGGTTTCGAGCGAGTGCGGCAGTCTGAAGGGAGGCGGTCTGCCTTGCGGACAACCGAGCGAATGCAATCAGCGGATAAGGGACGAACACGACTGTGTCCCGAATGAGCGCGGGGTACGCAGCGAACTCATCGCCGGCTGCGTTCTTCCCGCGCCGCGTTTTCGTCGAAGCTGTCGGAAGGAGCTCCTGCAGCTCCTCAAATGAGAGAATCGAGTGAGCATTCGGGTTTACGCTCAGGGCTTTCATGAAGGAGCCTGCCGCATCCGAGTAGTTGGCGCGGAACTGCCACCTTGATAGGCTCGATGCCGACGGAACTACCAAAGAATCGAATGCGTGGCATTGGCCCAGTCCGTACAAGCCGACGAAGTCCAGCGAATCGGTGGCGGTGAGCTGCGAATACGTCGCGCACGCTTCGGGGTAGCGTTTTTCCGCCATGTGCGAAAGTGCGATGGCTACGAGGCGGTCTCTCTCCGACAAGCCACTTTCCGCGTGGAGGCCTTGCGCGACGTCGTCGCGCCAATCCTGTCGGGCGGACGGGGTCTTCCACGCGAGCACCTGCGCCAGCCACACCCGCGCAGGACCGAAGCCGGGGTCAGTGGTAGCCGCTGCGCGAAAGGCGCGTTCCGCTTTTGGCAAATCACCGTTATCCGCGGCGATGTGTCCCTCGCCGTACGCGCTCCACGCAGGGTAAGACGTAGTTCTGGCATCGCCGCCATTGGCGCCCGCCGGCCGTCCCGGAACTTCAAGCAATTCGCGAGTGGCTAGCACGAGCTGCGCTCTATCGCCGGCGACATCCATGCTCACCGATTTGAACGGAGTGTCGGCAGCAATGTCGTAAATCTGGAGTCGGGCTTGCCGCGAATCTCCTTGGGTGACCTGTCCCCAGATAAAACGCCGCGCGTGAAGCTTCCTGGCGAGGGCTACGGCGGCGCGCGTCGACGCCGGTGCGCCGTCCGCTCGGACTGCATCGGAAACGTCCTGCTCGCTCGTAAGGTTGAGGCCGCGCCATTCGCTCAAAGCTGAGTAAACACCCTCCGTCACGCGATTCCTGTCCCGAAGCGGCGCGCTCCCCGAGAGGGGCAGAAGGACGATCCGGGTCGAATCAATCGACGCTCCGACGCCAAACGCGCTCGACAACTTCGAGACGGTATTTCCACGAAGAGCAAACGACGCGATCAGGATCCCTGCGATCAACGTGGCCGATGTTTGTGGATGGTTTGTGACGCCGCGAACCCATTCTTTCGGCTCGAGCCAGCGGAGCCGCTGCGCAGGGTGATCCGCAACAGTAGCTGTCGCTGCGCTTCCCAATGCTGGAGCAAACTGATGCTCGAGTGCATCCCTCCTGCCCGGTCCGTAAAGCGCTGTTACGAATTCCTTAGCCGTGGGGTAGCGATCGTTCGGATCGCGGGCGAGAGCCTTTTGAACGGCGCCGTCCACCCAAGGGGGGAGATCCGGGCGCAAAGAAAGCACGCTGGGCGGGGGTTCTGTAAAGCGCTTAACAAATCCTTCCTTGCCGGCGAACGGCGGCTGACCTGTCAGCATTTCGTAAAGGACACAGCCGAGACTATACGTATCGCTCCGGCCGTCAATCTCTCGGTCACCGAGGAGTTGCTCGGGGCTCATATACGCAGGAGTGCCGGGAGTTCCCATCCCTGTGCGGGTGAGTTGACGCACCCCTGCCAGGTCAATCACCCGTGCTATTCCGAAATCCGCGAGGATGGGGTGACCCGCGGAAAGGAGAATATTTTCCGGCTTGATGTCCCTGTGAATTACGCCTTGCGCGTGAGCATAGGCGAGTGCGTCTGCCGCGTCTCGAGCGATACCGCATGCTGTTTCGGATGAGAGTCGCCGCTCGCGGTTGATGCGGTCCCGCAAAGTTTCTCCGCTCACGTACGGCATTACATAGTAGAGGAGAGTCTCGACGTGGCCGGAGTCGTGGAGAGGCAGAATGTTGGGATGCTGGAGGCGCGCGAGCAGGCGGATCTCGCGAATGAAGCGGAGCTCTCCGGTCTCGGAGGTTGGGTCGGCGTGGAGGACCTTGAGGGCGACCTTCCGTTCGTGTTTGAGGTCGCGCGCGAGATAGACGGTGGCGAATGCTCCTTGCCCGATTTCACGCTCTATGTCGTAATGTCCGCGGAGCGCAGCGCGCAACGACGCGATCGGGTCGAGCGGAGGTGCCATGGGAGATGGACCCGCTGCGTTGTGGGGCTGGAGAGGCTGGAGCATTCCACCCGCTTGTGATGCTGCGCAAACATACGAGCAAACATCATTTGCGCCAGCGTTTCTTGCGGTAGAGGCTCGAATGCTGGAGGTCGTTTCGGTGGGGAGTGTTTCAGTTCGCTCGACTTGCGGGCCGAGCACGAATTTTCGCGAGAGCAGGGGGTTGAACTCGCTCTCTGGCCACGCTAGCTTGAGAATCCCCTTCCGACCGGTTTCGCGACCAGCTCAGGAAGAGCGGCTGAAGCTGCAAACCAAGAAAAACTTGCTTCCAATCACTTGACGAATTAGCCGATCAGGGTTATTCTACAAGGCTGCCGGAGAATCGGCACAAGAGTTTGATAGAAGCCACCGGAGTAGTGGTGCGCGATTTGTTTGAAAATCGAAGTTGAGATCGATGGATGTGCGAGGCGAGATCTATGATCCGGGGTCCATTTCAGTATCCCGGGGAGATTTCAAAACCTGAAACATTCAAAGTGATTCCGGACGTGGAAGTCGAAAGACTTACGTCTGGAGACGACTGCGTTCGGAAGAGCAATCAAATCTTCAACTATTGGAGAGTTTGATCCTGGCTCAGGACGAACGCTGGCGGCGTGCTTAACACATGCAAGTCAAGGGGGCCCAGCAATGGGCAACCGGCGAACGGGTGCGTAACACGTGAGCAACCTACCGAACTGTGGGGGATAGCCGGCCTAACGGCCGAGTAATACCGCATACGCTTTCAGTGAGGCATTTCATTGAAAGGAAACCTACGGGACAGATCGAGGGGCTCGCGGCCTATCAGCTAGTTGGCGAGGTAACGGCTCACCAAGGCAACGACGGGTAGCTGGTCTGAGAGGATGGCCAGCCACATTGGGACTGAGATACGGCCCAGACTCCTACGGGAGGCAGCAGTGGGGAATCTTGCGCAATGGCCTAACGGCTGACGCAGCGACGCCGCGTGTGGGATGAAGCTCTTCGGAGTGTAAACCACTGTTGCCCGGGACGAACAGCTCGATTTCTCGAGCCTGACGGTACCGGGTGAGGAAGCACCGGCTAACTCCGTGCCAGCAGCCGCGGTAATACGGGGGGTGCGAGCGTTGTCCGGAATCACTGGGCGTAAAGGGCGCGTAGGTGGTTTGATAAGGGTGTGGTGAAAGTCCGGGGCTCAACCCCGGATCTGCCGTGCCGACTGTCAGACTCGAGGGCTGTAGAGGCAGACGGAATTCCGGGTGTAGCGGTGGAATGCGTAGAGATCCGGAGGAAGACCGGTGGCGAAGGCGGTCTGCTGGGCAGTTTCTGACACTGATGCGCGACAGCGTGGGGAGCAAACAGGATTAGATACCCTGGTAGTCCACGCCGTAAACGATGGGTACTAGGTGCCTGGGGGAGCGACCCTCTGGGTGCCGGCGCTAACGCAGGAAGTACCCCGCCTGGGGAGTACGACCGCAAGGTTGAAACTCAAAGGAATTGACGGGGGCCCGCACAAGCGGTGGAGCATGTGGTTTAATTCGACGCAACGCGAAGAACCTTACCTAGGCTTGACATGCACGAGCAAGCTCTCAGAAACGAGAGCCCCTCTTCGGAGATCGTGCACAGGTGCTGCATGGCTGTCGTCAGCTCGTGTCGTGAGATGTTGGGTTAAGTCCCGCAACGAGCGCAACCCCTGTTCTTAGTTGCCAGCGCGTAATGGCGGGGACTCTAGGAAGACTGCCGGTGCCAAACCGGAGGAAGGTGGGGACGACGTCAAGTCATCATGGTCCTTACGTCTAGGGCTACACACGTGCTACAATGGGCGGGACAGAGGGGGCCGAGGTAGCAATGCCAAGGCAATCCCAAAACCCGTCCTCAGTTCGGATTGTCGTCTGCAACTCGACGGCATGAAGCTGGAATCGCTAGTAATCGTGGATCAGCATCGCCACGGTGAATACGTTCCCGGGCCTTGTACACACCGCCCGTCACGCCATGGAAGTGGCGAGCGCCCGAAGTCCGTGTCGGAACCCGCAAGGGGCCAAGCGGCCGAAGGCGAGCGTCATGACTGGGGCGAAGTCGTAACAAGGTAGCCGTAGGGGAACCTGCGGCTGGATCACCTCCTTAACGGAGCTGCGAGTAAGGCAGACTTGCTGGGGCAACCCAGGTTACTTGCCGGAAAGCACTCACGTGTCGCTCGTCTCGTATCATCCCGATCTCAATCTCGATTTCCATATACAAAGAGCCCGAACCACGGCCCGCTATCGCGGGTATGATTCAGGCTCGAAAGAACAAGAGGGACTGCACCTTAAGTCCTTAAGCACCAAGCGACAGAGCGCTTATATCTCGAAAGTTTTTTGACAATGGAAAGTAGTAGTGATCGTGGGATTTGAGTGGCTGGACCTGATAAGATCTGGCCACTGAGAATCAACACTAGTGACACAATTTCATAGAAGCTCTGACCTAACGGTTGGGGCTCGATTTGTCTCAAAGAGCTTGTCTAGCTCCGAGAGTCCAAATGATTGTATCACTCGTTAGATCGCGCGTGTTTCTGTTTGAACAAGTTATTTGATCAAGCGAAAGAAAGTATGTGGGGGATGCCTAGGTACACAGAGGCGATGAAGGCCGTGGTAAGCTGCGATAAGCCAGGGGGAGCTGCACACAAGCTATGAGCCCTGGATGGCCGAATGGGGAAACCCGGCTGTCAGTAATGGCAGTCACACTCTACGGAGTGAGCAAACTCAGGGAACTGAAACATCTAAGTACCTGAAGGAAAGAGAAATCAACCGAGATGCCCTAAGTAGCGGCGAGCGAAAGGGGCCCTAGCCCAAACCATTACCCCTCGTGGGTAGCGGGGTTGTAGGACCTACGGACGGTACACCCAAGTGTTAGCGGAATTCTCCTGGAATGGAGAGCCATAGACGGTGATAGCCCGGTACGCACAAACCAAAGGGTGTGCTAGTAGTGTTCCTGAGTAACGCCCGAGTTCCGAGGAATCGGGCGTGAAACCGGGGGGACCACCCTCCAAGGCTAAAGACTCCTGTGTGACCGATAGTGAACGAGTACCGTGAGGGAAAGGTGAAAAGTACCCCAGTGCGGGGAGTGAAAGAGTTTCTGAAACCACATACTTACAAGCGGTAGGAGGCTGGGCTGGTCTTCGGATTAGTCACGGCTGACTGCGTGCCTTTTGCATTATGATCCGGCGAGTTACTCCTCAGAAGCGTAGGCTAAGCGGCTAGGCCGCGGAGCCACAGCGAAAGCGAGTCCTGTAAAGAGGGCGATTTAGTTTCTGGGGGTAGACCCGAAGCCAGGGCGATCTACCCATGTGCAGAGTGAAGCGCGGGTAACACCGCGTGGAGGCTCGAACAGGTACGGGTTGAAAACCGTTCTGATGACGTGTGGGTAGGGGTGAAAGGCCAATCAAGCCTGGAGATAGCTGGTTCTCCCCGAAATCTATTGAGGTAGAGCCTCAGGAAGTGTTTGCAGGAGGTAGAGCGACTGGATGGGCGCGGGGGGGCGAAGCCCCTACCAACCCCAACCAAACTCCGAATGCCTGTAAAATGAATCCTGGGAGGCAGTCGTTGAGCGATAATGTCCAACGGCGAGAGGGAAAGAACCCAGAACCACAGCTAAGGCCCCAAAGTGGCCGCTAAGTATAGCGAAGGATGTGAACGTGCCGTGACAACTGGGAGGTTGGCTTAGAAGCAGCCATTCCTTGAAAGAGTGCGTAATAGCTCACCAGTCCAGCGTGTTCGCGCCGAGAATGGTCGGGATTAAGCGGCCCGCCGAAGCTTGGTCTTCATACTTTATGTATGAGGGGTAGGGGAGCGTTCCCATCTGCTGTGAAGCCACCGTGGAAACGAGTGGTGGAGCGTTGGGAAGTGAGGATGCCGGAATGAGTACGCGCGAATCAAAGTGAAAACCTTTGACACCGAAAACCCAAGGATTCCTGCGCCATGGCAGTCAGCGCAGGGTGAGGCGGACCCTAAGGCGAGGCCCCAAAGGCGTAGTCGATGGATAGCCGGTTAACATTCCGGCCCCGCCAGTTGCACGTTATTACCTCTGAAGGGACCCTGGAACGAATGGAGAGCGGCTTTGTGGATTGGCCGTCTAACCGCGTAGGCGAAAGCCGAGACGGGAATGTAAGAGCGCGGGGCAACCCAAACTCAATTCTTCAATAGTCGACAGGCAAGAAAAGCTTCAGTGGGAGTTCAGCTGGTGTCCGTACCGTAAACCGACACAGGTGGGTGAGGCGAGTAGCCTAAGGTGAACGAGTGAAACGTGGTCAAGGAACTCGGCATAATGATCCCGTAACTTCGGAAGAAGGGATGCCCTTCCCGGTATTCATTTTTACAGTGGATGCTGAGAAGGGCCGCAGATAATCGGCTCAAGCGACTGTTTAGCAAAAACACAGGTGAGTGCCAAGCCGCACAAGGCGCCGTATACTCACTGACGCCTGCCCGGTGCCGGAAGGTTAAGGGGAGAGGTTATCCCGTAAGGGAGAAGCCTTGAGCCGAAGCCCCGGTAAACGGCGGCCGTAACTATAACGGTCCTAAGGTAGCGAAATTCCTTGTCGGGTAAGTTCCGACCTGCACGAATGGCGTAAC
>JADGQV010000064.1 GCA_017881465.1 Gemmatimonadaceae bacterium
GCCCGTCCAACGACAACCGTGATATTGTCAGAACCACCGGCATCGAGAGCATCCTGAACAAGATCCTCGGCCAACTTGCGCGCCGATTTCATCCCGGAGAGCCTCTCAGCGATGCGCGAATCAGGGACGTGCCGAGTGAGCCCGTCGCTGCAGAGGAGGTGGACCGTCCCCCAGGAATTCGGAATCCGGGTGACGACGGGCGCTGTCTGCTGTCCCCCGATCGAGCTGGAGAGAACGTTCGCCAAAGGTGACTTGAGCAGGAGATCTCTGGGCATGATTCCCTGGTCAGCCAGCTCCTGCGCGACCGTCTGGTCGTGCGAAATCTGGCTCAGTACGCCGTCGCAGTACTGGTAGTAGCGGGAGTCCCCGACCTGAAGGAGGTAGACCCACGGCCACACGCCGATGAAGAGTGTGAGCGTGGTCGCCATTCCAGCCGCATCCGGGTCGGACGCGGCACCCGCCTGAATCGCCTCGTGGCACCTCTTCGCGCCTTCCTCCAGCGAGTGGACCAGATCGACATCTTCCTCTTCGGCCCGATAGTAACACCGAGCACCCTCGGCGATGTACTGCGTCGCAACCTCGAGCGTCGTCCGGCTCGCCTGCTCGCCCTGCAGCCCTCCGCCGACACCATCGGCGACCATCATGAAGAAAGCGACCCGCTCCTCCGCGAGCGGGATCTTGTCGAGTGGGAGACTGGACTGCCGAATGTTGAGGCGCTTGCGGAGGGAGCCGATCAGAAAATGATCCTGATTTTCGCCGCGAACCTTACCGCGATCGGTAACTCCGTAAACGTCCAGCTCTTCGTCGCGCGGCTTGCGCGCCGTTGCCTCGAGCGGAGCGACTTCCTGTGCGTGACTCATCCTGCCTCCCGGTCCAGCTGCAGATGCCGTCTGTTGCACTACAACGCCGTAAAGATACCTCCCCGCCCAAGAGCGCCAGTACGTCAGCATCGTGCCTAAATTAGACGTTGCCCCTCACCCCTGGAATATCAATCCCTCTTCGTAGGAGCACCGTGACCGCGCAGACTGGTCTAACAGCCGAACCGCGTTGGCCCGCCGCACTTGCTCTGTTTGCCGCGGCATTCGTGCCGTGGGCGTTGCCACGCTCACTCACTCTTGCGCCAACGTGGGCGTTGGTTCCGGCGAACGTCGTTCTGTTGATGGGCGCAATCCTCGCTCATCGGCACAATCGGGTCAAACTGACCGACTTTCTGAGCTACACCAACCTCGGCCTGCTCACTCTCTCGATGCTTTACAGTCTTGCGACGCTCGTAATCGCCTTGCCACGGCACGCCGAACCAGCGCCCAGGCTGTTGGAATCAGCGGCCGTGCTGTGGTTCGCCAACGTCATCGTGTTCGCAGCATGGTACTGGCGACTCGATGCGGGCGGTCCGCACGCCCGTGATCGGCGCGAGGCCCACATGGAAGGCGCGTTCCTGTTTCCGCAGATGTCTGTCGATGCGCCCGGAAGAAAAGGCGTGTCGCTCGCAGAAGCTGAAGGTTGGCGGCCGGGCTTCATCGACTACCTGGCGCTCTCTTTCTATACGGCCACCGCCTTCTCTCCGACGGACGTGCTGGTGTTCACGCGATGGGCAAAACTCATGATGATGGTCCAGGCGCTGATTTCATTTGGAACCGTGATTCTTCTCACGGCTCGTGCGGTCAACATGCTTTGACCGCGCCGGGCAATCTTTGCCAACCCCTTTGTGACTACTCCAACGCGGTCGGGCAGCAAGGAAAAGCATCCTCGCAGTTGGGTTCAGTCCGCCGACACGCAGCATGAGCGTGGGGACGCCGGCGAGCTGAAACTTCCGAGAAGTCTTCGCTGGCCATTTCGGGCGGCGTGTCCTTTGCTCGCGCTGCGCAGTACTTGTGTAGTGTAGTATTATAAGCTAATTACTTTCGCTTACTAAAGCACCTTGTCTTGCACTAAAAGATTTAAATAGCTAAACTACACCCATGGCGCAGACGAGGATCTCCGGGAAGTCCCTCCAGAACCCGTTCCGGATTCACGGTACGGTGGGCGGTGAATACTTCACGGATCGGAAGGATGAGCTCGCAAAGTTCCGAGCCATTCTCGAGGAACCCGCGGCCAAGATGCTGGTCTACGGCCACCGGCGCATGGGCAAATCATCCACCCTCGAGCTCGCGGTGAGCTCAGTCAATCGAACCGGAGGGCACGCGCTCCTCGCTGACCTTTCGACCGCGTCCACCTTCGCGGACATCAGCAACCGGATCCTGTCCGGTGCTGCCAGGTCGATGGGGAAGCGGTGGGGAGATCTCATCAGCGACTGGGTGAAAATGCTCCAGGGGAGTGTCTCGCTCAAACCCGATCCGCTCACCGGCGCGCTCTTGCCAAGCTTCGACGTGAGCATTCGAACCGACACGCTTGAACGGCAACGCGAGACGCTCACCACAGTTCTCGATTCTCTGAACAGTCTGGCGAAGAAGAAGAAGATGAACGTCGGGCTGGTACTCGACGAATTTCAGGAGATCACGCGGTTCGGAAGCGAAAGCGCGGAATGGCATCTCCGGGGCGTGATCCAGTCGCATCAGAACGTCAGCTACATATTTGCTGGTTCCAAAGAGCATATCATCCGCGCGATGCTCGAGAAGGGGAGGGCCTTTTATCGGATGCTCGACGAATACCATTTCGCCCCCATCGAGAGGCAGCACATGGCTGCGTGGATCGACGAGCGGCTTGCTTCCGTCTCACTGAAGCCACAGGGGGCGGGTGAAAGTTGCGTTCGGCTGGCGGGACCACGGACGAGGGACATCGTACAGGTTGCCCGGAAATGTGTCGACCGGTCGGAAAACCGTGGCGCTATCGCCTACAATGAAGTCGCGGCAGCCTATGTAGAGATCATCGATGACATGGATGACAGCATCCGGACGTGGTGGAACACCATGACCGGGCAGCAGCAGAATGTCCTCAGGGCGGTTGCGGGGAGTGGCACCGGTCTGACTACGCGTGATACCCGCCGAAGATTCTCTCTCGGCGGCAGTGGAACGCCGACGAATGCCGCATCGTCGCTACTCAAGGACGGGCACCTCGTTCGTACGGACAACGGCTCTGGCTACGTATTCGATAGCCCATTTGTCCGCGGCTGGGTCATCACTCATGCGCTGCCTGACATGGGACTCGCGCTCCTGCCGACCCACATAGCTTCGGAAACCAGCGAGTACCAGTCGCCAAAAGCCAAGTGATTGTCGGATGCCGAGCCTTGACATAGGGGGTGGGGGTATTATTTTATATACCAGGGGCGGGTATCTGATGCGCCCTGACACACTTGAACTGTTGAGGGGCACACCGATGGAAAAGCTGACGATGAACATCTCGGGGATGACCTGCGGCCACTGCGTTGGGCAGGTCACCAAGGCACTCAAGAGCCTCGACGGCGTGCAGGTCGAGCAGGTCAAGGTCGGGTTGGCCACAGTGGCGTATGATCCGAGCCGGACTTCGCCCGACCAGTTGGCGCAGGCTGTCGAGGATGCGGGATACGTGGTACGGCCGGTGCAGCTCGGTCGCGCTCCCAAGTCCGGGAGCGAACGGTGACGCCCACCGATTGGGCGGTCCTGGCCGCCGGCGTCGCGTCCATCGCGTGGGTGAACTGGTACTTCTTCCTCGCCGAACGTGGGACGGTGGTCGCGACTGTGGCGGCCGACGTGACCATCACCGTCAAAGGGGGCTACACCCCGGCGGTGGTCCGGGTCAAGGCAGGCCAGCCGGTCCGCCTCATCTTTGACCGGCAGGAGAGGTCCGGATGCTCGGAGGAGATCGTCTTCCCCGATTTCGGGATCAAGAAATTCCTCCCTGCCTTCCAGACGACCACTGTCGAGGTAACGCCGCCCGCACCCGGCACGTACGAGTTCACCTGCGGCATGAGTATGCTGCACGGCCGCCTCATCGCGGACTGATTACGACTTTGATTGCGGTGATCTGGCATCACCAGGGGATCAGATGATGACCACGACATCACAACCCGTTCGCGAGCACATTCGCATCCCGGTGACCGGGATGACGTGCGCGGCCTGCCAGTCGCGGGTGCAGAAGACGCTCGAGAAGCAACCGGGCGTGCTGGACGCGTCGGTGAACCTGATGATGAAGAACGCGTCAATCACCTTCGACCCGACTGTGGCGAGCCCCGACCAACTGGTCGAGGCGATCCGCGAGACCGGGTATGGGGCCGAGCTCGCCTCGCCGGATCAGACCGCGTTCGAAGAGCAGGAAGCGCGCGACCGCGCGCAGACGGAGGAGTTCAGTGACCTGCGCCGCAAGGCGATTGTAAGTGGCGTCGTCGCCGTGCTGGCGATGATCTTCTCGATGCCGCTCATGGCCGCGCACGGCGGGATGGCCGCGGCGGCACACGGCACGGCCGCCGATCCCTTCATGCGGTGGGCGATGACGTCGCTCACGCCGGGGTTCATGAGCGCCGCGCCGTGGCTGTACGCTATTCCTCCGGCGCTGCTGGCCTACGGTCTGTTCGCGCTCACGCTCGGCGTGATGGCGTGGGCGGGGCGACACTTCTATACCCGCGCCTGGATTGCCTTCCGCCATCACTCGGCGGACATGAACACGCTCGTCGCGGTCGGGACTGGCGCGGCCTTCCTGTACTCCGTCGTTGCGACGGTGGCGCCAGGAATCTTCACGAGCCGCGGGATGATGCCCGACGTGTATTACGAGGCCGTGGCGTTCATCATTGCGCTCATCCTGACCGGGAATGCGTTCGAGGCGCGCGCCAAACGCCAGACATCGACGGCGCTGCGCGCGCTCGTGGATCTGCAGCCGAAGACGGCGCGCGTGGTGCGGGGCGGTGAGGAGATCGACATCCCAGTGGAGCAGGTGCTGCACGGCGAGACCGTCGTGGTGCGCCCAGGCGAGCGCGTCCCGGTGGACGGCGAGATCATCGCTGGTCAGAGCGCCCTGGATGAGTCGATGCTCACCGGCGAGTCGCTCCCGGTGATGAAAGGGGTCGGCGACAAGGTGATCGGCGGCACGATCAACAATACAGGAAGCTTCCGCTACACGGCGACGACGCTCGGTGCGGATTCGGTGCTCGCGCAGATCGTCAGGCTGATGCGCGACGCGCAGGGATCGCGCGCACCGATTCAGCGTCTCGCCGACCGGGTGAGCGGGATCTTCGTCCCGGTGGTGGTCTCGATTGCGATCGTGACCTTCGTCGTCTGGTTCATCGCGGCGGGGGCTGTTGGCATTCCTGCGCCAGCGGTGCGGGCGTTCGCGGCGGCGGTCGCGGTGCTCATCGTCGCCTGCCCGTGCGCGATGGGGCTAGCCGTCCCCACCGCGGTCATGGTGGCGACGGGGAAAGGAGCCGAGCTCGGTGTGTTGATCAAAGGCGGTGAGGCGCTCCAGCGCGCGGGCGACGTCAAGACAATCGTGCTCGACAAGACGGGGACCGTCACTGAGGGGAAGCCCACCGTGACCGACGTGGTCGCCGTGGCCGGAGCAAGCCGAACCGACGACGAGCTGTTGCGTCTCGTCGCCTCGCTCGAGACCGCGAGCGAGCACCCACTGGCCGATGCCATTGTGCGGTACGGCAGGACACGTGGTCTGGCGCTGTCGACGCCGGAAGGCTTCGACGCCGTCGCCGGTCGTGGGGCGATCGGTGTGGTGGACAGCGTCGCACTCGCCGTTGGTAACGCGGCGCTGATGGCAGACCATGCGATCGACGCCTCACCACTGCGCGAGAGTGCCGAACGGCTCGCGGGCGAGGGCAAGACACCGATGTACGTGGCAATCGACGGCGCGCTGGCCGGTGTGATCGCGGTGGCCGACCCGATCAGGCCCACCTCGCGTGAGGCCATCCAGCGCCTGCGCCAGATGGGGCTCGACGTGGTCATGCTCACCGGCGACAACGAGCGGACGGCGCGCGCGATCGCGAACGAGGCGGGCATCGACCACGTCGTCGCGGGCGTGCTCCCGGATGGGAAGGTGGCGGAGATCCAGCGGCTGCAAGCGGAGGGGAAGGTGGTCGCGATGGTGGGCGACGGGGTCAACGACGCACCGGCGCTGGCGCAGGCGGATGTGGGCATGGCGATTGGCACGGGGACCGACATCGCCGCTGAAGCGGGAGACGTGGTGCTCATGCGCGGCGATCTCCAGAGCGCGGCGCAAGCGATCGAGCTGTCGCGCCGGACGATGCGGACGATGAAGCAGAACTTGTTCTGGGCCTTCGTTTACAACGTGGTGGGGATTCCGATTGCGGCGGGCGTGCTGTACCCCGCGTTCGGATTGCTCCTGAGTCCGATCCTGGCGAGCGCCGCGATGGCGTTTAGCTCTGTCAGTGTAGTCACGAACAGTCTCCGGCTCCGCGGAGCGTCCATCGCGTAGCGCTGCTCGCGCACAATCGCGGCCGCTTGGTTGATCCACGAGCACACGAGGTGAATATGGCTATGGCAACAAAGACAGTGCGGGCATCAAAGGCAGCGCTCTCCACCGCGAGCGCGACTTGCGGGTGTGGGGTGAAGCACGTGTCCGCCGCCGGCAACCGGCTGGCCCACGGAGTCGATCCCGAGATCAAGGACCGCAATCTCAAGCGCTTGCGCCGGATCGAGGGACAGGTGCGCGGACTGCAGAAGATGATGGAGGAGGAGCGGTACTGCGCCGACGTGATGACGCAAATCTCCTCGGTGCACGAGGCGCTGCGCGCGGTGGGGCGGGAGCTCATGCGCAACCACCTGAAGTATTGCGCCACGTCGGCGATCAACGCCGGCGGCGATAAGGCGAACGCGATGTACGACGAGCTCGTGGACATGATGTACAAGCACAGCCGGTGACGTTGGCCGAGATGAGCAACTCGTCCCGCCCTCGCCCAATTCGCGTTCGAGTGTGTATCGGCCGTTCAGCCCGCGCGCAACCAGGAATCGATGCTATCCGCGGCGTCGCGGCCCTCGCGAATCGCCCACACGATGAGTGACGCTCCCCGATGCGCATCGCCGGCGGCGAAAACTCCCGGTACGCTGGTGCGATGCGCGCCATCGGTTGCAATACTACCCCGACCGTCCAGCTGAACGGCGAGATCCACCAGCAGCCTGCTCTTTACGGGACCGGTGAAGCCCATCGCCAGCAGTACCAGATCCGCTTCCAGCTCGAAGTCGGTCCCGGGCAATCGCGCGTAGTCGGTGTGCCCGTCGGCGAATACCTGTCGCTCCAGACGGGCGGCGTGAATCCGCTGCACTCTCCCATCCTCGCCGGAGAACGCGGTGGTGGCGACGCTCCACTCTCGATCACAACCCTCCTCGTGCGCATGTGACGTGCGCAGCTGCATCGGCCAGAGAGGCCAGGGCGTGGTCGGCGCACGACCAGCGGGCGGCTGCGGCAGGAGCTCGAACTGCCTGACACTGCGCGCTCCCTGACGAACGCACGTTCCAGCGCAATCGGAGCCGGTGTCACCGCCGCCGATGATCACGACGCGCCGATCGCGCGCGTCGCTGACCGTTTCCGTGAACGCATCGCCGGCGAGCCTGCGATTCTGCGACGTCAGAAAATCCATTGCCAGGTGGACTCCTTCTAGTGGGCGGCCAGGCACGTCGAGATCACGCGCCGCCCCCGCTCCCGTAGCCACGCAGACGGCATCGAACTCCGCGCGTAACTCTTGGGCGGTGATGTCCTCGCCAACATCGATCCCCGTGCGGAATCGCACTCCCTCCGCCTCGAGCTGCGTAAGTCGAAGATCGAGCACCGACTTCTCCAGCTTGAACTCGGGTATTCCGTAGCGAAGCAGTCCGCCAACTCGCTCGTTCTTCTCGAACACCACAACCGTGTGTCCGGCTCGGCGCAGCTGCTGCGCGGCAGCCAGGCCCGCAGGCCCCGACCCGACTACCGCGACCTTGAACCCCGAGTTTCTCCGCGGCGGACGCGGCACCACCCAACCCTCCGCGAAGCCACGATCCGCGATCGTCTGCTCGACGTGCCGGATGGCGACGGGCTCGTTCACCAGACCGAGCACACACGCCGACTCACAGGGCGCGGGACAGAGCCGGCCGGTAAGCTCCGGGAAATTATTCGTGGCTTGCAGGGACTCGAGCGCCTCGCGCCATTCGCCGCGCTGCACGAGACCGTTCCATTCGGGGATGATATTCCGCACGGGACACCCGGAATCACCCTGACAAAATGGAACTCCACAATCCATGCAGCGCGCCGCCTGAGTGCGCACGGCCGCCTCTGGAACCGGACCATAAAATTCCCGCCAGTGACGCACACGGTCTTCCACCGCCTGGCGCCCCGGTATCGCCCGGCGAAGCGTGAGAAATCCTTTTGGATCAGCCATGACGAGCGCTCCCGATTTCTCCGATGACCAACCCGCGCCGCGCAGCCGTGGCAGCGTCGGCGTCCGCTCGACGCTCGAGCGCCTTTCGGTACTCGGTTGGCACGACGGCGACAAAAAGCCGTTGCGCCCGCTCCCATCGCCCCAGCTCTCGCTTCGCGCGCGCGCTGCCGGTGTACCGCGCGTGCTGTTCCACCAGGCGCCGCAGAAGCTCGAGCTCGCCACGGTCCGTCACGTGCGCAAGCTCCACCATCCCGGTGTTGCACTGCCCCCCATGCTCAAACTCGCCGAACTCGTCCAGCACGAACGCGATGCCGCCACTCATTCCGGCACCGAAGTTCCGGCCGGTGCGGCCGAGCACGACGACCGTTCCGCCCGTCATGTACTCGCAGCCGTGATCGCCGACTCCTTCCACTACCGCGATCGCCCCGCTGTTCCGCACGCCGAAGCGCTCGCCCGCAACCCCTGCGAAATAAGCTTCGCCCGACGTCGCGCCGTAGAGCACCGTGTTGCCAATGAGAACCGTCTGGTCGGGGATGAACTGCGCGGAGCGCGGATGCCGCACGATCAAGCGTCCGCCAGAGAGCCCCTTGCCGACGTAGTCGTTCGCCTCTCCCTCCAATTCGAGCGAGAGCCCGCGCGCCGCGAATGCTCCGAAGCTCTGACCCGCTGACCCAGTGAATCTGAAGGAGATCGTTTCCTCGGGCAGACCTGTGTCGCCATATCGACGAGCGATCTCACCAGAGAGCGTCGCGCCAACAGCGCGATCGGAATTGGTGATGGGGAGCGTCTCCTTCACCCGTTCGCCACGTTCGAGCGCCGGTTGGGCCAGCTCGACGAGCCTCCCGTTCAACCCTCCATCTTCCTCCGAATGGTCCACCCTCAATCTGACATGCCGGCGCGCAACGCTGTCCGTGCGCGCGCGCGACGCGGGCGTCGCCAGATGCAGGAGCGCGGAAAGATCCAGTGTGGCCGCCTTGGCATTGTCCGAAGACGGCAGAGCGCGCAGCATATCGGTGCGGCCGATCATCTCGTCCATCGTGCGGAAGCCGAGGCGCGCCATCAGCTCACGCACCTCTTCCGCGATAAAGAAGAAGTAATTCACCACGTGCTCGGGCTGACCAGTGAACCTCGCTCGCAGCTCCGGATCCTGCGTCGCGATGCCGACGGGGCAGGTATTGAGATGACACTTCCTCATCATCACGCATCCTTCGACGATGAGCGGCGCGGTAGCGAACCCGAACTCGTCGGCGCCGAGCAGCGCCGCGACGACCACGTCCCGTCCGGTCTTGAGCTGGCCGTCCGTCTGCAATCGCACACGCCCGCGCAGACCGTTGATCACGAGCGTCTGCTGCGTCTCGGCGAGCCCGAGCTCCCACGGACTCCCGGCGCGCATGATACTCGAGAGTGGCGAAGCGCCGGTGCCACCCGAGTCGCCGGAGATGAGAATCAGATCCGCGCGCGCCTTCGCCACGCCCGCGGCGACGGTGCCCACACCCGCCTCGGCTACCAGCTTCACCGAAATCGCGGCCGCCGGACTTATCGCCTTGAGGTCGTAGATAAGCTGCGCCAGATCTTCGATCGAGTAGATGTCGTGGTGGGGCGGAGGCGAGATGAGTGTCACGCCGGGCATCGAGTGCCGCGTGCGCGCGATCACCGCATCCACCTTGTGCCCCGGGAGCTGTCCTCCTTCGCCGGGCTTTGCCCCCTGCGCGATCTTGATCTGCAGCTCCGCCGCGTTCACGAGGTACTCGGCGGTAACGCCGAAGCGCGCCGACGCGACCTGCTTGATGGCGCTGTTGCGGTCGGTGCCGAAGCGGGCGGGATCTTCGCCGCCCTCGCCGCTGTTGCTGCGACCGCCGAGCCGGTTCATCGCGATCGCGAGCGTCTCGTGGGCCTCTTTGCCCAGTGATCCGAACGACATCGCTCCGGTGCAGAATCGCCGGGTGATGGCGCTCGCGGGCTCGACCTCGTCCAACGGTACCGGATCCCGCTCGACAAAATCCAGCAGGCCTCGCAAAGTGGACTGCCGGCGAGTCTCGTCGTTCGCGAGCTGGCTGAACTCCTTGAACGTCGAGTAGCTGTCGCTGCGCGTCGCGTGCTGGAGCTTCGCGATTGTCATCGGATTCCAGTTGTGATGCTCCCCCTGCACGCGATACTGGTACTCACCACCTGGGTCGAGCCGCGTTGTGATCGATGCTGTGTCAAACGCGTCGCTATGCCGGCGTAAAGTTTCGTGGGCGATTAGCTCCATGCCGATGCCGCCCACGCGTGACGGTGTGCCGGCGAAATGGCGATCCACGAGCGCGGTGCTCAATCCCACCGCCTCCCATAACTGGGCGCCACAGTAACTCTGCAGCGTGGAGATGCCCATCTTCGACATGATCTTGAGCAGACCTTTCCCGAGCGCCTTCACGTAGCGCTCCTGGGCGGCGGCGCCGTGCGGCTTGTCTCCGGTTGCCTCGGGGCGAGCCATTGCGGCGACAGTCTCGAGCGCCAAGTACGGGTGCACGGCGCTCGCGCCGTAGGCGACGAGCAGTGCCAGATGCGAGACCTCTCTCGCTTCGCCGGTTTCGGCGATAAGACTCACGCGCCAGCGCAGTCCTTCGCGAATGAGGTGATGGTGCACCGCCGCGACCGCGAGCGGCGACGGGATCGGAGCCTGGTCCGCGCTGATCCCGCGGTCGCTCAGAATGAGGATCCCGCATCCGTCCGCGATCGCTCGGGTAGCGGCGCGGCAGAGATCGTCGACCGCCAATTCCAGCGCATCAATACCACTGGCAATGGGGAAAAGCGCGGGAAGCGTAACCGCACGCAAGGTTGGATCAGTCACACCACGCACCGCGGACATCGCCTGCTCGGTGAGTACCGGCTGAGCGATGCGAAGCTGCTTCGCGTGCTCGGCGGTCTCATCCAGCAGATTGCTCTGGGGCCCAAGGTTGATCGCCAGCGACATCACGAGCTGCTCGCGAATCGGGTCGATCGCGGGATTCGTCACCTGAGCGAAAAGTTGCCGGAAGTAGGAAGAGAGGAGTTGCGGACGCCTCGACAAAACCGCGAGCGGCGTATCATTCCCCATGGATCCAGCGGGCTCCTCCCCCGCGTCGGCCATAGGCCCAAGAACCATCTTCAGCTCGTCGGCGGTATACCCGAACGCGCGCTGTAGAAGTTGAAGAGATAGAGTACGGTCGTCATGCTCCGTCTCAGACCTCGCAACTTGTAGCTGACCTCTCGCATCTCGTTCGTCTCGCAGCTGCAGTTCATTCGCGCCGTTCTTCGCGACGAGCTCCGCCAGATTGATTCTCTGCTCCGCGACCCAGCGCCCGTACGGCCGCACCGACGCGAGCTCTGTCTTGAGGGCTTCGTCGTCGAGTATGCGTCCCTGCGTAGTGTTGACGACGAGCATCTTGCCGGGCTCGAGCCTTCCTTTGGCGCGAACGTTTTCGACGGGAATCGCCACCGCGCCGGCCTCCGACGCGAGCACGACGAGATCATCGGAGGTGACGACGTACCGCGCGGGCCGGAGCCCGTTGCGATCGAGCACGGCCGCGACCTGGCGCCCATCGGTGAAGGCGACCGCGGCCGGCCCGTCCCATGGCTCCATCAGCGACGCGTGGTACTCGTAAAACGCTCGGCGTTCGGGGGACATGGTCGTATGTCCTTCCCACGCCTCCGGAATCAGCATCGCCATCGCGTGCGCGAGAGGCCGGCCGGCGAGCGTCAGCAGCTCGAGCGCATTGTCCAGCGAAGCTGAATCGCTCTGATTCTCGCCGCAGACTGGCAGCAACGCGGCGAGTCGGCCGCCGAAGCGAGCAGAGGACATAATGGCCTCGCGCACACGCATCCAGCTCAGATTCCCGCGCAGTGTGTTGATTTCGCCATTGTGGCAGAGAAACCGGTACGGGTGCGCCAGCCGCCAGGATGGGAAAGTATTGGTCGAGAAACGCGAGTGGACCAACGCAATCGCGCTCGCCAGATCCGGGTCACGAAGGTCTTCATAGAATCGCGCGAGCTGATCCGGCCGGAGCATCCCTTTGTAAACCAGAGTGCGCGAGGAAAAACTCGCGACGTAGCAGTCGCTGCCCGGAATCTCGCGCAGCGCGGCTTCTATTCTCCGTCGGATCACATACAGCGATATCTCGAAGGAAGAGCTGGTGTCGACCTCGCGTCCCACACCCATCTGTCCCACACCCATCTGCGCGACGAATATCTGCCGCATCGCCGGACGCGCCCGCCGAGTGGGACCGGATAGGACAGAGTCGTCGACCGGAACATCGCGCCAGCCCAGCACGGAACACCCCTCCCCTGCGACAGCTGCTTCAACCATGCGCTCGCAGATGAGACGGTCGGCACGACGGGAGGGAAGGAAGAGGGTGCCGACGCCGTAGCTCCCCGCGTCAGGCAAGGAGATTCCGAGCGGGCCGCAAACCCGTCGCAGGAAAGCGTGCGGAACCTGGAGCAGGATGCCGGCACCGTCGCCGGTGCAAGCATCGGCCGCGACAGCGCTCCGGTGCGAGAGATTTCGGAGGAGCTCGAGAGACTTGTCCACCACGTCGCGAGAGCGAACGCCGTGGATATGGGCGACGAAACCCATTCCGCACGCGTCGTGCTCGTAAGCCGGATCGTACAGTCCCTGCTTTTCCGTCATCGTCTATCCCCGGAGCGTTTGCTCCCGTGGGTTCCGTCGTGACATAAAAAAAGGACCTCTTCCGATTTGGGAGAGGTCCTTTGCGCGTTTATTCCAGCAACCTGCTATGAGTCCGTGTTGGTGCCCGCGCAAAGTCTCCCCGTCGCCCCGCGTCGATTCGAGGCGGGATGAAGGAGAATTCGATAATTAGCGGGCGATTGGATCAAGTGAGGTCTCGTATGTGTCGTGCGACTTGTGCTAGCGAGCAAGTTAGTTGTCCCAGCGCACTGTGGTCAAGAGAAATTTGGAGGTGACTTAACTGAAGACTACCTGCCAAGGGCAATCGGCGGGCCAGTTGATGGCCGCGGGCT